>NZ_CP058349.1:321000-642000 GCF_013395055.1 Pseudomonas sp. ABC1
GCGGCCAGGCATCCACCAGGGCCAGCACATGGGTTTCGTCCAGCGGCACTGCCGGGGCTTCATCGCGCAAACGCACCCAACCGCCCATCTCGCGTGAATCGCTGCCACTGAACGGCAGGCCACCCACGGCCCAGCGCAGGGCCAGGTGGCGCGTGAACTCGGGCGTCACACCCTGGATATAAGGCAGCTCGCGGCAATCATCCGGCGCAGGCATGGCGGGGGCGGCCTCCGCATCCACGGAGACGCTCGAATCACGCGCGGCGCCGAAGCTGCCCTGGATCAGGGTGACCACACTGCCATTCTGGACGGCACGCCCGAGAAGCTGGCTGACCGAGGAACCCTCGCGCAAGACCTCGACCTGAAAACTGACCGGCACATCGACCTGCAACGGCCCGACGAAACTGACCGACAGCGAACGTACGGGACGTCCAGTCGTGACCCGCGAGCGCATGACATCGTAGAGCAGCGCCGCCACCAGCCCGCCGAAGCCCGCCCGTCCCTGCCCCCAACTGGCAGGGACCAGTACCGAGTCCGGGTTGGCCCGTACACATTGCAGCAGTTCGCCCAGTGTCATGCTCACCTCCGCAGATCGAATCGTGGGGGGCAAGAGTAGCGCGAAAGTGCTCGATGCGGCGCCTGCAGATGTGGACGTAATTGGCTCACGATCCAGCCCTGTGTCGCTCAAGACCGCCTTCCGGGTGCTGACGACGGACGGTAATCTTTTCTGACAAAGACGCAGGCAAGCGCCTTGTCCGTACTCCTTGTCTTGCGTAGGGTCTTTCACCGATCCCGCCCCAGCGCCACGACAGGAGTCCAGCATGCCCGCACCCCAAGACCCGAACTGGCACAGCCTTGCCGCCAGTGAATGTCTCCAGGCCCTGAGCAGCGAGCGCAACGGCCTGACCACGGAGCAGGCCACCCGGATACGTCAGCAACACGGCGACAATCGACTACCGGAAGTGGCGCGCCGCGGGCCGCTGCTGCGCTTCCTGATGCAATTTCACAATATCCTGCTCTACGTGATGCTCGGCGCCGCCGTGGTCACCGCACTGCTCGGGCACTGGGTCGATACCGGGGTGATCTTCGCCGCGGTGCTGGTCAATGCCATCATCGGTTTCATCCAGGAAGGCAAGGCGCAAAGCGCCCTGGACAGCATCCGCAACATGCTCAGCAGCCGGGCCAGCGTACTGCGCGATGGTCGTCGCATCGAAGTGGATGCCAGCGAGCTGGTACCCGGCGATATCGTGCTGCTGGTTTCCGGCGACAAGGTGCCCGCCGACCTGCGGCTGCTGGACGTGCGCAACCTGCGGGTCGACGAAGCCGCGCTGACCGGCGAGTCGCTGCCGATGGAAAAGAGCGAGCACGCGGTACCCGCCGACGCTGCCCTGGGCGACCGTTACTGCATGGCCTGGTCCGGCACCCTGGTGGTCTACGGGCAGGCCAGTGGCCTGGTGGTGGCGACTGGCGCCAACACCGAACTGGGCAAGATCAACAGTATGCTGGCCCGTGTACAGGCCATCTCCACACCGCTGTTGCGGCAGATCGACCGCTTCGGTCGTGCACTGGCGCTGGCGATCCTCGGTCTGGTCGCGGCGACCTTCGCCCTCGGCACCTTGTGGCGCGGCCACGATCCCGGCGAGATGTTCATGATGGCCGTCGCCCTCACCGCCTCGGCCATCCCCGAGGGCCTGCCCGCCATCATGACGGTGATGCTGGCCCTCGGTGTCCAGCGCATGGCGCGCCGCCAGGCAATCATTCGCCGCCTGCCAGCGGTGGAGACGCTCGGCTCGGTGACGGTGATCTGTTCAGACAAGACCGGCACCCTGACCCGCAACGAGATGACGGTGCAGCGGGTGATCTGCGCCGACGCCCGCTACCAGGTCGCCGGTGTCGGTTATGCCCCGCTGGGCGAGATCCGTCGCGACGGCACGGAGCCGTTGCCCGAGGAGCGGCAACGCCTGCAACGGATCGGCCACGCCTGCCTGCTGTGCAACGATGCGCGCATCCATCCCGAAGCACAGGGCTGGCGGATCGAAGGCGACCCGACCGAGGCCGCGCTGCTGGTGCTGGCAGCCAAGTTCGACCTGCAGGCGCAACAGGTGCTGACGGCCTGGCCCTGCCGTGACAGCATCCCCTTCGAATCGGAACATCGCTTCCGCGCCAGCCTGAACCACGCGGGGCCGGGGCAGAGCCACATCTTCATGGTCGGCGCGCCGGAGCGACTGCTGGAAATCTGCGACCGCCAACTCGGCCTCGACGGCGAGCAACCGCTGGACCCGGACTACTGGCGGCGCATGGCCACCGATACCGCCGCCCAGGGCTTGCGCCTGCTCGCACTGGCCAGCCGCCATGTCGACGACAGCCAGCAGTTGCTCGGCTTCGATGACATCGACCGGGGCGGCTTCACCCTGCTGGCGCTGGTCGGCATGATCGACCCGCCTCGCGAGGAAGCCATCGCCGCCGTGGCCGAGTGCCACGCGGCGGGCATCCGCGTGAAAATGATCACCGGCGATCATGCCGATACCGCCCGGGCCATCGGTGCCGAGCTGGGCATCGGCGTTGGCCGGCCCGCGCTGACCGGTGCCGAACTGGCACTGATGAGCGATGCAGCCTTGTGCCAGGTGGTGATGGACATCGACGTGTTCGCCCGCGCCAGCCCCGAGCACAAGCTGCGCCTGGTTCAAGCCATGCAGGCCTGCGGCCAGGTGGTGGCGATGACCGGCGACGGCGTCAACGACGCGCCGGCCCTCAAGCGTGCCGACGTTGGCGTGGCCATGGGACTGAAAGGCACCGAAGCGGCTAAGGAAGCCGCCGACGTGGTGCTGGTGGACGACAACTTCGCCACCATCGGCAATGCCGTGCGCGAAGGCCGGGCGATCTACGACAACCTGAAGAAATTCATCCTGTTCATGCTGCCGACCAACGGCGGCGAAGCCTTGATCGTGATCAGCGCCATCCTGTTCCAGTTCGCCCTGCCGCTGACGCCGGCCCAGGTGCTCTGGATCAACATGGTGACCTCCTGCACCCTCGGCATGGCCCTTGCCGCCGAACCGACCGAGCGCGGCATCATGCGTCGCCCGCCACGTCCACCGAGCGAACCATTGCTGTCGGGTTTCTTCGTCTGGCGCGTGGTACTGGTGTCCGTGCTGATGATGGCCGGTGCCCTCGGCCTGTTCCTCTGGGAGCTGCAACAGGGCGCCAGTCTGGAGACCGCCCGCACCCTGGCCGTGAACACCGTGGTCATGGCGGAAATGTTCTACCTGCTGAGCAGCCGGCATATCCACGGCAGTGTGCTCACCCGCGAAGGTCTGCTGGGCAATCCCTGGATCCTGCTGACCATCGCCGCCTGCGCGGTACTGCAGTTGCTCTATACCTACACCGCGCCGATGCAGAACCTGTTCGGCGCTACCGCGCTGGCGCTCGGCGACTGGCTTAAGGTGTGCGCCGCCGCGCTGGTGGTGCTGCTTGGTTCGGAACTGGAGAAATGGCTGCTGCGCCGGCACATGCGTGCGCGTGGGCTGGTCCTTGAACGATGACACTTGCGCCTCATTCGCACAGGCCCGAAGCTAGCGCCCCTGTCGATGGGGAGGCAAACATGGGTAAGCGAGCGGCTCTGGTACTGGGTTCCGGCGGTGCGCGCGGCTACGCGCACATCGGCGTCATCGAGGAGATCGTGTCACGCGGCTACGAGATCGGCTGCATTGCCGGCTGCTCGATGGGGGCCGTGGTCGGCGGCATCTACGCCGCGGGCAAGCTGGACGAGTACCGTGCCTGGGTCGAGAGCCTGGACTACCTCGACGTACTGCGTCTGGTCGATCCGAGCTTCAGCCTCGGCGCGGTGCGTGGCGAGAAAGTCTTCGCGCGGGTGCGCGAGATCATCGGTGACATCGACATCGAAGACCTGCCGATCCCCTACACCGCGGTCGCCACCGACCTGACCAACCAGCAGGAAATCTGGTTCCAGGAAGGCAGCCTGGAGCTGGCCATGCGCGCCTCGGCGGCCATTCCCAGCCTCTTCACCCCGGTGATCCAGGGCAAGCGCATGCTGGTCGATGGCGGGCTGCTCAACCCGCTGCCCATCGTCCCGGTGGTCTCCAGCCATTGCGACCTGATCATCGCGGTCAACCTGAACGGCAATAACCACAAGCAATACCCGTTGCCCGAGATCAGCCGGCCCGGGCGTTTCGATACGGTCATTCATTCGATCAGCTCGCGCCTGCCCTTCCTGCGCCGCAGCGCCCAGGGGCTGGAAGAACAGATCGCCAAGCTGCAACACGAACACCCGCCGAGCGCGCCGGCCACCCAAGGCGCGCCGAAGTCCGCCGAAGGCTCGGTGGTGATCGACGTCGGCGGACCGGCGTCGTTGCTGGAGCTGATCAACCAGAGCTTCGAGGTGATGCAATCATCCCTCGCGCAGTACAAGATCGCCGGCTACCCGCCCAACGTACTGGTCACGGTCCCGCGCCGCGCCTGTCGCTTCTATGAATTCTACAAGGCACCCGAACTGATCGCCCTGGGCCGGACCATCGCCCGGGATGCCTTCGACAAATACGAGACGGAGCAGGAGCGCTAGCGCTCCAACCGGTAGCGCTCACGGGCATAGGCCAGGTAGTACTTGTTGACGCTGTTGACGTAACTGACCACCCCCATGCCGACGCTCTCCAGGGCCACGCGCTCCACCTGGAAGAACCACTGATCGGCGTTCAGCCCCCGCCGACGGGCTTCGGCGCGCATGCTCTGGACCCGTTGCGGCCCCAGGTTGTAGGCCGCCAGCACGAACGCCATGCGCTCCCGCTCGTTCAGACGCGGGCTGGAGAAGAACTGCCGGCGGATACTGGCCAGGTATTTGGCGCTGGCGCGGACATTGTTTTCCAGCCGGTGCACATCCCCCACGCCCATGCTGCGCGCGGTCGCCGGCGTCACCTGCATCAGCCCGACCGCGCCCGAGGCACCACGGGCGGCGGGGTTGAGCGTGGACTCCTTGAAGGCCAGCGCAGCCAGGTTCAACCAGTCGAACGCTTGCTCGCGCGCATGCCGTTGCAACACCGTACGCACCGAATCCAGCCGCTGCCGGCCAGTCCGGTCCAGCGGGTACTGAACGCGGTAGAGGCGCCGATAGACACGCTCGAACACCGCGTCCTGGTTGGCCGGCGCACGGTACTCCTTGAGAAAACGATCCACGCTGGCTTGCAGCATGTTGGTCTCCCTGGGCAGGAACCAGTGCATGCCAGCCTTTTCCCCCAGCGTCATCTTCTGCTCGATCCGCAACCTCGGCATCACCTTGGCCCAGCGCTGGGCGATGGTCAGCTCAACCGCCGTCAGCGGGTAGATACCGGCCTGCACCATCTCCAGGACGTCCTCGACCGCCAGGCTCGGATCGACCCACTCGATCACCACGGGCGCCCGGCCCTTGGCCAGCAGGCTTTCGTTCAGACGCGCCAGCGCAGGCCCGGCCGCACTGCCGGCGGGCAATGCCAGGCTGCGCCCGGACAATTGTTCGAGGCTCGCATAGGTCATGCCACCCTTGCGCCCGACCAGCACCATCGGCACCTCGGCGACCACCGCCCGGCTGCGGCTCAGCGCCGCACCGGCGGGCATACCCAGGCGCTCCCCTGGCGCGACCATGTCACCCTCCCCGCGCAACAGGGCGGCAAGCAGTTGATCCTTGGCCTTGGGGATGATCTTCAGAGTGATGCTGCGACCGGGATGTCCATCGCGATTGAGGAACTGCTCGAAAGCTCGCAAGCGGGCATACTCGACACCCACGACTTCGCCCTTGACCTCGCCGGAGCTGTTGCGGCTCTGGTTGACCAGCACGCGCAGCACTCCATCACGTCGAATCTGCGCAAGATCGCGTACCTGCCGCGCACCACGGTCCACCGGCAACCAGGCCTGTGGCCCTTCCAGGCGAGCGTGGGCCGGCGACATGAACAGCGCCAGAAGAAGCAGCAGAATGATCGAAGGCAAGCGCATGAAAAGGGGCGTTCCCGCTTTTGCTGACCCGGTACCGGTGCGAAGATTCGCACAGCCTCTCATCGACCACCACAGGCAATACCGCCACAACCCTCTGCCAAAGAGTCCCCATGACCGCACCCAGCACCTGTGAAAGCCAGCAGCCAGAGCCCCTGGTGGATATCGGCGTCAACCTCACGCACCCCAGCTTCGCCAACAGGCACCAGGACATCCTGCAACGAGCCCAGGCTGCCGGGGTATGGCAAATGCTGCTGACCGGCACCCGCCTGGATGAAAGCGAAAAGGCGCTGGCGCTCTGTCATGAACTGGACCCTGAAGGCACGCGCCTCTATTGCACGGCCGGCGTCCATCCCCATGATGCCAAGGACTGGGGCACGGATAGCGCAAGGCAACTGCGGCTGCTGTTGCAGGAAGAACGGGTACGCGCGGTCGGCGAATGCGGACTGGACTTCAATCGCGACTTTTCCCCACGGGAGCGGCAACAGGCGGCACTCGAAGCACAACTGCAACTGGCTTCGGAAACGGGTCTGCCCGTCTTTCTGCACGAGCGCGATGCCAGCCAGCGCATGCTGGAAATCCTCAAGTCCGTCCGCGACGATATCGGCGATGCGGTGATCCACTGCTTCACCGGGGAGCGCAAGACGCTCTATGCCTATCTGGACCTGGGCCTGCACATCGGCATCACTGGCTGGGTCTGCGACGAAAGACGCGGCACCCACTTGCAGGAACTGGTGCGCGACATCCCCCAAGGCAGCCTGATGCTGGAAAGCGACGCGCCCTACCTGCTGCCACGCAGCCTGAAGCCCCGCCCCAAAGGCAACCTCAACGAGCCGGCCTATCTCGTCCAGGTACTGCAGGACGTGGCCCGCTACCGGGGCGAAAGCCCGCAGGCGCTGGCGGCGCACACCACCGCCTGTGCACGTCGTTTCTTCGGCCTGCACGATAGACCTAAAGCAACTTGCGAAGCTGCCGCTATTGCATAGATGATCGACCCCTCAATCGAAGAAGAAGCACAATGATTGTCTGGATGCGCGACCTATCACTGAAGTACAAGTTCTGGGCGCTGAACATGGTGACCTTCGTCACCACCCTGCTGCTGGTGCTGTATGCCATACAGATCGAACAGCAGGCCCGCAGCACCGATGCGCAGAGTGCCGCCCGGCAATATGCTGCCCTGCTCGAAAGCTGGCCAGCCGACACGCCCCTGCCCTCGGCCAGCAACCTTCATCGGTTCGATGCAGGCCAGGCGCTGAGCCTGGAGGGGCAGAACCTTCAGGCATCCGGCTGGACGCCCCTCGAGCACGACGCACTCTTCGAGCTCAACCCCCTGATCGGGGCCTATACCCTGGCCAGGCCGAATGGCCAGCATATCGCCGTAGCGGTACGCGCCCCTGGCTTCCCCGAGGTCTGGGGCCAGCACTTCCTCAGTTATGCCGTCGCGGTCATGGTCCTCATGCTGGCCTTGCTGGCGGCCTCGCAGATCCTCATACGCTTCCTGCTCAGCCACCTGAACACCCTCAAGGACGTGATGCTGCACGTCGAAAGCAGCGGCGACCTCTCGGTCCGCGTCCCCCTGAACAGCCGGGACGAAGTCGGGCAGATGGCCACCGCCTTCAACGCCATGCAGTCCGGCTACCAGCGCATCGTCGGCACAGTTGCCAACTCAGCCGCACGCCTGGACGAGGACGCCCGTCGGCTGGCGGCGAACATGAATGAAGTGCGCCGTGACATGCTCGGTCAACAGAGCGAAACCGACCAGGCCGCCACCGCCATCAACGAAATGACCACTACCGTGCATCACATCGCCGAACATGCGCGGGATACACGGGACCAGTCGCAGAATGCCGACCGCCTCGCCAGCGAAGGCCACCGGGTCGTCGAGCGCGTGGAGAACTCCATCAACAGCCTCTCCAGGGGCGTTCAGCAGACCGCCGAAACCATCGGGCAACTGGCGGCCGACAGTCAGAAGATCAATGGTGTGGTGAGTGTCATCCACAGCATTGCCGAACAGACCAACCTGCTGGCGCTGAACGCGGCCATCGAAGCCGCCCGTGCGGGTGAAATGGGTCGAGGCTTCGCCGTGGTGGCCGACGAGGTGCGCAACCTGGCCAAACGCGTGCAAGTCTCTACCGATGAAATCACCCAAATGATCGCCGCCCTGCAAGGCATGACCCGCGACGCGGTCGAGTTCATGCAGGAAAGCTCGCTCAAGGCCGATGACTGCGTGCAGCAGGCTCAGGAAGCGGGTCTGGCGCTGGAAGCGATTACCGGCGCTGTCGCGCAGATGCGCGAGAGCAATACGCAGATCGCAGCAGCGGCCGAGGAGCAGAGTCAGGTGGCGGAAGAATTGAATCGCTCGGTCACCGGTATCCGTGACGTGACCGAGCGCACTGTCCAGCAGACGGTGGACTCCGCGACCACCAGTTCGGAGCTGGCGGCACTGTCCGGCCAGTTGAGCAAGGCAATCGGCCAGTTGCGCCTGTAGGCAACCGATACATGTAATGGGTGCGCATGGCGCACCCTACGGCCGGGTCGGGACTACTGCTCCCCGGCCTCCAGTTGCAGCCACAGCGGGGTACCACCCGCCGCCTTTTCGATGACCGCCATGCGTGCAGCATGGGCCTGCAACTCCTGCTCGCTGGCCGCCAGCACAACCCCCTTGCCGCGCTCTGCGGGCAGGCGACGGATCGGCGAAGGCTGGGCGCGCCCGCCTCCATCCACATCCGCACCATTGCCCGCCAGGGACAGGTTGGTCTGGCCACCGGTCATGGTCAGGTAAACGTCGGCCAGAATCTCCGCATCGAGCAAGGCGCCGTGCAGGTCGCGGCCCGAGTTGTCCACACCATAGCGCTTGCACAGCGCATCGAGGTTGTTGCGCTGGCCCGGATGGCGCTCACGCGCCATCAACAGGGTGTCCAGCACCGAGCAGTGCTCGGTAATATCGGCACGTTCCTGCTGCCCGAGCAGTGCGAATTCGTTATTGATAAAGCCGATATCGAACGCCGCGTTATGGATGATCAGCTGTGCGCCCTTGATGAATTCGAAGAATTCATCGGCCACTTCACGAAAACGAGGCTTGTCCAGCAGGTCTTCGTTGGTGATCCCGTGGACGGCGATGGCACCCTCATCCACTTCGCGGTCCGGTTGCAGATAGACGTGGTAGTGGCGCCCGGTCAGACGACGTCCGATCACCTCGACACAACCGATCTCGATGATCCGGTGACCATCGCTCACCGGCATACCGGTGGTTTCAGTATCCAGTACAACGCTGCGCATGCGCGAAATCTCTCATGAACGGATTATGGAATTGGAAGCACGGTGCGCTTCACCTGGACTGACGCACCTGGTCGACGCCACGGTTGGCCAGCATGTCCGCGCGCTCATTGCCAGGGTGACCGGTATGGCCCCGCACCCAGCTCCAGGCCACCTGGTGACGACCGACCTGCTCGTCCAGTTGCTGCCACAGATCGGCATTCTTCACCGGCTGCTTGGCCGCGGTTTTCCAACCGCGCTTCTTCCAGTTGGGCATCCAGTCATTGATGCCCTGCATCACATACTGCGAATCGGTCACCAGCTTCACCTGGCAACCGCGCTTGAGTTCAGCCAGCGCACGAATCGCCGCCATCAGTTCCATGCGGTTATTGGTGGTTTCGATCTCGCCGCCCCAGAGTTCTTTCTCGACCCCCTTGTAGACCAGCAAGGCCCCCCAACCGCCCGGCCCGGGATTACCCTTGCAGGCACCATCGGTATAGATCACTACCGGCTCATCGCTCATATGAACAGCACTACTCTCTGAAATCGGATCATTCGGTGTTGCGCCGGCTGACCTTGGCAACCGGCATCGGCAGCAACTGCCCCATCGGCTCGCGCCGCGCCTGGCGCAACGGTCGCAAGCCAACCGTCATCTTGCGCGCCAGCAACAGGTAGAAGCCGCCGCACGGTGCCTGCCAGCGTTGCCCCAGGTTTTCCAGCGGCGTCAGGCGTGTCTGCCAGCGGGCCGAAGAAAGCGGCGGACAATAGCACCCGAACAGGCGTTTCTCCAGTGCAAAGCCCAGCAGGCTCAGCCAGTCCGCCACACGCGCCGGGCGAATGCAGCGAGCCTGGCGAAAACCACCACCCGCGACCAGCCTGCGCGCGCCCCAGGCACTCCATGGGTTCATGCCGAGCACCAGCAGGTGCCCGCCCGGGCGCACGCTGAAAGCCGCTTCGCGCAACAGCGCATGGGGCGACAGGCTGAAATCCAGTCCATGCTGCAACACCGCCACGTCGGCGGCATGCTCGCCCAATGGCCAGGCCTGCTCGTCGCAGATGATATCGGCACCTTTCAAAGGCGCGCCCAGGCGTACGCAGTGGCGAATCGATGACAATTCGAGGGGGTTATCGGAAAAAGGCGCATAGTGCACGAGGTAGCTGCCGAAGCAGCGCTCCAGCTCGGCCTCCAACAGGCCACGCTCACGCGCCAGCAACTGCTGGCCATGTGCGCTCTCGAACCAGCCACCCGCCGCATCGACCAGCGATAGCCAGTGCGGATCGGCCTTCAGGCGTACTTCATCGGTCATGATCCTCTCCTGCCCCCGCCATGGCTTGCCATGGGTCTGTTCCCGTCGTCGCGACAACGTGGCTTGCGACGAAACGGAAACAGACCCTAGGATGCACCTTTGTCCATGACTTGGCGACCTGGCATATGTTGCAGATAGAAGCCCTGCCCGCATTCAACGACAACTACATCTGGCTCCTGGCCGATCCCGAGAAAATGACCTGCGCGGTTGTCGACCCGGGTGATGCCGCGCCGGTACTGGCCTGGCTGGAACAGCACCCAGGCTGGCGACTGAGCGACATATTGATCACCCACCACCACACCGACCATGTCGGCGGCATCGCGGCCCTGAAAGCCCACTGCGCACCGCGTGTGCACGGCCCCGCCCGCGAGACGATCCCGCTGCGCGACCATGCGCTGGAAGATGGCGCCCACGTGGAGGTACTCGGCCTGCAGTTGCAGGTCCTGGCCGTACCGGGGCATACCCTCGGGCACATCGTATTTTTTCTGGACGACGCTGAACTGCCGCGCCTGTTCAGCGGGGACACCCTGTTTGCCGCAGGCTGTGGCCGGCTGTTCGAAGGCACGCCCGCGCAGATGTTCCATTCACTCGAGCGCCTGGCAGCATTGCCCGAACGAACACTGGTCTACTGCGCCCACGAATACACATTGAGCAACCTGCGGTTCGCCCATGCCGTGGAACCGACCCAGCAGGAAGTGACCAGGCGATTGGAGGAAGTCACACGCCTGCGCGAGGAAGACCGTATCACCCTGCCCACCAGCATCGCGCTGGAGAAGGCGACCAACCCGTTCCTGCGCACCAGGGAAGCCTCTGTCAGACACGCCTGCCAGCAACGCAATCCTTCGCTAGAAAGTGCTGAACAGGTATTCGCCGAACTGCGTGCCTGGAAGGATCGTTTCTGAGCAAGGAACAGAAACACAGCAAGGCTTGAAACCCATGCCCACTACCTCATGACGATAGTGGGCGCGTTTCAAGAGCCTATACAGGCGTAAAGCGAACGTAGAGAAAAGCGCGAATGGGCACTCAGCATCCCACCGGCACAGCGACCTGATGCTTCCCTGAAAGGGACTGTCGGTGCCTGCGCAGGTCGACCTCCAGGTTGGCCCGGATGATACGCAGCACCTTCGATTCGTGCTCGTGGATAAAGAAATGGCCGCCCGCCAGCATGTCGAGGGAAAAGCTGCTGTTGCCTTCCAGTTGCCAGGCAAGCAGTTGTTCCTGGGTCGCCTTGTCTTCACGACCACCCAGCACATGGATGGGCACTTCCAAGCCTGGCCGCGTGCGATAGCGGTACAGACCACACATCATGAAATCGGCACGCAGGATAGGCAAAGTCAACGCCATCAGTTCGGGATTGTCCAAAACCTCCTCCGGCGTGCCTTGCAGATCCCGCAATTCGGCCTTCAGTTCATCATCGGTCTTGGGGTCTGCGAAACCTCGGTCGTAGTCTTCACGTCGTGTCGGCGCTGAGGTTCCCGAAGCGATCAGCGCCACCGGATCTGCCACGCCCAGTTCTCGCAGTTCATGGGCCAGCTCGAAGGCCAGCAAGGCCCCCAAGCTATGCCCGAACAGCGCGTAAGGCCCGTCCTGGTGCCGCGCAATCTCCCGCGCCAGTTGCCTGGCCAGGCCCTGCATGTCCGTCTGCAACGGCTCGCCCAGACGCGCCCCGCGCCCCGGCAGTTCCACCGGATGCACACTCAACCACTCGGGCACTTTACGCCGCCAGCGGCTGTAGACCATCGCACTGGCCCCGGAATACGGCAGGCAGAACAATTGCAGACGTGGCGTGCTCATGCGTCAGTGCACCACCTCGGCTTCCTGCTCCTGCTTCTTGCGGGCCTGTTCTTCCATGTGCTTGCGCAGGCTCAGCGGGCGCATGTCGGTCCAGACTTCCTCGATGTACGCCAGGCACTCTTTCTTGAAACCGCTCTTGCCGACCTTGCTCCAGCCGCGCGGAATCTCTTTGTAGTCGGGCCAGATGGAATACTGCTCTTCGTGGTTCACCACCACCTGGAACAGGATGTCTTCACGATCGAATACCGATGTCATGCTATTTACTCCGTGGTTGCCAACCCCTGATGGGCATCGCCTATATGGACGAAACGCTGCCAGAGGAAATTAATCGATGCCGGCAAAGGCCATGATCCTCAATAGCCGGACTCTCCCGGTCATGCCAATGCGGCTTGAACGGCCTTGCCGAAAATGCGACTGACCTGATCCACCTGCTCTGCGGTGATGACCAGCGGCGGCAGGAAGCGCACGACACAGCCATGGCGCCCGCCCAGTTCCAGGATCAATCCTCGTTTGAGGCACTCACGCTGGATGCGACTGGCTAGCGTGCCATAGGCAGGCGGATGTCCCAGTGCATCCCGTTGCCCCAGTGGATCGACCACCTCGACCCCAAGCATCAGCCCCCGCCCGCGCACATCTCCCAACTGAGGGAACTGCGCCTGCAGCGCCAGCAGGCGTTCCCGTAGACGCTGCCCCATGGCTTCGGCGTGGCCGATCAGGTTGTGCTCTTCCATATACCGCATCACCGCCGAGCCCGCGGCCATCGCCATCTGGTTGCCACGGAAAGTACCGGCATGGGCACCCGGTTGCCAGGTGTCCAGCCAGTCACGGTAGACCATCACCGACAACGGCAGGCTGCCACCAATGGCTTTGGACAGTACCACCACATCCGGCACGATACCGGCATGCTCGAAGGCAAACAGCTTTCCGGTACGGCCAAAGCCGGTCTGGATCTCATCGATGATCAACGGGATACCCGCCCGGCTGGTAATTTCCCTCACACCACGCAACCAGGTATCGCTGGCCGGAATCACCCCCCCCTCGCCTTGCACCACTTCGAGGATGACGCCTGCCGGTGGCTGTATGCCGCTTTCCGGATCAGTCAGCAGGTTCTCCAGATAGAGCAGATTGATCTCGACACCCGCCGCGCCACCCTGACCGAACGGGCAACGGTAGTCGTAGGGGAATGGCATGAACTGCACGCCGTGGTCGAGCATCGCCCCCAGCGGAACCTTCGCCTTGAGGTTGCCCATCAGGCTCAAGGCACCCTGGCTCATGCCGTGGTAGCCGCCCTGGAACGCCAGTACCGTGCTGCGCCCGGTGGCGGTACGCACCAGTTTCAATGCGGCCTCTACCGCATCGGTGCCGGTGGGTCCGGTGAACTGGATTTTCGCCTGGCTGGCGAAGGCCGGTGGCAATACTGCGAACAGATCCTGGACAAAACGGTCCTTGACCGGCGTGCTCAGGTCCAGGGTATGCAGCGGCAATTCGTCATCGAGTACCTGGTGGATCGCCGCGATCACCACTGGATGGTTGTGCCCCAGCGCCAGTGTTCCGGCACCGGCCAGGCAATCGATGAACACACGCCCCTCGACATCCTCGACATGGATGCCGCGGGCACGTTTGAGCGCCAGGGGAATCCGTCGTGGGTAGCTGCGGGCATTGGACTCCTGCTGCTTCTGCCGGGACAGGATCGGGTTGTCTTCGAAGTGGTAATGCTTTTCTTCGTCCTCGACCAACGGCTCTCTTTCCAGTATCGCGGTGCTCATGCCTGTATATCTCCCGGGAAATAGCCAGGGCGAGCGGGATGGTCCGCGAGTCGGCCTGACAGGTGAAGACGCTTCGCGGGCGAGCCCGCGCCTATGCAATGGGTTCGGTTCACAAGGCCTCCAGGCGCGCCATCAGGTCGTCGATACGGCTGACCTTCTGTTCGGTCAGCTCGGCGCCCTCCAGCGCGTCGATATAACGGGCCAGTTCCTCCACCGTCGCGCACTCGAACATCGCCCGCAGCGGTACCGCGCGTTGCAGGGTCTTCTGCACCCGCGACGCGATCTGTGTCGCCAACAGGGAATGCCCGCCAAGGTCGAAGAAATTGTCCGTCACACCCACGCTGTCGACGCCGAGCACCTCGGCCCAGATACCCGCCAGGCTACGTTCCAGCTCATTGCGCGGTGTCACATGGGCCTGTCCGGCCGAGAACTCGAAGGTCGGCAGGGACTTGCGGTCCAGCTTGCCATTGGCATTGCGCGGCAGGCGCTCCAGACGTTGCCAGTGACGCGGCACCATGTATTCCGGCAGGCGTTGCAGCAGGTGCTGCTTGAGCGATTCGCTATCCGGCTCCGTTGCCATGACCAGATAACCGACCAGGTATTGCCCGCCAGCACTGTTCTGC
The DNA here is from genome assembly GCF_013395055.1 of Pseudomonas sp. ABC1. NCBI lineage: Bacteria > Pseudomonadati > Pseudomonadota > Gammaproteobacteria > Pseudomonadales > Pseudomonadaceae > Pseudomonas > Pseudomonas sp. ABC1. The sequence goes on from NZ_CP058349.1 coordinate 335,716, forward strand.
ACCGCCACGGCCACGTCGTCGATTTTCGGAAACTCACGCAGACGTGCCTCGATCTCGCCCAGTTCGATCCGGTAGCCACGGATCTTCACTTGGTGGTCGACACGCCCGATGTATTCGAGCACCCCGTCCAGGCGACACCGTGCCAGATCGCCACTGCGATACAGACGGCTGCCATCGGCGGCGAACGGATCGGGCAGGAAGCTCGTCGCCGTACGCTGCGGATCGCCCAGGTAACCACGCCCGACACCGGTTCCGGCGATGAACAGCTCGCTCTGCGCCAGCAAGGCGACCGGCTGCAACTCGTCGTCGAGCAGGTACAGGCGGTTATTGTCGGTGGCCGTACCGATCGGCAGATAGGCACCGCGAGTCGATGCGTCGTCGACGGCGAACAGCGCCACGTCGTCCGAGCACTCCGCCGGCCCGTAGGCATTCACCAGCGGCACCTGCGGATAGCGCTGCAACCATTGCCGGGCCAGGCTCGGCGGCATCGCTTCACCGGTGGGCAGCAGCCAGCGCAGGTTGCCCAGGCTCGCCACGCCCTCGGCCAGCAGCCCCTGGATCAGCGCCGGGACGCTTTCCAGTACGCTGATGCCGCTTTCCTGTACATGCCTGAGCAAGGCAGCCGGGTCGTGGGCGATCTCATCGGGAACGATATCGACCCTGGCACCGCACAGGGCAGCGGTGAGGAATTGCCAGACGGAAATATCGAAGCTCTGGGAGGCGGTCTGGGCAATCACATCGCTCGCCTCCAGCCCCAGGTAGGGAATCTTGCTCAACTGGTTATTGAGCATGCCCGCCTGGTGCACCATCACGCCCTTCGGCTCGCCGGTGGAACCCGAGGTATAGATGACATAGGCCAGGTGCTCGCCGGTAACGTCAACGCCAGGCGCCCGTGAGTCTTCCTCGCCATCCCAGACCAGCAGGCTCGGCGCTTCGTCCCAATCCTCCAGGAGTGCCTCCGCCTGCACCCGGCAAGCCGGGCTGCATACCAGCAGCGGCGTACGACTGGCACGCAGGATATGCGCGAGCCGCTGTGGCGGATGTGCCGGGTCCAGCGGCAGGTAGCCAGCACCTGCCTTCAGGCTGCCGACGATCATGCCCAGCAGGGGCAGGCTGCGCTCGGCCAGCAGCGCCACCGGCACATCTTCACCGACACCGGCCTGGCGCAGGCGATTGGCCAGCGCGTTGGCCTTGTGACTGAGTTGACAATAGGTCCACTGCTCATCCAGGCAGGATGCCGCGATGGACTGTGCATGTCGTGCCGCCTGCGTCTCGAACAGCGCGGCATAGCCTTGCTGCAACGGGTACTCGCGTGCCGTACGGTTGCAGTCCTCCAGCCGTTGCCGGCGCTCATCGGCTGCCAGCAGCGGCAGGTCGGCGAAACGTCCGTCGAAGTGCTCGCCCAGTGCCAGCAGCAGGCGCTGGAAGTCCTCCAGCAGGCGGGCAATGGTTGGTTCGTCGAAGAAACGCCGGTCATAGGACAGGTGCAAGCCCAGCTCATCGCCCGGGTAGCAGACCACGGTTAACGGGTAGTTGGTGTGGGTCCGTCCCGACTCTGAGCGCGCATTCAGGCTTTGCGCCCCATCCAGCACGGAGGCGTCCACCGGCGCGTTCTCGAACACGAACAGGCTGTCGAACAGCGGCTGCCCCTTCGGAAGTTCGCTGCATTCCTGGATATCCACCAGCGGCAGATGCTCATGTTCGCGCAGTTCCAGGTTACGTTCGAACAACTGCTGCAACCACTGAGCCACGCTCGGGTCCTTGCCCGCCTCGGGCATGGCCACACGCAGCGGGATACTGTTGATGAACAAGCCGACGCACTGCTGCATCTGCGGCAGGCTGGCCGGACGACCGGCCACTGTCACGCCGAAGAGCACGTCGCGCTCGCCGCCATAGCGCCGCAGCACCAGCGCCCAGGCTGCCTGGGCGAAAGTATTGACCGTCAACCGGTGGCGCTGCGCCAGTTCGCGCAGATGCGCGCCCTGCTCGCGACTCAGGCGACTGTGCAAGTCACCCACCAGCATGCCGCCGTTGTCATGCAGGATCGGCCGGTCGCTGGGGATATGGCTGGGTCGCTCGAAGCCGGCCAGCAGATTGCGCCAGTACCCGCGCGTCTGCTCCAGTCCCTGGCGTTGCAGCCAAGCGATGAAGTCGCGGTAGCGCGGCGGGTTGTCCAGATGCGCTTCACGTCCATCTCCCAGCGCCTGGTAGATGGTCAGGAAGTCCCCCATCAGGATCGAACGGCACCAGGCGTCGATCAGGATGTGGTGGTTGCTCATGATGAACCAGTGCCGCTCTGCCCCCAGGCGAATCAGCCGCAAGCGCAATGGCGGACGCTCCAGCAAGTCGAAGCCGGCCAGGCGTTCGTCCTTCAACAGTGCCTGCAGGCGCGATTCGTGCTCGCCCTCCGGCAACTCGCTCCAGTCGAGGAATTCGACGCCATCACCGTCGCCACGGTGGATCACCTGCAGCATCTGTTCGCCAGCGTTCCAGCAGAAGGACGCGCGCAGGGCCTCGTGCCGAGCCACCACGGCGCGCCATGCCTGCTCGAAGCGCGTGACGTCGATGGCACTGTCGATCCGGTAGCGATCCTGCATGAAATAGATACCGGTGCCCGGCTCCAGCAGGGTGTGCAGCAGCAAGCCTTCCTGCATCGGCGTCAGCGGGTAGATGTCCTCTATCTGCTGGTACGGCAGTGGCAATACGTCGAGTTGCGTCTGTTGCAGGCGGGCCAGGGGGAAGTCGGACGGTGTGATACCGCCATTTTCAGCGGCCAGGCAGTGCTCGATCAGCCCCGTCAATTCAATCTGGTAGTTCTCCGCCAGGCGCTGGACGGTCTCGGCCCGGTACAGGCGCTCGCTGTAGGTCCAGCGCAGCGAAAGCTCTCCACCAAGCACCTGGCCGTCGATGGTCAGCCAGGCGCTCAAGGGCGCATCGCCATCGTGCTGGCTGCCGGCTGGCTCCAGCGACGGTGCGAACAGCGCCTGTTCGTTGAATCCCTGGTCCAGCTGCCCCTGGTAATTGAAGGTGACCCGCGCCTCGGGCAGGCGCGCCATAGCAGCTCGGCATTCGCCGTCCGCCAGGTAGCGCAGCACGCCATATCCAAGGCCCTTGTGCGGCACTTCGCGCAGTTGCTCCTTGATCGCCTTGAGGCTGGCACCCGGCTCCCGTGTCGGCGTCAGTTGCAGCGGGTAGGCACTGGTGAACCAGCCAACCGTGCGACTCAGGTCGATATCATCGAACAACTCTTCGCGACCGTGTCCTTCCAGTTGCAACAGCGCACTGGATTGCCCGCTCCAGGTACATAGCGTGCGCGCCAACGCGGTCAGCAGCAGGTCTTCGACGCGGGCACGGTAGCTTTGCGGCGCCTGTTGCAACAGTTTGCGGGTCGTCTCGGCATCCAGCTTCAAGGTCAGGCTGCGGGCATGCCGTTGCAGGTTTTCGCCAGCGGGGAAGTCACAAGGCAGATCGCTGCGCGCACCCTCCAGGTGATGCTGCCACCAGCCCAGTTCCTCACGCAGCGACTCGCTGCTGGCATAAGAACGCAGACGTCCGGCCCACTCGCCCAAGGCGCTGGTCCTGGCCGGCAGTTGCGCCGGCTCGCCATGTTCGAACTGCCGATAGAGCCGTTGCAGGTCTTCAAGCAGCACCCGCCAGGACACCCCGTCGACCGCCAGGTGGTGGATCACCAGCAGCAATCGGTCCGGCGTACCCGGCACCAGCAGTGCACGCAGCAGCGGCCCATCCTGCAAGTCGAGGCTGCGCTGGACGTCCTCGAACAGCTCCAGGCGCGCCTCATCGGCCAGGCGCAACAGCCCCTGTTGCTCCGACGGCGAGCGGTATTCGGCATGCCATTGACCTTGCTCGTTGCGGCGGAACCCCAGGCGTAGCGCATCGTGGTGCTCCAGCAGGGCTTGCAGGGCCTGTTCCAGCCATTCTGGCTGCAGGGTTTCCTGGCTCTGCAACAGCACCGACTGGTTCCAGTGCTGGCGGTAAGGCATCGCTTGTTCGAAGAACCAGTGCTGGATCGGTGTCAGCTCGCTCGGCCCGGTCACCGGCCCACGCGCCAATTCGACTACTTCGCTCAAACGTGCTGCCGCAGCCAGGGTGCGTACACTCTGGTGCTGGAACAGGTCCTTGGCGCTGAAATGGATGCCAGCCTGGCGCGCCCGACTGACCACCTGGATCGACAGGATGGAGTCACCACCCAGTGCGAAGAAGTTGTCGTCGATGCCCACGGCAGCGACACCCAGTACGCCTTGCCAGATCGACGCCAGGGTCTGCTCGGCGGAATTGCGTGGCGCCTGGTACTGCTGCCGCGCCATGCTCAGGTCCGGTTCGGGCAGGGCCTTGCGATCCAGCTTGCCGTTACTGGTCAGCGGGAATTGCGCCAGGACCAGCACGTGAGCCGGCACCATATGTTCCGGCAGCCGCTCCGCCAGGTGCTGTCGGAGGGATTCACACAACGTCGCCTCATCGAGCTCATCACCCTCGGCGGTCACATAGCCCACCAGCTGTTTGCCCGACGGCCCGTCCAGCGCCACGACCACCGTCTCGCGCACCTGCGGGTTCTGCAACAGGCTGGCCTCGATCTCGCCCAGTTCGATACGGAAGCCGCGTACCTTGACCTGGTGGTCGATACGACCCTGGTACTCCAGTTGCCCATCGGCCCGCTGGCGTACCAGGTCCCCCGTACGGTACATGCGCCCGCCCTCGGCCACGCTGAACGGGTCGGGCAGGAAGCGCTCGGCGCTCAGGCCGGGACGTTCGTGATAACCCCGGGCCACGCCGTAGCCGCCGACATACAGTTCGCCAGTGGCACCCGCGGGCAGCAGCGACAGGTCCTCGTCCAGCACATAGAGCCTGCGCGCACCGACCACCCGACCGATGGGGATTCCCGTACGGCCATCGCCCTCGACCACGCAAGCCAGCGGCATCACCACGGTTTCCGTCGGGCCATAGGCGTTGAATACCTGCTGCGGTGCGAAGGCCTCGCGCAGGCCGTGCAGGTGCTCGGGAGTCAGCGCTTCGCCACCGGTGATGCACAGGCGCACCGGCAGCGACTCGCCCTGTCCCGCCAGCCACTGCGCCAACTGGTTACCGTAGCTCGGCGTAAATCCCAGCACATTGATCCGTCGCTCGCGGATCAGCCGGCAGATGTCCTCGGCATCCCATTGCCCCTGCTCGCGCAGTACCACTTCGGCGCCAAACATCAGGGGTACCAGCAAGCGTTCGCTGGCGGCATCGAAGTTGACCGAATAGAAGTGCAGCTCGCGATCCGCGCCCGTGGTACCGAACAACCGACCCACCGCCTGGCAGTGCATTGCCAACGGCCCCTGCTCCACCGCCACGCCCTTGGGCAGGCCGGTCGATCCGGAGGTGTATATAAGGTAGGCCAGATGCTCGGGCTGGCTGAGTCGGGGCGGGTTTTCCTGCGGATAGGCAGACAACCCTGGCCCATCGCTTTCCAGGCCCCAGGGCGTCACGGACGCAGGCAGCGGCGACAGTGTTTCCAGCAGATCGTCATGGCCGAGCAACAGCGCGATACCACTGTCCTCGATCATGTAGCGCAAACGCTCCAGCGGGTATTCAGGGTCCAGCGGTACATAGGCGCCACCGGCCTTGAGCACCGCCAGCAGACCGACCACCAGATCCAGAGAGCGGCGCAGTGCCAGGCCCACCCGCACGTCCGGGCCAACGCCCAGTTCTCGCAGGCGATGGGCCAGGCGATTGGCACGCTGATTCAACTCGGCATAGCTCAGGGATTGCCCGGCGCAGGTCAACGCCAGGGCTTCCGGGCTGGCCTCGGCCTGCCGCTCGAACAGCTCGGCCACACTAGCCTGGGCTGCATCAGGCGTCTCGCCCTGGCCATTTTCCAGCAACTGACTGCGCTCGTTGGCATTCAGCAGCGGCAGGTCACACAGACGTGCCTGCGGATCATCGAGCATGCCAATCAGCACATGTTGCCAGTGTTCGGCCATACGCTGGATGCGCTCGGCGTCGAACAGGTCCTGGCTGTAGGTCAGGCAGCAGCGCAGTTGTTCATCGAAGTCGGTGACTTCCAGGTTGAGGTCGAACTTGGTCGCCCGTGCATCGTTGACCAGGTACTCCACCTGCAACCCGCCAGCGAGGGTCCGGCGTTGCTGGAACTCCCAGCGCTGCACATTGCACATCACCTGGAACAGCGGGTTCCAGGCGGCGCTGCGCTGCGGCTGCAGCGCCTCGACCAGATGATCGAAGGGCACATCCTGATATGCCTGGGCTTCCAGGGCGACCTGGCGCACCTGCTCCAGCAGTTCCTCGACACGCATCTGCCCGTCGGGCCGGATACGCAGCACCTGGGTATTGAGGAAGGCACCGATCAGCCCTTCGCTTTCCGGGCGGATACGGTTGGCCTGGGGCACGCCGATACGCAGGTCATCCTGCCCCGAATAACGGTAGAGCAACGCAGCCAGGGCCGCGCTCATGGTCATGAACAGGGTCAGGCCACGGCTGTTGTTGAAGCCGATGACGCGCCGCGCCAGCGCCGGGTCCAGGTCGAAACGATGCAGCTCACCGGAATGGCTCTGCACCGCCGGCCGTGGCCGGTCACTGGGCAGCGCCAGCAGTGGCTGCTCACCCCCCAGTTGCCCACGCCAGTAGTCCAGTTGCCGCTGCATCTCGCCAGCCTCCAGCCACTGGCGATGCCAGGCGCTGTAGTCGAGGTATTGCACCGGCAAGGGCGCCAGGGACGACTCGCGCCCTTCGAGGAAGTCGCCATAGAGCATGGCCAGCTCACGGGCGAAGATATCCATGGCCCAGCCTTCGGTGACGATATGGTGCAGTGTCACCAGCAGGTGGTGCTCCTGTTCACCGCTGCGCACCAGGCAAGCCCTCAACAGCGGGCCATTTTCCAGATCGAACGGTTGGTGTGCCTGCTCTTCCGCCAGGGCCTGGATACGCGCCTGGCGCTGCGCCTCGGGCAGTTCGCCGAGGTCCAGACGCTGCAGGATGACATCGCTGGCTTCACGCACCCGCTGCCAGGCCTTGCCGTCTTCCGCCGGGAAGGTGGTGCGCAGGCTTTCATGGCGCTGGATCAACGCCTGCAACGCACGCTCGAAAGCTTCCGCATCCAGCGGGCCAGTCATACGCGCCATGCCACCGACGTTATAGGCCGGGCTCTGCGGGTCGAGCTGCCAGAGGAACCACATGCGTTGCTGCGAGTAGGACAACGGCAGACGCTGGCTGCGGTCCACCGTTTGGATCACACCCCAGCCATCGGCCCGACCTTCTGCCTGCGCACGCGCCACCCGCCGTGCGAAGTCTTCCAGCCGACGTGCCTCGAACAGGCTGCCCAGGGGCAGGTCGACGGAGAACGCCTGGCGCGCCCGCGACACGATGCGGGTGGCCAGCAGCGAATGCCCGCCCAGTTCGAAGAAGTCATCGTCCAGGCCGATCGCCGGTACGTTCAGCACCTCGCTCCAGATCGCTGCCAGGCTGCGTGCCGGCTCATCGAGCGCTTCGCGGAATACCCGCCGAACCAGTTCCGGGTGCGGTAGCGCGCGTCGGTCGAGCTTGCCCGCCGGCGTCAACGGCAGCGCTTCCAGGCAGAGGATATGCGCGGGTTGCATGTATTCCGGCAGGCTGAGGATCAGGGCCTGGCGAACCCGCTCTATCCGTTCGGATGCATCGCCATCGACGACCAGATAGGCCAGCAGCCGCGCATTGTCGTTCTCTTCGTCGAGGATGACCGCCGCCTGGCGCACGCCCGGCTGCCTCAACAGTTCGGCACGGATTTCCTCCAGCTCGATGCGGAAACCGCGCAACTTCACCTGCTCGTCGAGACGACCGAGGTACTCCAGCACGCCGTCGCCACGCCAACGCGCCAGGTCGCCGCTGCGGTAGATACGCGAACCCTCGGGGGCCGGCAGGAAGCGCTCGGCGGTCAACCCCGGTTTCCCCAGGTAGCCCCGCGCCAGTCCTTGTCCACCCAGGATAAGCTCCGCCACAGCACCAGCCGGCGCCAGTTGCCAACCGGCATCACGCACCTCGCATGACACATTGCCCAGCGGACGACCGATCGGCATCCGCGCACCCGCTTCGCCGGCACAAGACCAATGGGTGACATTGATGGTGGTTTCCGTCGGTCCATAACGATTGTGCAGAACCGCCTGCGGCAAGCGTTCGCAAGCCCGCTGCGCCAGTTCCAGGGGCAGCGCCTCGCCTCCTGCGAAGAGCAGGCGCAGGCTCTGGCATTCGCCCACCGCCGGCTCATCGAGGAACAGTTGCAGCAACGGTGGAACGAAATGCACGGCCGTCACCCCATGCAGGCGGATCAGCTCCACCAGGCTGCGCGGGTCACGGTGCTGGCCGTCGCCCGCCAACACCAGCCGGGCACCACAGATCAGCGGCAGCAGGCATTCCCACAAGGAAACATCGAAACCCAAGGGCGCCTTTTGCAGGAATACATCGCTAGGGCCGAAGGCATATTCCCGTTGCATCCAGTCCAGCCGACTGGCCAGCCCGCCATGGGTCAGGCCAACGCCCTTGGGCTGCCCACTGGAACCAGAGGTATAGATGACGTAGGCAAGATTGTCCGGGTGCAGCGTCAGCGCCAAGGGTGTGTCCGGCCAGCCGTCGAGGGTCAGTTCGTCGATGGCGAGTGCCTTGATTCCATCCGGCAATCCATCCAGGGTGGCGCGCTGACCAAGCAGCAGCACCGCGCCGCTGTCCTCGATCATGTAGTGCAGGCGCTCGCGCGGATAGTCGGGGTCCAACGGCAGGTACACGCCACCGGCCTTGATGATGCCAAGCACCGCCACCATCAGCTCGATGGAGCGCTCGGCGAACAACCCGACCCGTACTTCCGCCACCACACCCTGGCTGCGCAGGAAGTGGGCCATGCGGTTGCTGCGACGCTCCAGGCTGGCGTAGTCCAGGGTCGTTTCCGCCGCGACCAGGGCAATGGCCTGCGGGCTGGCCTCGACCTGTATCCTCAGGCGCTGCGGCAACAGGCTCGACGCCTGCTCGAGCGGCTGTGCGGACCACCCCTGCAATTGCTTGCGCTCCGGTGCAGACAGCAAGGCAAAATCGTCCAACGCCAGGCCAGGTTGCTCGCAGAGTTGCTCCAGCAGTAACCGCATATGCCCGGCCAGGTGCTCGATAGCGGTGCTTTCGAACAACTCGACGGCATAGTCGAAGGACAGCCGCAGCGCGCCCTGGGCAGTTTCCTCGCTGTGCAGTTGCAGGTCGTACTTGGCTTCGCGGCTGTGCCAGGGCAGTTCCTCGGCGAGCAGGCCCGGCAAACGGCGCAACGCGCCGCTGTCCCGCTGCAAGTGGTTGAACATCACGCTGAATGGCTCGCCTTCCAGCACGGCAGCCACCCGCTCGAAATCGATCGACTGGTTGGCCTGTGCCTCGGCCACACGTTCGTGCAGCGCTGCCAGCAGGCTGTCGAAACCCTGCAGGCCATCGAGCTGGCTACGCAGTACCTGGGTATTGATAAAGAAGCCGACCAGCCCCTGGGTTTCCCGCTGCCGGCGGTTGGCATTGGGCACGCCGACACGGATATCGGTCTGCCCGCCATAGCGATAGAGCAGGACCTGAAAGGCCGCCAGCAGTACCGTGAAGACGGTGGTGCCCTGCGCCTCGGCCAGTTGCCGCAGGCGCTGGCCGAGGGCTTTGTCCAGGCGCAAGCTGAAGCGTTCGGCAGCGCCCTGCTCGCGGCGATGCGGCGCGTCGCTGGGCAGGTTGAGTGGCTGGGCCTCGCCCTCCAGCACATGCTGCCAGTAGTCCAGTTGCCCCTGCAGGTGCCCGTCATCCTGCTCGCGGCGCTGCCATGCCGCATAGTCGGCATACTGGATCGGCAAGGCCGGCAGGCTGGATGGCTGCCCCTGGCTGAAAGCGGCATAGAGTTGCGCGAACTCGTCCAGCAGGATCCCCAGGGACCAGCCGTCGGCGACGATATGGTGCAGCGTCACCAACAGCAGGTGGTCCTGCTCGTCCAGGCTGACCAACTTGACCCGCAACAACGGGCCATGCTCCAGATCGAAACGCGCCCTGGCCTCTTCCTCCTGCACCGCCCGGGCGCGTCGCTCACGTTGCTCGACCGGCCACTCCTCAAGACTCTCGTAGAGCAGCGGGCAGGCTCCCTGCTCCAGCACGCACTGCAGGCCATTGCCATCGGCATCTTCGGAAAAGACCGTGCGCAAGGATTCGTGCCGCTCGACCAGGGTTTCGAAGGCACGCTGCACTGCTGCCACGTCCAATTCGCCGCGCAAGCGCAGACCGCCCGGAATGTTGTAGGCGATACTGCCCGGCTGCCGACGCCAGAGGAACCACAGGCGATTCTGTGCAGGGGATTGCGGCAATGGTTGGCGGCGATCCACCTGGGGAATACGCTCGGCAGGCAATGTGCCCTGGCGGCGCTGCTCTACGATGGCAGTGAATGCGGCCAGGGTCGGGTTCTCGTAGAGATCGCGCAATTCCACGGTGGCAGCCAGCTCGTCACGGACTTCCGCCAGCATCTGCACCGCCAGGATCGAGTTGCCGCCACTGGCGAAGAAACTGGCCTGCTCGTCGATCCGCTCAAGCTTGAGGAACTGGCGCCAGTAAGCGGCAACACGCTCGCCGGTACTCAGGCTCGACACACCTTGCGCCATGAGTGGCTGCGAAGTCTCACCGAATTGTCCAAGCGCTACCGGCACCAGTTCGCCGCTCTGCAACAGCGTGCGGCAAGCCGAGCGTTGCAGCTTGCCGCTGGACGTCTTCGGCAGGGTGCCGGGGTCGAGCAGCGCCACCAGTGCCGGCGACTCATGGTGCACATCCGCCACCGCGTCGCGGATCTGTGCCAGCAACTGCTCCAGCGGCTGCTGCTTCTGTGCTCGCCGACTGATCTCGGCTGCCACGGCAAAACCTTCTTCGCCGGCCTGCTGCACTGCAAAAGCAGCCACCCGCCCCTTGCGTACGGCCTCGATCTGCTGCTCGACGGTGCGCTCGATATCCTGCGGGTAGAGGTTCTGCCCACGGATGATCAGCATGTCCTTCAGCCGGCCGCTGACGAACAATTCTCCCTGGTGCATGAAACCCAGGTCGCCGGTGCGCAGCCAGGTACGACCATCACGCTGCGGGAAACTCTCGGCGCTGGCGACTGGGTTGCGCCAGTAGCCCTGGGCGATACTCGGCCCACTGCTCCAGACTTCACCGACCCGATCATCGGGCAGCACTTCGCCACTCTGTGGGTCGACGATGATCACCGGGTGTTCCGGCTGCGACCAGCCGCAGCTCATCAGGACCGAGCCATTACCCAACTGCGCGCGGTTCTCCGCCAGCGCCGCACTGTCCAGTTCCAGGCTACCGATGCCCTGCCCAGGGCGCCCGCCGGTGACGAACAGTGTCGCCTCCGCCAGGCCATAGCTGGCCAGGTAGGCACCCGGACGGAAACCACAGGCAGAGAAACGCTCGGCGAAGTCCAGCAGGCTGTCCTGGCGGATCGGCTCGGAGCCGGAGAAGGCCACTCGCCAATGCGACAGATCGAGTTCGCCCAGCTTGCCTTCGGCGATACGCTCATGGCAGAGCCGGAAGGCGAAGTCCGGGCCGCCGCTGATGGTGCCGCGATAGCGGCTGACCGCATCGAGCCAGCGCAGAGGCCGCTCAAGAAAGTGCTGCGGCGACATCAGCACCACCGGGATGGCACTGTAGATACCCTGCAACAGCCCGCCGATCAGCCCCATGTCGTGGTACAGCGGCAGCCAGCTGACGATCACATCGTCTTCGCCGATTTCATAGCCCTGGCGGATCAGCCACTCGTTGGCTTCCAGGTTGCCCTGGCTGACCTGCACGCCCTTGGGCGTCGCGGTAGAGCCTGAGGTGTATTGCAAAAAGGCGATGCTGTCGGCAGGCATGAGTTCGCCCTGCCAGCCATTGCCCGAGGCATCCTCCAGCAGATCGACGGCCAGTAGCGACGGCAGCTTCGCCGGCAGGCTTTGCAACGGCGCCTGCAGTTCGGCGGTGGTCAGGATCAGCGCCGGCTCCGCATCGTCGATGATCGACAGCAGGCGCCCCAGGTGCTGCGGGCGCGAGGACTCCGGCGGGTAGGCCGGCACCGCGACGATCCCGGCGTACAGGCAACCGAAGAACGCCGCGACGTATTCCGGCCCACTGGGAAACAGCAACAACGCCCTGTCACCGACAGTCGCACGTTCACCCAGCGCCGCAGCGATCGCACGCGCGCGTCGATCCAGTTGCCGATAGCTCAGTACCAGCCCGTCGTCCGATTCTCCGCCGAGGAAGCGCAATGCCGTCTGCTCAGGCCGGGAAAGCGCATGGCGCATCAGGGCGTCAGCCATGGAAAGCGGGCGTACGAAGGTGTTCGTCATGGGGCTGTACCTGTCCCTGAAATCGATGCGAAAACGGTCGCCGGGCGAGCCTTGGACCGGTGTTGTTCATGCAGGGAAAACGAAGAGGCAATGGGGGAAATTAGCGCTGTAGGCGTTTCGTCATGATTGCGATGCAAGCTCGTTCATGCGGCCCCGGCGGTCCTTCGACAGAGCGAACTGCCAGCATTGGCGGCCCGGCAATAGCAGTCTGACACCACCTAAAAGAGATAATGATTATTACTTGACTCTTGTTTGGGGAATGCCTACTTTTCTTGGCGTTTCAGGGAAACAGACTTTTGCAACCTCTTGCCGCATAGGTACAGCCATGCAGGAATTTGGAACCGTAGAGTGCAACGCGGAAAGCGACGAAGGATCTTCGGATCTGCTGAAAACCCTGGTCGACAACCGGCACAACCTGGTCAAGGCAGCCACCCGGATCACCGGTTGCCCCAGTCGTGCCGAGGATGTCGTCCAGGATGCTTTCTTCAGACTGGCCAATGGACCCGCGCAAGGATTGCCGCTCAAGGCCCGGGCCAGTTATGTCTTCCGCATCGTCCACAACCTCGCCATCGACAGTTATCGCAAGCAGGCGCTCGAGCAGCGCTACACCACCTGTGAAGAAGACGGCGCCAATGCAGCCCTCGACAACTGCACACCCGAGACGGAAAGTCTCAATCAGGAAACCCTGGGCCTCGTCGAAGTGGCGCTCAAGCAACTGCCCGAGCGCACGCGCTATGCCTTCGTTATGTACCGCGTGCATGGCAAGCAGCAGAAAGACATCGCCAAGGAGCTGGGCGTCTCGCCGACCCTGGTCAACTTCATGATCCGGGATGCACTGATCCATTGCCGCCACTGCGTCAAGTACGAACCGGCTCGCTGAGCATGTGGGTATCCGAGCACCACTGGACTGTCGACCCGGTCCCGGTGCCTGGTAGCCAACTGGTTTCGCTTCATTTCGATCACAGCCGCCTGACACCTGCCCATATAGAAGCCTGCGGTATCGCACTGCCCGCCTCCATCGTTCGTTCGGTCCCCCGTCGACAAGCAGAATTCATTGCCGGACGCCTGTGCGCCCGCGAAGCCCTGCGAGTACTCACCGGGCTGGCCTCAATCCCGGCGATAGGCCCGGACAGGGCGCCGCAGTGGCCCGAAGGCGTCTGCGGCTCCATCAGCCATTGCGGCGATATCGCCATGGCCGTGGTGGCCCCACTCGATAGCACGGCCTGTGTCGGCATCGATATCGAACACAGGCTGGACGAGCGCAAGGCCCACGAATTGCATGAACAGATACTGATATCCCGCGAGCGCGAGCGATTCCTGCGCCTGCCAACGGAACAGCGGGGCTGGCTGCTCAGCCTGACCTTCTCCCTCAAGGAAAGCCTGTACAAGGCGCTCTACCCGCTGACGGGCACTCACTTCTACTTCGAGGATGCAGAGTTGCTGGAGCACTCCAATGACGGGAAGGCTTGCCTGCGCCTGCACAAGCACCTGAACGAGACGTTCACTCATGGCAGCCTGATCGAGGGCGGTTTCCATGTCCAAGGCCAGCACATCCTGACCTGGGTCAGCCTCCCCGCGACGCACAGCCAGGCGTAGCAAGCGCACCTATAGAAGTACTTGTCGCACAAGATCGCAAACAGCCCCCAGACGCAGCTTGCGACGAGACACCAACAGCCCCTAGGCTTGCACACCCCCGAATCGCCACGAGCCCCACATGGAATTCAGCGCCGAGCTGCTCTTCGTTTTCTTTCTGATCGCCATGGTCGCGGGTTGCATCGACGCGATTGCCGGCGGTGGCGGTCTCATCACCCTGCCGGCATTGCTCGCTCTCGGCATTCCACCCGCTGCCGCCATTGCCACCAACAAGCTCGGCGCCGCCGCTGGCTCGTTCTCCTCCGCGTTGTACTTCGTGCGTATCCGCGAGGTCCGACTGGGCCAGATATGGCCCATGATGCTGACCACCTTCGTGGGCTCACTGGTGGGCGCGCTGGTGCTGACCCAGATCGACAACTCGATCCTGAAGAGCGTCATTCCCGGCCTGTTGATCGCTTTTTCCGTCTATTTCCTGCTGTCGCCCAAGCTCGGGGAAGCGGACAAGAAGCAACTGCTACCACGTCGCTACTATTTATTGCTGGTAGCACCGGCCATCGGCTTCTATGACGGATTCTTCGGTCCCGGCACCGGCGCCTTCCTGTCCATCTCCTTCGTCCTGCTGCTCGGCTACAACATGGTCAAGGCCACTGCGCATGCCAAGGTGCTCAACTTCTGCAGCAACTTCGCCGCACTGCTGTTCTTCATACTGCATGGCGGCATCCTCTGGTCCATCGGGCTGGTGATGCTGGCCGGGCAACTGCTCGGCGGCAACCTCGGCGCCAGGATGGCGGTGCGCAGCGGACACAAGCTGATCCGCATCGTGATGATCAGCGTGTCCTTGAGCATTTCCGTCAAGATTCTGTTCTTCGATGCCTGACCGGCGTCCATACGGAATTTTCCCGACGACCTATTACAAACGACACAGGCCATGCCCTTCACCCTTGCAGCGCCTTGCGAATACCAGGAAATCATTCGCAAGAGCCGTTTCCTGACCCATGCGATACCGGTAGAGACGCCCGAACAGGCGCAGGCTTTCATCCGCGACATCAGTGAGCCCGGCGCCAACCATAACTGCTGGGCCTGGAAGATCGGCGACCTGTACCGCTTCAGCGACGACGGCGAACCTGGCGGCACAGCCGGACGCCCCATGCTCACCGCCATCGAAAGCCAGGATTGCGACCGGGTCGTGGTCGTCACCACCCGCTGGTTCGGCGGTATAGAGCTCGGCACGGGCGGGCTGGCACGCGCCTATGGCGGCTCGGCCGCCAAGTGCCTGCAAGGCGGCACGCGACTGCCCCTGGTCGCCCGCATCCAGTGTCGCTGCCACTGCCACTTCAGCGAACTGCCCCTGCTCAAGTCACGTCTGCCCGCCCTGGAGGCGCTGCTCGAAAGCGAGCATTTCGATGGGCTGGGCGCCACCCTGGAGCTGGCCCTGCCGGAAGAACAGCTCGCGGAACTGCAACGACTGCTCAGCGATATCACCCGTGGACGCAGCCAGTTGCAGATTGCACGATAAACCCGCGATCTTGCCCACAGATCCTGTGGAACGAATTGTGGATAAGCCCTGAGTGAATTCACGCATCGGTGAATTGGCGCACCCTCCAGGCAACTGCTCACTTAGTGAGCAAAGCTCCTGCAAAGCGCTACAAACAGCTTATAACACCTTGATTTATTGAATTTTTATCGGATCGAACACACTGTCGGCGTTTTGTCACATTCCGGCACGGACCTGTATCGAGTTATGCCCTGTTCCCGTGGAGAAAACTGTGGATAAGACTGGGAATAAGCGCCACAGGCCTTGCGGCGCCTGAGCCTGGCGAGGTTGTTCATTTATTGATCAGAAGTATCGAGCGGTATTCAACTCGGTCGGATAGCCGCAGGAGCAGTGGCTCGATCGTCGTCCCCGCACAGGTACGCCCGCTGTGAGTTCTACCGAGATCGTGACGCGGTGGCCTTGCACTCGTTGCGCCTATGCGAATGACAGGTGGCTGTAGAGGAAATTCGTTGGTCATAAACCCGCGCACCTGGGTTCCCGCCTTCGCGGGAACGACGAGTGACGGGTATCAGTGTTTTTTCTCAGGGTCACTTCGGTATTGACCGCGAGCCCAGATTGGTCAACGCATTGCCACCTGCTGGCACGAAGATGGCAAAAAATCCTGCCTGCTTTGCTTCGGATGGGTGATTCACCCGATATCCCTTGCCGTTATCGGCTTTTCGCCCCTACCTCGCTATACTGCCCGGCTTTACCGTTCATCCTGATGCAAGGGTCCCGCCGCATGGACAAGACCTACCAGCCACACGCCATTGAATCCCGTTGGTACGCCGAGTGGGAATCGCAGAACTATTTCGCCCCGCAAGGCAACGGCGATCCCTACACCATCATGATCCCGCCGCCGAATGTCACCGGCAGCCTGCACATGGGCCATGGTTTCAACAACGCCATCATGGATGCGCTGATCCGCTGGCGCCGCATGCAGGGCCGCAACACCCTGTGGCAGCCTGGTACCGACCACGCGGGGATCGCCACGCAGATGGTGGTGGAGCGCCAACTGGGCGCCCAGGGCATCAGCCGCCACGACCTTGGCCGCGCCAGATTCCTCGACAAGGTCTGGGAATGGAAGGAAGAGTCCGGCGGCAACATCACCCGGCAGATCCGCCGCCTCGGCTCCTCGGTGGACTGGTCGCGCGAGCGCTTCACCATGGACGACGGCATGTCCAACGCGGTCAAGGAAGCCTTCGTGCGCCTGCATGAAGACGGCCTGATCTACCGTGGCAAGCGCCTGGTCAACTGGGACACCAAACTGCACACCGCCATTTCCGACCTGGAAGTGGAGAACCACGACGAGAAAGGCCACCTCTGGCATCTGCGTTTCCCGCTGGCCGATGGCGTGAAGACCGCCGAAGGCAAGGACCATCTGGTGGTCGCCACCACCCGTCCGGAAACCGTGCTGGGCGACGCCGCCGTCGCTGTGCATCCGGAGGATGAACGCTACAGCCAGTTGATCGGCCGCCATGTGCTGCTGCCGCTGGTCAACCGCCTGATCCCGATCGTCGCCGACGACTACGTCGACCGCGAGTTCGGTACCGGCTGCGTGAAGATCACCCCTGCCCACGACTTCAACGACTATGAAGTCGGCAAGCGCCACAACCTGCCGCTGATCAACATCTTCGACCAGAATGCCGCCGTACTGGCCAAGGCCCAGGTGTTCAACATCGACGGCACGCTCAACGACAAGGTCGATCCGAGCCTGCCGGACGGCTATGCGCACATGGACCGTTTCGACGCGCGCAAGGCCATCGTCGCCGAGTTCGAAGCCATGGGCCTGCTGGAGAAGATCGACGAACACGCGCTGAAAGTGCCGCGTGGCGACCGCTCCGGCACCATTATCGAGCCCTGGCTGACCGACCAGTGGTACGTCTCCACCAAGCCGCTGGCGAAAAAGGCCATCGAAGTGGTGGAAAACGGCGATATCCAGTTCGTGCCCAAGCAGTACGAGAACATGTACTTCTCCTGGATGCGCGATATCCAGGACTGGTGCATCAGCCGCCAGCTCTGGTGGGGGCACCGCATCCCGGCCTGGTACGACGAAGCCGGCAATGTCTATGTCGGCCGCGACGAAGTCGATGTGCGCAAGAAGTACGCGATCCGCAACGACGAGCCGCTGCGCCAGGACAACGACGTACTCGACACCTGGTTCAGCTCCGGGCTGTGGACCTTCTCCACCCTCGGCTGGCCCGAGCAGACCGACTTCCTCAAGACCTTCCACCCCACCGACGTGCTGGTCACCGGCTTCGACATCATCTTCTTCTGGGTCGCCCGGATGATCATGCTGTCCACCCACCTGACCGGGCAGATTCCATTCAAGACCGTCTACGTCCACGGCCTGGTGCGCGACGGCCAGGGGCAGAAGATGTCCAAGTCCAAGGGCAACGTGCTCGACCCGCTGGACATCGTCGACGGCATCAGTCTCGACACGCTGCTGGAAAAACGCACCAGCGGCATGATGCAGCCCAAGCTCGCCGAGAAGATCGCCAAGCAGACGCGCAACGAATTCCCCGAGGGCATCGCCAGCTACGGCACCGACGCCCTGCGCTTCACCTTCTGCTCGCTGGCGTCCACCGGTCGCGACATCAAGTTCGACATGGGCCGCGTCGAGGGTTACCGCAACTTCTGCAACAAGCTGTGGAACGCCGCCAACTTCGTTTTCGAGAACACCGAAAGCAAGGACACCGGTGTCGCACAGGGAGCGACCGACGGTGAACCGCCGGTCGAGCTGTCCTCGGTGGACCGCTGGATCATTTCCTCGCTGCAACGCACCGAGATGGAAGTGAACCGCCAGTTGGAAGCCTTCCGCTTCGACCTCGCCACCCAGGCGCTCTACGAGTTCGTCTGGGACGAGTACTGCGCCTGGTACCTGGAACTGGTCAAGCCGGTGCTGTGGGATGAGAACGCCAGCGCCGAACGCCAGCGCGGCACCCGCCGCACGCTGGTGCGAGTGCTGGAAGCCATCCTGCGCCTTGCACACCCGTTCATGCCGTTCATCACCGAGGAAATCTGGCAGCGCGTCGCACCGCTGGCCGGCAAGAGCGGCCCGACCCTGATGCTGCAACCCTGGCCGGAACTCAACCCCGCGCGACTGGACAGCGCCGCTGAAGGCGACATCGAGTGGGTCAAGGCTTTCATGCTGGGTATCCGCCAGATTCGCGCGGAGATGAACATCTCCATGGCCAAGCGCATCGACGTGGTGCTGGGCAACGCCAGCGCCGAAGACATCCGCCGCCTGCGCGAGAACGAGCCACTGCTGAACAAGCTGGCCAAGCTCGACAACGTGCGGGTACTGGCCCAGGGCGAAGAAGCGCCGCTGGCGGCGACCGCGCTGGTCGGCGACCTGCAGGTGCTGGTGCCGATGGCCGGCCTGATCGACAAGGATGCCGAACTGGCCCGCCTGGACAAGGAGATCGCCCGCTTCGACGGCGAGATCAAGCGTGTCGGCGGCAAGCTCGGCAACGCCGGCTTCGTCGACAAGGCACCCGCCGAGGTGATCGAGAAGGAACGCGCCAAGCTGGCCGAAGCGGAACAGGCCAAGGCCCGTCTGCTCGAACAGCGCGAGCGTATCGCCAGTCTGTGACAGGCTGGCGCGCCCGCTGGCCGCACCGGGCGGGCACGCATAAACTGCACGACGTATCACGAAGGACAAGGGCTGCGCCTCACAGCCAGCCCAGGCAAAACAACAAACGCTGACCTTTTCTAGGAGATACCAATGCTGCTAGCCAAGAACAAATGGCTGTCCCTGGGGGCCCTGACACTGGCCATGGCCGCCCCGCTCTCCGGTTTCGCCGCCGAGCAGAAATCCGTCGCGGTCACCGCCATCGTCGAACACCCGGCCCTGGATGCGGTACGCGATGGCGTGCGCGAGGTCCTGAAGGAAGCCGGCTACGAAGAAGGCAAGAATCTCAAGTGGCAGTACCAGAGCGCCCAGGGCAACACCGGCACCGCCGCGCAGATCGCGCGCAAGTACATCGGTGACCGTCCGGACGCCATCGTCGCCATCGGCACGCCCTCGGCCCAGGCCGTGGTCGCTGCCAGCAAGAGCATCCCGCTGGTGTTCTCCGCCGTCACCGACCCGGTCGGCGCGCAACTGACACCCAGTTGGGACGCCTCCGGCACCAATGTCACCGGCGCCTCCGACAAGCTGGAACTGGAGCGCCAGGTCGACCTGATCAAGCGCATCCTGCCCGAAGCCAAGCGCGTCGGCATCGTCTACAACCCCGGCGAAGCCAACTCGGCGGTGGTGGTCAAGGAACTCAAGGAACTGCTGCCCAAGCACGGCCTGACCCTGGTCGAAGCCGCCGCGCCGCGCTCGGTGGACGTCGGCAGCGCCGCACGCAGCCTGGTCGGCAAGGTCGACGTGATCTACAGCAACACTGACAACAACGTGGTGTCCGCCTACGAGGCGCTGGTCAAGGTCGGCAACGACACCAAGACCCCGCTGATCGCCTCCGACACCGGCAGCGTCGAACGTGGCGCCATCGCCGCCCTGGGCGTGGACTACCTGGACCTCGGCAAGCAGACCGGCCGCATCGTCGTGCGCATCCTCCAGGGCGAGAAACCCGGCAGCATCGCACCGCAGACCAGCGAGAACCTGGAGCTGTTCCTCAATGCCGGCGCCGCCCGCAAGCAGGGTGTGACGCTGTCCAGCGAACTGCTCGAATCGGCCACCAAGGTCATCGAGTAACACTCACGCTGTCGCCCCGCCGACCCGCCCGGCAGGCGGGTCGGCTCTTCTACCCAGCCTGGCCAGATAACCCATGTCTTTGTTTTCCTTTCTCGGCGCCCTGGAAATCGGTCTGATCTTCAGCCTGGTCGCCCTGGGCGTGTTCATTTCCTTCCGCCTGCTGCGCTTTCCCGACCTGACCGTCGACGGTAGCTTCCCGCTCGGTGGCGCCGTCTGCGCGGTGCTTATCGCCAACGGCAGCGACCCCTTCCTCGCCACCCTGCTCGCCACCCTGGCCGGCGCTGGCGCGGGCCTGGTCACCGGGCTGCTGAACGTCAAGCTGAAGATCATGGACCTGCTGGCCAGCATCCTGATCATGATCGCCCTGTACTCGATCAACCTGCGCATCATGGGCGGCCCGAACATCCCGCTGATCACCTCGCCGACGATGTTCAGCGTGCTGCAGCCGGAATGGCTGGACGACTACATCGCCCGTCCGCTGATCCTGCTGCTGGTGATCATCGCGGCCAAGCTGCTGCTGGACTGGTTCTTCTCCACCCAGATCGGCCTGGCAATCCGCGCCACCGGCTCCAACGGCCGCATGGCCCGCGCCCAGGGCATCAACTCCGGGGCCATGGTGCTGCTCGGCATGGCCGTCTCCAACGCCCTGGTGGCGCTGGCGGGCGCACTGTTCGCACAGTCCCAGGGCGGCGCCGACATTTCCATGGGCGTCGGCACCATTGTCATCGGCCTGGCGGCGGTGATCGTCGGCGAGAGCATCCTGCCGGCGCGCAAGCTGTTCTACCTGACCCTGGCGGTGATCCTCGGTGCCATCGTCTACCGCTTCTTCATCGCCCTGGCATTGAACAGCGACTTCATCGGCCTGCAGGCCCAGGACCTGAACCTGGTCACCGCGGTACTGGTCACCGTCGCCCTGGTGATCCCGATGCTGAAGAAACGCCTGACCAGCGGCCGGAGGAACTGACATGCTCAGCGCGAACAACCTGCACATCACCTTCAACGCCGGCACGCCGATCGAGACGCGGGCGCTGCAAGGGCTGTCCCTGGACATCCCCACCGGGCAATTCGTCACGGTGATCGGCACCAACGGCGCCGGCAAGTCGACCTTTCTCAACGCGGTGTCCGGCGACCTGCCGGTGGACAGCGGCTCGATCCTCATCGACGGCGCCGACGTCACCCGGCAACCGGTCTGGGAGCGCGCCAACCGTGTCGCCCGCGTGTTCCAGGACCCCATGGCGGGCACCTGCGAAGACCTGACCATCGAGGAAAACATGGCCCTGGCACAGGAACGCGGGCACCGTCGCGGCCTC
Source organism: Pseudomonas sp. ABC1 (assembly GCF_013395055.1). Lineage (NCBI taxonomy): Bacteria > Pseudomonadati > Pseudomonadota > Gammaproteobacteria > Pseudomonadales > Pseudomonadaceae > Pseudomonas > Pseudomonas sp. ABC1. Next base: position 357,211 of record NZ_CP058349.1, read on the forward strand.
GGTCGGGCCGTGCGCGCGGCGATGCGCGACGACTTCCGCGCCAGCCTGTCGACCCTCGGCCTGGGACTGGAGAACCGCCTGGGCGACCGCATCGGCCTGCTCTCCGGCGGCCAGCGCCAGGCGGTCAGCCTGCTGATGGCGGCGCTGCAACCCTCGCGCATCCTGCTGCTGGACGAACACACCGCCGCCCTCGACCCGCGCACTGCCGACTTCGTGCTGCAACTGACCGCGCGCATCGTCGCCGAGAAACGCCTGACCGCCATGATGGTCACCCACAGCATGCGCCAGGCGCTGGACGTCGGCGACCGCACGGTGATGCTGCACCAGGGCCAGGTGGTACTGGACGTCTCGGGCGAGCAACGCCAGGGACTGGACGTACCGGACCTGCTGCTGATGTTCGAGAAAGTGCGTGGCGAGAAGGTCAGCGACGACGCCTTGCTGCTCGGTTGATCCGCCCCGGGGCTGCCAGCAGCCCCGACTGGCTCAATGCCGCCCGGCCAGGTAGGCGGCCAACGCGGTACGGCTTTCTACCCCCAGCTTGTCGAAGATACGCACGACGTAGGTCTTCACCGTGCCCAGGCCAATCCCCATGGCCTCGGCCACGTCCCGGTTCGACGCGCCCGCGCCGATCAGGCAGGCCACCTGCTTCTCCCGATGGCTCAGCCCGCTGCGCAGCAAGCGCTGCTCCAGCAGCAGGCGCTGGACGTGGGGATGCGCACTGAAGCTGGCTTCGAGCAGACGCTGAATGGCGCCGAGGGCCTCCGGCGCCAGCAGTAGTGGCGGATCGTCATGGGTCTTGAGAAAGCCCACGCCACCAAAGGCAGCATCCCCGGCCCAGAACATCAGGTCGATGGTATCCACCACGCCATGGGCGTGCAGGTAACCCTGGTAGTGCGAAGTTTCATCCGCCCGCTGGAAGCCTCGGGCATGGCTCAATACCCCGACGCACTCATGGCGCTCGACCATGCGGCTGACGCGCATCGGATCGAACGGCTGCATGCCGTTGCGGTACTGCTCCAGAAACCCGGCAGGCACGCCGAGGGTGTCGAGCACCTGCATCTCGTCCCGGCGGGTGTCGATCCAGTAGAACAGCACGCCCGTGGCGCTCAGGTAATGACGGCTGAATTGCATGGCCTCCCTGACCAGTCGATCGCTCCTGTCCGAATTCTCGACATTCATCGCGCAAGGCTCCGATCTTCTTCTGATGGCGGCGTCCGCCCAGGCGCAGAACCTTGCCATGGCGGGCCGGACGACAAGCCCCAAGCAAGCTCCGGACCAGCCTCCAGCACCCTGGCACAGTCGAAATCGGCACCACACTGAGGCACACGCGGCTCAGCGCGCACCATTAGTGTGATACCGGCGAACGGCCGCGAATTTGTCCATCCTTGGATAGATTGTTGGGGTATCCGACGCCACCTAACCTGTCCTCGAATCTTCATTCCCATGAACATCGAGGTAGTCGTCATGATCCCCACCCACCTGCCCAACACCGCCAGCGCAGAGCAGATCGAACAGTCCCTGCGCGAGCATGGCTATGTCATCGTCGAAGAACTGGCCAGCAATGAACTGATGGACCGCATCGCCGCCGAAATGGCGCCCTACGTCCAGGACACCCAGTACGGCCAGGACAATTTCATCGGCCACCAGACCAAGCGTACCGGCGCGCTGATCGCCCGCTCGCCGGCCGCCCGCGAACTGGTGATGCACCCCAGCGTACTCGGCACCACCGAGCGTTTCCTCAAGCACGCCTCGGCCTTCCAGTTGCACCTGACGCAGATCATCAGCGTCTTCCCCGGCTCGCCAGCGCAGATGCTGCACCAGGACGAGCTGGCCTGGGACTTCTTCCCCTTCCCCGACGACTATCAGGTGCAGTGCAACCTGCTCTGGGCCATGACCGACTACACCGAGGAGAACGGCGCCACCCGCATCGTGCCCGGCAGCCAGTTCGCCGGACGCAAGCAGAAGTACAGCCTGGAGCAGAGTATCCCCGCCGTCATGAAGCGCGGCTCGGCACTGTTCTACACCGGCAAGATCTACCACGGCGCCGGCGCCAACCGCTCCGACGGCATCCGCCAGGCGATAAATATCACCTATGCCGTGGGCTGGGTGCGCCAGGAGGAGAACCAGTACCTGTCCACGCCCCGCGAGATCGCCCGCACCCTGCCCGACGACCTGCTCAAGGTCATGGGCTACCAGTACGGCTGCTTCGCCATCGGCTATACGCGTGACTTCGAGGACCCGCTGGTGGCCCTGCGCGAGGATGTGCAGCAGGTGCCGATGAGCGTGCAACTGGTCGATGAGCAACGGCAGGACAACGGCGGCTCATTCCGCCACAACCTGCACCCCGCAAGCGCCTGAGGAAAGCACCATGATCGAGCGCTACAGCCCCGAGATCGACTACCTGGCGCCCCAGGTGTTCGAAGCCTTCGCCTTCCACCAGTCGGTACGCGCCGGCGACACCCTCTACCTGTCCGGCATCGCTCCGCTGCGCGGCGACCTGGAGAACCTTGAGCTGATCGGCAAGGACGACATGGTCGCGCAACTGGGCTACATCCTCGCCGTAGTGGATGGCTGCCTGGAGGCGGCAGGCCTGCAACGTCGCCACCTGGTGGCATGGACTTTCCATACCACCGACATCGACGCACTGGCCGACGTACTGCCGGAACACCTGGGGCCCTGGGTCGGCGCGCACCGTCCCACCAGCACCACGGTCGAGGTGCGCAAGTTGCTGCACCCCGACCAGTTGCTGGAAATCACCGCCATCGCCGTCGCCAGCGACTGACACCTGGACCCACTTGCCGCACAGCCTTGCCGCACTTCACTGCCCGCCCGCGCAACCGACGTTGCGCGGTTCCGAAAACGACATAACGGGACAGCCACCATGAACCCTGTAAACCCATCGACTCCCGCTTCATCCTCGCCGTCCCTGAGCGGCGAACTTGGCGTCACCCCCATCGTCATGATGGTGATCGCCACCGCCGCGCCACTGACCGTGATGGCGGCCAACACCCCACTGATGATCGGCCTCGGCAATGGCGCCGCCGCGCCCTTCGACGCCCTGGTGGCCATGCTCATCATGTTCATGTTCTCGGTGGGATTCGTCGCCATTTCCCGCCATATCGGCAATGCCGGCGCCTTCTACGCCTGCATCCAGAAAGGGCTCGGACGCGTCACCGGGCTCGGCGCCGCGACCCTGGCGATGGTTTCCTATTCGCTGTTCCTGCTCGCCATCGGCACCTATGTCGGCTACGCCTCCAGCGAGTTGCTGCACAGCCTGACCGGACTGAACCTGCCCTGGTGGCTGCTGACCCTCGCCGCCATCGCCATCATCGGTGTGCTGGGCTACCGGCGCATCGAGATGAGTTCCAGGTTCCTCGGCATCGCGCTGATCCTGGAGATCGCCGTGGTGCTGCTGTTGAATGCCCTGATCGTGGCGGACAAGGGCCTCGGCGGCCTGCCGGCGGAATCCTTCCAGCCCAGCCATATCCTCTCCGGCTCGCCGGGCCTGGGCATCCTGTTCGCCATCTACTCGTTCATCGGCTTCGAGTCCACGGTGATCTACCGCGAGGAAGCCCGTGATCCGGAGCGCACCATCCCCATCGCCACCTACACCGCGGTATTCACCGTCGGCATCTTCTATGTGCTGTCCATGTGGTGCACCGTTGCCGGCATCGGCGCCGACAAGGTGGTCGCCTTCGCCAACGAGCACCCTGGCGACATGTACCTGCTGCTCAGCGAGCAATACCTGGGCAAGGCCTTCAGCGATGTCATCCAGGTGCTGCTGATCACCAGCCTGTTCGCCTGCATGCTGTCGCTGCACAACATCGTCGTGCGCTACCAGTACATTCTCGGCAAATACACCGTGCTGCCAGAGCGCTTCGCCAGCATCCACCGCCGCCACGGTTCGCCCTACGTCGCCTCGCTCGCGCAGAGCACCTTCGCCACCCTGGGTACACTGCTGCTGGTGCTCATCGGCCTCGACCCCATCACCCAGATCTACGCCTGGGGCGCCACGGCCGGCACCCTCGGCTACATGGTGATCCTGGCCCTGGCCAGCCTGGCGATCCTCGCCTTCTTCCGCCGCGAAGGCTCCGACCGGCGCCTATGGCACACCCGCATCGCCCCGCTGGGCGGCCTGCTGGGCATCCTCGCCTGCCTGGCCATCGCCATCCACAACCTGCCGATGCTGATCGGTGGCGACAACGCCGGCGAAGTCGCACCGCTGATGGGCCTGCTGGTCGTCCTCGCCTTCGCCATCGGCGGCCTCTGCGCCCTGCTGCTGCGAGGCCGTTCGCCACAGCGTTACCAGGCACTGCGCGAACTGGCCTGAACAGGCACCACCGCGAGCGCCCTTGCCGGGCGCCCGCAAACCCCGGACACTTCGCGCCATTCCCTGACTCATGCGCGAGCCCACCATGTCGATCAGCAAGACCCGCAGCAGTTTCTACCGGCGCCTGTACGTCACCTGGCTGATCGACAGTGGCGCCGCCACCAGCGTCCCGGCCCTGATGGAAACCACCGGCATGCCGCGCCGTACTGCCCAGGACACTCTGGCGGCACTGGCCGAGCTGGACATCGACTGCGTCTTCGAACATGCCCAGGGCGAGCGACACAATGCCGGGCACTACCGCATCCGCGACTGGGGCGCCATCGACCGGGGCTGGGTCGAGCGCAACCTGCCCGCCATCCGCGATGCCCTGGGCTACCCATGAACCACGACCTGCTGCTCGTCCTGCTGTTGCTGCTGGCCTGCGTCGGTTGCTTCATCCTCAACAAGCCGCGCATGGACGTGGTCGCCCTGCTGGCCATCGTCGCCCTGCCGCTGACCGGCGTACTGAGCGTCAATGAAGTGCTGGCCGGTTTCAGCGACCCGGCCGTGGTGCTGATCGCCGCGCTGTTCGTCATCGGCGACGGCCTGGTGCGCACCGGCATCGCCTACCGCATGGGCGACTGGCTGGTGCACGCTGCCGGCAGCAGCGAGGCGCGCCTGCTGATCCTGCTGATGCTGGCGGTGGCGGGACTCGGCTCGGTGATGAGTTCCACCGGCGTGGTGGCGATCTTCATTCCGGTGGTTCTCAGCATCGCCCTGCGTATGAAAGTCTCTCCCGGCCGCCTGATGATGCCACTGGCTTTCGCCGGGCTGATCAGCGGCATGCTGACCCTGGTCGCGACCCCGCCGAACATGGTGGTGCACAGCGAGCTGCGCCGCGCCGGGCTGGAGGGTTTCGCCTTCTTCGACTTCGCCCCGGTGGGCCTGGCGGTGCTGGTGCTGGGCATCGGCTACATGCTGCTGGCCCGGCGCTGGCTGGTGCGCAACGATGGCAAGGACGACGGTGCTGGCGAAGCCCGCCTGACCCTGTCGGACATGGCCCACGCCTACCGCCTTTCCGAGCGCGAGCGGCGCCTGCGCGTCCTGCCCGGCTCGTCCCTGGCCAACCAGGCGCTGGACGAACTGCGGCTGCGTTCGGAGTACGGGATCAACGTGATCGCCATCGAACGCCCGCACAAGTTCCGCACACTGCTGCTGATGGCCACCGGCAATACCCGGCTGCAGGCCGGTGACGTGCTGCTGGTGGACCTGGCCAGCCCGGCCATCGGACTCCTCGGGGCCTATCAGGAACTGGGCCTGGAACCCCTGCAATTGAGCAGCAGCTACTACGACACCCATGCCCGCGAGCTGGGGCTGGCTGAGGTCGCCCTGCCGCCCGACTCGCGCCTGCCCGGCAAGAGCATCCAGGAAATCGCCTTCCGTAGCCGGCACAAGCTCAATGTGGTCGGCGTGCGGCGTAACCGCGAGGCCCTGCAAGGCGTGCTGGTGGACGAGCGTCTGCGGCCTGGAGACACCCTGCTGGTCGCCGGCGGCTGGAAGCAGATCCACCGCCTGCAAGGCCTGTCCCGCGACTTCCTGGTGCTCAGCCTGCCGGCCGAGGTCGACGAGGTGGCCCCTGCCGCCAGCCAGGCGCCGTTCGCGCTGTTCGGCCTGGCGGTGATGGTCGGGCTGATGGTCAGCGGCCTGGTGCCCAATGTGCTGGCGGCGCTGATCGGCTGCCTGATCATGGGGCTGTTCCGCTGCATCGATATGGACAGCGCCTACAAGTCCATCCACTGGCAAAGCCTGATCCTGATCGTCGGCATGCTGCCGTTCGCCCTCGCCCTGCAAAAGACCGGCGGCATCGACCTTGCGGTTTCCGGGCTGATCGGCCTGGTCGGCGATGCCGGCCCACATGCGCTGCTGGCCTGCCTGTTCGTGCTGACCGCGGTGATCGGCCTGTTCATTTCCAACACCGCCACGGCGGTGCTGATGGCCCCGGTGGCGCTGTCCACCGCCCAGCAACTCGGCACCTCACCCTACCCGTTCGCGATGATCGTTGCCCTGGCCGCCTCGGCAGCCTTCATGACGCCGATCTCGTCACCGGTAAACACCCTGGTACTCGGGCCGGGGCAGTACCGTTTCGCCGACTTCGTGCGCATCGGCGTCCCTTTCACACTGCTGGTGATGCTCCTCAGTGTGCTGCTGGTGCCGCTGGTGTTTCCGCTGTAACGCAGCTGACGCATTCGTGGCGCCAGAATAGTGGCACAACGATATAGGCCCGCGTAGACTCCGCGCTGCGCCAGAGCACTAAGGTGCTGTCCCGTTTCGTCGCGACAACGCAGCTTGCGACGAAACGGGACAGCACCCGGGACACTTCTGCCACCATCTTCGCTTTCGAGCTTTTCGACAGGCCCGCGCTGCGCATCGCCATGCGCCGGGCCACCGTGAGGGACCCACCCATGTCACTGCTTCCCGTCCGCATCACCCATCGCATCAGCCTGGGTATCCTGTTGCTGCTGTTTCTCACTACACTGGGCATCTACGCGATCATGGAACTGCGTGGCAAACCCAGGCTGGTCGCAGCCGGCACGGCATCGGCGGAACAGGCCGTGTCCGCCATCGCCCGCCAGCTCGACGTGCAACTGAGCCGGATCGAAGGCACCGTGGCCGCCACCGCGCACCTGGCGGAAACCCTGCCCACGGACCCGGCACTGATCGAAGCGAGCCTGCCCAACGTCATCGACAGCCAGGGCGACCAGGCCATCACCGGCGGTGGCCTGTGGCCGGAGCCTGGGGCATTCACCACCGGCGTGGAGCGGCGCAGCTTCTTCTGGGCGCGCAACGCACAGGGCCGGCTGGAGTATTCCGACGACTACAACGCCCCTGCCATCGCCGCCTACCACGACGAGCCCTGGTATCGCTCGGTCCGCTCGGCGGCCGGCGGTCGTTGCGTCTGGTCCGACGGCTACCAGGACCCGGTCAGCAAGCAGGCCATGACCACCTGCAGCGTGCCCTACCAGCGCGATGGCCGCTTCGCCGGCGTGGCGACCCTCGATCTGACCCTCGATGGCCTGGCCAGCTTCCTGCAACAGCAGGGTAACGTCACCAGTGGCTATGCTTTCGCCGTGGACCGCGCCGGCAACCTGCTGTTCTTCCCCGGCAGCACCGCCAGCGAAGGCCTGCTGACACTCGCCCAATTGAGCGACAGCCTGCCCTGGTTCAAGCCGGTGGTCGAAGCACTGAAAAACCCGAACACCGCGCAGACCCTTTACCTGAAACACGACGGACGCCTGGATGGCCCGGCTTATGTGTCCCTGCACAACGTCGGCGACACCGGCTGGCGTGTCGGCCTGGTCACGCCCGAAGGCTGGATCACCGGCCTCGCCACCAGCCTGACCCGCGAGCTGTTGCTGCTCCTGTTGCCACTGCTGGCCGTACTGCTCGGCCTGGCCTGGATCGCCAGCCGCCGCCTGCTGGCGCAAGTCCGGGAAACCACCCGGCAGATCCATATCCTCGGCCAGGACAGTCAGTCGCGTGAGCTGGACATCCTGCGCGCCGACGAGATCGGCGAACTGCGCACGGCCGTCAACCAGTACGCCGGTTCGCTGCGCCAGATGCTGCAGAAGATCGCCGACGAATCCAGCACCCTGGAGCGCCAGTCCGCCGAGTTGGCCAGCCTGTCGCACAACATCGCCGAACGCGCCGAAGCCCAGCGCGAAGACAACACGATGCTGGCCACCGCCATCACCGAGATGTCCACCAGCGCCCAGGAAGTCGCCCATAACACCACCGATTGCTCGGACACAGCGGGGCGCTCACTCACCCTGGCCCATGAAGGCCAGAGCAATGTGCGGCTCAACAGCGAGTCGATCCAGGCCCTGGCCGGCGAGATCGGCAGCGCCGCCTCGGCCATCACTCAGCTGGGGGCCGATATCGAACGGGTCGGCAGCGTGCTGGATGTGATCAAGTCGATTTCCGAACAGACCAACCTGCTGGCGCTCAACGCCGCCATCGAAGCTGCCCGCGCCGGTGAGCAAGGCCGTGGCTTCGCCGTGGTGGCCGACGAGGTGCGCACACTGGCCGGCCGCACCCAGGCTTCCGCCAACGAAATCCAGGACATGATCACGCAACTGCGCCAGGCCTCGGGACTCGCGGTCGAGACCATGCAGGCCGGTGTCACCCTGACCGAGAACGCCGTTCGCCAGGCAGGCGGCGTGGCCGAAACCCTCGGCGGCACGGTGAGCAGCTTCGACGATATCGTCCAGCGCGCCCAGCAGATCGCCGTGGCCGCACAAGAGCAGAGCCATGTCGCCCAGGAGATTAGCGAGCTGGCCATCCGCATCCACTCCTCCAGCGAAGAAGCCGCCCGCGACGCCTCGACCCTGCGCGAGCTGGGCGGCAACATGCATGCGCTCTCGGAGCGGCTGGGGCGGATGAGTCGCGGGGGGTGAGGCGGGATTGATTGCTTTGCCGGGCAACCCGGTCCAATCCTTGCCGACATGCATGCTGAGGGTAAGCACTGCATGAGAACACCGCCCACTCGTCGTTCCCGCGCAGGCGGGAACCCAGGCGTGCAGGCTTATGGCTATCGAGCTCTTTCTACAGCCACCTTAGGTGGTGACTATGGAATAAACGCAGGTGAACAGGCGACTGTGGCACCTGGGTTCCCGCCTGCGCGCACTGCTGTCCGGTACGGGTTTTGCTCCTGAGGGCGGCAAGGCTTATGAAGCCTGGACGTGCGGTTTGAGGCTTGCTCTGCCGACTCAATATCGCGTCCTAGGCTGTTCGCTCTCATGACCGCGTATCGCGAGCCCGACCAGCCCCTCTACGCAACACGCATGCACTCATCCCTGAGGCTCTACGCCGACATCCCTGTCGGCGAAGGTTGCTCCGAGTGGCTGGCCGGGCTCGCAGTCAATACCGAAGGGGCCCAGGGGAAAAAGCTCAACCCGTCGCTCCCGCGCAGGCGGGAGCCTAGGTACACAAGGCTAAGGCCAGCGGGCTTCTTCCTACAGTCACCGCCGCAGACGGCTGTGCGGATGCCAGGTGGCGGGGCGGGGCCTTCGCCGCCAGGGATGGCGGCGTAGAGCTACAAGGATGTATTCACGCGTGCCCCGTCCCGCCACCTGGCATTCGCACAGGAGCGATGAGCGCAAGGCCACCGTATCGTGGGCCAAGCAAAACCCGTACCGGACAGCAGTGCGCCTGCGCGGGAACGACGAGGTGTGTTTTTCATGCTGTGCTTTTTCTCAGGGTCACTGCGGTATTGACCGCGAGCCCGGCCAGCCCCTCGTAGCAACCTTCGTCGGCAGGGACGCCGACGAAGAGCCCCATGGATGGGTTCATGCGTGTTGCGTAGAGGGGCTGGTCGGGCTCGCGACACGCAGAAACAAGAGCATCGGGACGCAGGGACAAACAGCCCAGGTAATAGGGCCCAAAGAGGTAGACGCAGGCCCTGTCATAACGCGAACACCTTGAAAAGTCCCCGCGGCCCCTTCGAAAACGCCCTGTCAGGCGTCGATTTTCTTGCGAATCCAGTACAGGAAAGTACCGTCCTGCTCCTGCTGTTCGACCAGCTCATGACCGAGGAACAGGCAGAACTTGGGGATATCGCGCCGGGTGGAAGGGTCGGTGGCAATGACCTTGAGCAAGGCACCAGCCTCCAGCCCCCGCACACTGTTGTGCAGCATCATCACGGGCTCAGGGCAATTCAGCCCGCTGGCATCGAGCACCTCATCGGCGGTCATCATTCATCTCCCCTTGGAAAAGAGCGCAAAAGCGCACACGAAAGCGCAAGATTGTTGCGCAAAGCCATCGACGAACCAAGCGACTCAACCCAACCGCCGCAGGTGGCACGTCACTTCCTCTCGGTCGTGGTACAACTGCTTGCAGCCGATCTGGGCCTTCACACCCCGCTCGGCCAAGCCATCAGCGATACGCTCGAGCAATCGCGTGACCTCGGCATAGCGCTGCTTCATCGGCAGCTTGAGGTTGACCACCGCCTCGCGGCACAGGCCTTCGCCGATCCAGGTTTCCAACAAGGCGGCATTGCGCGCCGGCTTCTCGACGATATCGCAGACCATCCAGTCCACCGGTCGCCGCGGGCGGAAGGCGAAGCCATCGGCCTGCAAGTGTTCGACCATGCCGCTGCCCATCAGGCTTTCGGCCATCGGCCCGTTGTCCACCGCGGTCACATGCATCTCGCGATTGACCAGTTGCCAGGTCCAGCCCCCCGGCGAGGCGCCGAGGTCGACCGCTGTCATGCCCTCGGCCAGACGCTTGTCCCACTGATCACGGGGAATGAAATGGTGCCAGGCCTCTTCCAGCTTCAGGGTCGAGCGGCTGGGCGCCTGGCGCGGGAACTTCAGCCGGGGAATGCCCATCGGCCACAGGGCGCTGTTCTTCGCATCGGCAAGCCCGACGAACACCTCGCGCCCGCTCTTGAAGGTCAGCAGCAAACGCGGGCCGCTCCCGCCCTCGCGCAAGCGCCCCGCCGCGACCAGCGCCTTGCGCAAAGGCGCCTCGAACTTGCGGCAGAAGGTCGACAGCTCCTTGCCGTCATTGCTGTCGAAGACTTCCAGCCAGAGCCCGGAGCACACCGGGTAATCGGCCAGGTACTGCAACAGCACGCTGATGCGATCCTGCTCCGGCAATGGCAGGTAGCTGCCACGCGCCCACTGCCGGGGAAAGATCAGTTGCTGGAAGCGCAGGTGCGTCATCAGCCTCTGTGCACCGTCCGCGTCGAGGCAGACGAACTCGCCGCAGGCACTGCCCGCCTTGCCACGGGCATATCCGGCGACCTCCAGACGTGCCGCCTGCTCGCTGATCTCCGCGCAGACCTCGCCTTCGAAACCCGGGCGGCAATGCAGTAGCAATGTATTCATGGCGGACGTTCCGGATGCTGGCGTGGGGCGCGCATGATAACGGAAGAGAGGGAACCGACGCGCGCCGTATCAGTCCAGTAAGACAGGGGCGCGCACAGCATGCACCGCCTGCCGATCGCACGTACCGCCACGACAACCGGGCATCAAGACTCAGGGCGAGACGACCGCGATCACCGTCAAAGACGCGCCCATTCCCAGAAGGCCCGACCGTGCGGGCTCAAGGAGATATGGTATGCCATCCCTGGACAGCCTCGATTGCCGCCGCAGCCTGCAGGTCAACGGCAAGGGCTATGACTATTTCAGCCTGCCCGAGGCCGCCGCCCGTCTCGGCGACATCAGCCGCCTGCCCTTTTCGCTCAAGGTCCTGCTGGAGAACCTGCTGCGCTGGGAGGATGGCCTGAGTGTCAGACCCGAGGACTTCAAGGCCATCGTCGACTGGTTGCAGACGCGCAGCTCGGAGCGAGAGATCCAGTACCGCCCGGCGCGCGTGCTGATGCAGGATTTCACTGGCGTCCCTGGCGTGGTCGACCTGGCGGCGATGCGCGATGCCGTATCCCGTGCCGGTGCCGATCCGCAGAAGATCAATCCACTGTCGCCCGTGGACCTGGTCATCGACCACTCGGTGATGGTCGACCGCTTCGGCGATGAAGCGGCCTTTGCGCGCAACGTCGAGATCGAGATGCAGCGCAACAGCGAGCGCTATGAGTTCCTGCGCTGGGGCCAGCAGGCCTTCGACAACTTCCGTGTGGTGCCGCCGGGCACCGGCATCTGCCACCAGGTCAACCTGGAGTACCTGGCCCAGGTGGTCTGGACCCGCGACGAAGACGGCGACACCCTCGCCTACCCCGACACCCTGGTCGGCACCGATTCGCACACCACCATGATCAACGGCCTCGGCGTGCTCGGCTGGGGCGTCGGCGGCATCGAGGCGGAAGCGGCCATGCTCGGCCAGCCGGTGTCGATGCTGATTCCCGAAGTGGTCGGTTTCCGCCTCTCGGGGCGCCTGAAGGAAGGCGTGACCGCCACCGACCTGGTGCTGACGGTCACGCAGATGCTGCGCAAGCAAGGTGTGGTCGGCAAATTCGTCGAGTTCTATGGCCCTGGCCTGAACAACCTGCAACTGGCCGACCGCGCCACCATCGCCAACATGGCACCGGAATATGGCGCCACCTGTGGCTTCTTCCCGGTCGATCAGGTCACGCTGGATTACCTGCGCCTGAGCGGCCGAGACGAGCAGCGAATCGCCCTGGTCGAGGCCTACAGCAAGGCACAAGGCCTGTGGCACGACCACGACAGCCCGGAACCTTCGTTCAGCGCCAGCCTGGCGTTGGACCTGGCCAGCGTGCGTCCATCCCTGGCCGGCCCGAAGCGCCCGCAGGATCGCGTCAGCCTCGGCGATATCGGCGCGTCCTTCGACCTGTTGCTGGAGACCAGCGGACGCATGGGCCAGGCCGATACCGCCTTTCCGGTGGCCGACGAGGATTTCTCGCTCCGGCATGGCGCCGTGGTGATCGCGGCCATCACCTCCTGCACCAACACCTCGAACCCCAATGTGCTGATGGCCGCCGGCCTGCTGGCGAAGAAGGCCCTGGAGCGCGGCCTGCAACGCCAACCCTGGGTGAAGACCTCGCTGGCGCCCGGCTCCAAGGTGGTCACGGATTATCTGGAACGAGCCGGCCTGACGCCCTACCTGAACGAACTGGGCTTCAACCTGGTCGGCTACGGCTGCACCACCTGCATCGGCAACTCCGGCCCGCTGGACGAGAACATCGGCGCCACGATCACCGGCAATGACCTGATCGTGTCCTCGGTGTTGTCCGGCAACCGCAATTTCGAAGGCCGCGTGCACCCACTGGTCAAGGCCAACTGGCTGGCCTCGCCGCCGCTGGTGGTGGCTTTCGCGCTGGCTGGCACCACACGCATCGACCTGGAAAAACAGCCAATCGGCCATGACCGGCAAGGCCTGCCGGTGTTCCTGCGCGACATCTGGCCCAGCAGCGCGGAAATCGCCAAGGCGGTCGCGACGATCGACGGCGAGATGTTCCGCCGGCGCTATGCCGACGTCTTCAGCGGCGATGCCGACTGGCAAGCCATCCCGGTCACCGCAGGCACCACCTACGAATGGAATGCCGACTCCAGCTATGTGCAGAACCCGCCGTTCTTCGAAGACATCGACAAACCAGCGCCGCCACCGACGGATATCCACGGTGCCCGCATACTCGCCGTGTTCGGCGACTCCATCACCACCGACCATATTTCCCCCGCCGGCAATATCAAGGCCAGCTCGCCGGCCGGTCTCTACCTGCAAGACCTGGGCATCGCGCCACAGGACTTCAATTCCTACGGCTCGCGGCGCGGCAACCATGAGGTGATGATGCGCGGCACCTTCGCCAACATCCGTATCCGCAATGAAATGCTCGGCGGCGAGGAAGGTGGCAACACCCTCTTCCAACCCGGCGCGGAAAAACTGCCGATCTACGACGCCGCCATGCGCTACCAGCAGGCCGGTACACCCCTGGTGATCATCGCCGGCAAGGAATACGGCACCGGCTCCAGCCGCGACTGGGCGGCCAAGGGCACCAACCTGCTGGGCGTCAAGGCGGTGATTGCCGAGAGCTTCGAACGCATACACCGCTCCAACCTCATCGGCATGGGGGTGCTGGCGTTGCAATTCGTGGAGGGGCAGACACGCCAGACACTGGGCATCGTGGGTGACGAGAAGCTCAGTATCGAAGGACTGGAAGGCGGACTTGCACCGCACCAGCGCCTGCGGGTCACGGTAGAACGCAGCGATGGTTCGCTGGACCGCTTCGAAGTACTGAGCCGCATCGACACCCTCAACGAAGTCGAATACTTCAAGGCAGGCGGCATCCTGCACTTCGTCCTGCGCCAACTGCTTGGCGAACACTGACGTGTGAGGCCTTTGGAGCGGACGTGTTCGCTCCAAAGGCAAACCCGTATCGCGACGTTGGTCGTAACGTCCCAGAGAGGATTCTGGAATACAGGCCGGTCACAATACCGTAAAATTTGACGCCAGATTTTACGTTACCCGTTCATTGTCACTTCCATCCATTCGAAGAACGAGACGCGCCCAACGAGGTGTGTCCGCCCGTCCCCTTGCCAGGCGCCTTTTCCAATGCGTAACAACCAACCTGTCACACAGCGCGAATACTCGTTCCCGGATCAGCAACGCTTGATCTCGACCACCAACCTCAAGGGGCAGATCACCTACTGCAACGACATCTTCGCCGAAGTCAGCGGCTTCACACGGGCGGAACTGATCAATGCGCCGCACAACCTGATTCGCCACCCGGACGTGCCTGCGGCGGTCTTCGCCCATATGTGGCAGACCCTGCAACAGGGCAAGCCCTGGATGGGCATCGTCAAGAACCGCCGCAAGAATGGCGATCACTACTGGGTCAACGCCTATGTCACGCCCATTCTCGACAACAGGCGCGAGATCATCGGCTATGAATCGGTGCGTACGAAACCGACCGAAGAACAGGTACGGCGCGCCCGGAATCTCTACGACCGGTTGAATGCCGGCAAGACTGGCGTCCCGCGCCGGGACCGCTGGCTGCCGTTCATACTCAATTGGCTACCCTTCATCCTGATCAGCCAGATCGGCTTCATGGTCGGTATCTGGCTGGACCATTACTGGGGCTTCATCTTCGCCGCCCTGCTGTCGGTCCCCCTGGGTCTGGCCGGCATGCGCTGGCAGCAGCGCGGCATGCAACGCCTGCTGCAACTGGCCCGGCAGGCGACCTGCGATCCGCTGATCGCACAGATGTACACCGACAGCAGGGGTTCCGAGGCACAACTGGAACTGGCCATGCTCAGCCAGCAGGCACATTTGAAGACGTGTCTGACACGCTTGCAGGACAGCGCCGTGCAACTGCAGAAACAGGCCAGCGAGGCTGACCGGCTGGCACAGGAGTGTTCGTCCGGGCTGTCGCGCCAGAGCCAGGAAACCGAACAGGTCGCAGCCGCCATCAACCAGATGACCGCGACTACCCAGGAAGTCGCCAGCAACGTCGCCCAGGCCGCCAGTGCCACACGCCAGGCCAGCGACCTGACCCGCGAAGGCCGCGACGTCACCGCCAAGACGCGCCGCACCATCGAGAGCCTGGCCGACTCGGTGGCCAAGACCGGCAATGCCGTGGAACAACTGGCCAGTGGCAGCGAGCAGATCGGCAGCATGGTCGACGTGATCAAGAGCATCGCCGAACAGACCAACCTGCTGGCACTCAACGCCGCCATCGAAGCCGCCCGCGCCGGCGAGAGCGGGCGCGGCTTCTCGGTGGTCGCCGACGAAGTGCGTCACCTGGCGCAACGTACCGCCGACGCCACCGGGCAGATCCACACATTGATCGAGCAACTGCAACAGCAGGCGCGGCATGCGGTGGACACCACGCGCCTGGGCCATGTGGAGGCGGACCAGGGCGTGGAACATATCGTCCAGGCCGACCAGGCACTGAACGCGATCAACCAGGCCATGGAGCAGGTCATCGACATGACGACCCAGATCGCCTCGGCCACCGAGCAGCAAAGCAGCGTCAGCGAAGAAATCAGCCAGAACGTCGCCACCATCGCGCAACTGGCCGGGGAAACCACCGTGGGCGCGCAGAAATCAGCGCTGCTCAGCGAAGAGCTGACCTCGACGGCGCAAAGCCAGTACTCGTTGGTCGAGCGCTTCAACCGCTGAAAGAAAAAGGCCATGGGCATCGCTGCCCATGGCCTTCGTCGCGACTCAACTACGCAGGATCACTCCTTGCGCATGGTGCCCTTCTCGGCCAGTGCCGTATGCCAGGAGAACGCCTTCTCCAGGATATGCGGGGTATGGCCGCCACGCGCCTTGGCCTCGTTGAAGTACTCGTAGGCCTGGGCCCGGAAGTCCGGGTGCATGCAGTTCTCGATGATCCGCTCCGCCGCCTGCACCGGCGCCAGCCCGCGAAGGTCGGCATAGCCCTGTTCGGTGACGATCACGTCGACATCGTGGTTGGTATGGTCGACATGGGACACGAACGGCACGATGGACGACACCTTGCCATCCTTCGCCGTGGAGGACGTGACGAAGATGGTGATACGGGCGTTGCGGGCGAAATCGCCGGAGCCGCCGATTCCGTTCATCATGCGCGTGCCGCCAACGTGGGTGGAGTTCACGTTGCCGTAGATATCCACTTCCAGCGCGGTGTTGAAGGAAATGATGCCCAGGCGACGAATGACCTCGGGGTGGTTGGAGATTTCCTGCGGGCGGAAGACCAGCTTGTCCTTGTAGCGCGCCAGGTCCTTGCCGAGGGTTTCCACGCGCTTCTTCGACAGCGACAGCGCCGTGGCCGCGGCGAATTTCACCACGCCAGCGTCGATCAGGTCGAAGATGCCATCCTGCAGCACTTCCGAAGCGACCACGATGTCACGGAATTCGGAGGTCTTCATGCCGTTGAGCACCGCGTTGGCCACCGAACCCACACCCGACTGCAACGGCGCCAGGCTCTCGGTGAGGCGCCCGGCCTTGACCTCGGCGCGCAGGAAATCCAGCAGGTTGTCGGCGATCTGCTGGGTTTCGGCATTGGGCTCGAACAGCGGCGACGGGATGTCCGGCTGGCTCGACAGCACGATGCCGCGCACCTTGGCCGGATCGACCGGAATACCCTTGGTGCCGATGCGCTTGCTGATGTCGTAGACCGGGATGTCCTTGCGCTGGCCGGCAGGCTCGGGCACGTAGATGTCGTGCATGCCTTCGTATTCACGCGGCGCCGAGGTGTTCAGCTCGATGATCACGTGCTTGGCGGTCTGCACGAAGATCGGCGAGTTGCCGACGGAGCCGGTCGGGATGATCTGACCGTCTTCGGTGATCGCAGCCGCCTCGATGATCGCGTAATCGACCGCCGGCAGTACGCCCTGGCGAATCCACTCGGCGGTGTGGGAAAGGTGCTGGTCGATGTAGAAGGCTTCGCCGCTGTTGATCTTGCCACGCAGCACCGGGTTGCCCTGGTAGGGCAGGCGCAGGTTGATGATGCCCGCCTCGGCCATGGCCTGGTCAGCGGCCGGACCCATGGAGGCGCCGGTGTACAGGTTGACCTTGAATTTTTCCTGCTTGCCACGCTCGGCCAGTGCCCTGGGAAATTCCTTCGGCTCGCCGAACAACGTGAAGCCACTCATCCCGAGGCTCATGCCATCCTCGATCCAGGATGCCGCCTCTTCTGCGGAGACGATCTTGTCGCGGAACGCCTCGTTGCGGATGAATTGGTTCAGGTCAGTTTCCATAAAGCACCTCTCGATAGCCGTGTTTGTCTGTTTTGTGATGGCTACAGCGATGGAACGCTGCAATAGAAGCGGAGCACGGTGGGAACGATAGCGCACATTCCACGTCCCGAGCGTGCAGGCGGGAACCTGTACCAAGGTCCTGCCCGTCGTCGATGGATAACATGATTCGCCCCCAAAGTCTCCCCGATTCTAGAGCCCTCAGCATTCTTGGCTGCTATACGAAAGTCGCAATTATGCAGCCAATCCACGCAGAAAAACGGCGATCTCCCGTGCCGTGCGGGCCAGATGCGCTTCATGGGTGAAACCGGAGCGCTTGAGTGGCTTCAGGTCGTGATCCGCGGCCTCCAGCCAGACGACGCCGATCGCTGGGGCCAGGACATAACCGGCGACCGTCTCCCGACCACCAAGCGCATCGCGCTCGCCCTGCACGATAAGGGTCGGCGTATTCAGGTTGGCCAGGTGTTCTACCCGGGGCTTGTCCTTGCGCCCGGCGGGGTGGAATGGATAGCCCAGGCAGACGAGTGCGTCGCACTCAAGCTCGTCCGCCAGCAGACTGGCCATTCTGCCGCCCATGGACTTGCCGCCGATGGCCAATGGCCCTGCGGTTTGCTGTCGCACGAAGGCATGGGCCTCACGCCACGCCTGCAGCAGTTTCGGGGCGGTGTCCGGGGGGCGCCGAAGACCCGTTTCGCGCCGTTGCGCCATGTAGGGGAATTCGAAGCGAAACACCGCCACGCCTAGGCTTGCGAGCCGCTCGGCCACGTCATTCATGAAGGCGCTGTCCATGGGCGCGCCCGCGCCGTGGGCGAGGATCAGGGTATGCCACGGAGCCGCTTCGGGGCGGGCCCAGATACCAGCAACTAAATGTGCGCCCGACGTGTATTGATCCGGGTCAATACCGCTTATTTGCCCTTTCTCCATGCTTGCTCCCGCTTTCTTTTAGAAAGAAAAAAACCGCTCATTAGCCGTGGATGGAAGCCCATACATGAACACAGCAACCAGTACCGCCTACAATTACAAGGTGGTCCGCCAATTTGCCATCATGACGGTGGTGTGGGGAATCGTCGGGATGGGGCTCGGCGTTTTCATCGCAGCACAATTGGCCTGGCCGCAACTCAACTTCGACCTCCCCTGGACCAGCTTTGGCCGCCTGCGACCACTGCACACCAACGCGGTGATCTTCGCCTTCGGTGGTTGCGCCCTGTTCGCCACCTCCTACTACTCGGTACAGCGCACCTGCCGCACCGTGTTGTTCGCACCCAAGCTGGCAGCCTTCACCTTCTGGGGTTGGCAACTGGTGATCCTGCTGGCGGCCATCAGCCTGCCGCTGGGCTTCACCAGCTCCAAGGAGTACGCCGAGCTGGAATGGCCGATCGATATCCTGATCACCATCGTCTGGGTTTCCTATGCCGTGGTGTTCTTCGGCACCATCGTCAAGCGCACGGTCTCCCACATCTATGTAGGTAACTGGTTCTTCGGTGGCTTCATCCTGACCGTCGCGCTGCTGCACGTGGTCAACAACCTGGAAATCCCGGTCACGCTGACCAAGTCCTACTCGCTGTACTCCGGTGCAACCGATGCCATGGTGCAATGGTGGTACGGCCACAACGCCGTGGGCTTCTTCCTGACCGCTGGCTTCCTGGGCATGATGTACTACTTCGTACCCAAGCAGGCCGAGCGTCCGGTCTATTCCTATCGCCTGTCCATCGTGCACTTCTGGGCGCTGATCACCCTGTACATCTGGGCCGGCCCTCACCACCTGCACTACACCGCTCTGCCTGACTGGGCGCAATCCCTGGGCATGGTGATGTCGCTCATCCTGCTGGCTCCGAGCTGGGGCGGCATGATCAACGGCATGATGACCCTGTCCGGCGCCTGGCATAAGCTGCGCAGCGACCCCATCCTGCGCTTCCTGGTGGTGTCCCTGGCCTTCTATGGCATGTCCACCTTCGAAGGCCCGATGATGGCGATCAAGACCGTCAACGCCCTCTCCCACTACACCGACTGGACCATCGGCCACGTACACGCCGGCGCCCTCGGCTGGGTTGCCATGGTGTCCATCGGCGCGCTGTACCACCTGATCCCGAAAGTCTTCGGACGCGAGCAGATGTACAGCACCGGCCTGATAAACAGCCACTTCTGGCTGGCCACCATCGGCACCGTGCTCTATATCGCCTCGATGTGGGTCAACGGCATCACCCAGGGCCTGATGTGGCGCGCAGTCAACGACGACGGCACCCTGACCTACTCCTTCGTCGAAGCGCTGGAAGCCAGCCACCCCGGCTTCGTGGTACGTGTGATCGGCGGCGCGATCTTCTTCGCCGGCATGCTGCTGATGGCCTACAACACCTGGAAGACCGTGCAGGCCTCCAAACCGGCTGAATACGATGCCGCTGCGCAGATTGCCTGAGGAGCCGACCTGAAATGACAACGCATAACGAGACCAAACACGAGAAAATCGAGAAGAACATCGGCCTCATGGCCATTCTGATGATCTTCGCCGTGAGCATCGGTGGCCTGACGCAGATCGTCCCGCTGTTCTTCCAGGATGTGGTCAACGAGCCGGTGGCGGGCATGAAGCCCTACACCGCGCTGCAGCTGGAAGGCCGTGACCTCTACATCAAGGAAGGCTGCGTCGGCTGCCACACCCAGATGATTCGTCCCTTCCGTGCTGAAACCGAGCGCTACGGCCACTACTCCGTCGCCGGTGAAAGCGTGTATGACCACCCCTTCCTGTGGGGCTCCAACCGTCGCGGTCCGGACCTGGCCCGTGTAGGCGGTCGCTACTCCGACGACTGGCAGCGTGCGCACCTGTACAACCCGCGCAACGTGGTGCCTGAGTCGAAGATGCCGTCCTACCCGTGGCTGGTCGAGAACGTACTCGACGGCAAGGACACCGCCAAGAAGATGCAGGCGCTGCGTACCCTCGGCGTGCCTTACAGCGACGAGGACATCGCCGGTGCCTCCGATGCCGTCAAGGGCAAGACCGAGATGGACGCAATGGTTGCCTACCTGCAAGTGCTCGGCACTGCCTTGCAGCACAAGCGCTGATCATCGGACGGCGGCCGCCTGACGGCCGCCTGGGACTAAAATCGCGGACAGTCGGAGTTGCTCAGGCTGTCCAGGAGTAGCACATGAGCACTTTCTGGAGTGGATACATCGCCCTGCTGACGCTGGGCACCATTGTCGCTCTGTTCTGGTTGATCTTCGCCACGCGCAAGGGCGAGTCGGCCACGACCACCGACAAGACCATGGGACATGCCTTCGATGGCATCGAGGAGTACGACAACCCGCTGCCCAAGTGGTGGTTCATGCTGTTCATCGGCACCCTGCTGTTCGGCATCGTCTACCTGATCCTCTATCCGGGCCTGGGTAACTGGAAAGGCGTACTGCCCGGTTACGAAGGTGGCTGGACCCAGGCCAAGGCATGGGAGCGTGAAATGGCCCAGGCCGAGCAGAAGTACGGCCCGATCTTCGCCAAGTACTCCGCCATGCCCATCACCGAGGTGGCCAAGGATGAGCAGGCACTGAAAATGGGCGGCCGCCTCTTCGCGACCTACTGCTCGATCTGCCACGGTTCGGATGCCAAGGGCTCGGTGGGCTTCCCCAACCTGGCTGACAAGGACTGGCGCTGGGGCGGCGAGCCGGAGACCATCAAGATGTCGATCCTCCATGGCCGTATCGGCGTCATGCCGGCCTGGGGCGCGGTCATCGGTGAGGAAGGCGTGAAGAACGTCGCGGCCTTCGTCCGCAAGGACCTGGGCGGCCTGGCATTGCCGGAAGGCACCGCAGTCGATCTGGAAGCCGGCAAAGCCATCTACGCCCAGACCTGCTCGGTCTGCCACGGCGCGACTGGCGACGGCATGGCCGCACTCGGCGCACCTGCGCTGAACAGCCCGGCTGGCTGGATCTACGGCAGCAGCCTGCCTCAGTTGCAGCAGACCATCCGCCACGGCCGCAACGGCCAGATGCCTGCACAAGAGCAATACCTGGGCAACGACAAGGTCCACCTGCTGGCGGCCTATGTCTACAACCTGTCCCATGGCAGTGAAAAAGCGGACGAGCAATAAGCTCCGCACGGGCGGTACGCAAGTACCGCCCCCTCCCTCTGAAGTACTACTTCCTTGTCCGTGCGACTCTCTGACGCACAGTTACTTCGATAAACACCTTTCCCCTTTTCCGCCCCAGCTTCTAAGCTTTCGTCATTCGCCACACACCGCATAACCACAAGGCGAAACCTTTCCTAGCAAGCACCGGCCTGGTGCCAGGGCCCCCTGAATAGCGAACGGAAGACGCTTGAAATCAGGGCCTGAGCGGCCAGAAACGGCGGCGGGCGTGGTTTGCATTGCCCCCCTCCTTTCTCCATACTTGCCGCCGATTTTTGCCCTTAATAAAAAAATGCCTATAGCGTGGAAGCCTTGTATGAGCACTGCGATAACAGAAACTGCTTATAACTATAAAGTGGTTCGCCAATTCGCCATCATGACGGTGATATGGGGAATCGTCGGGATGGGTCTGGGCGTGCTGATCGCCGCACAACTGGTGTGGCCTCAACTCAACTTCGACCTGCCGTGGACCAGCTTCGGCCGTCTGCGCCCCCTGCACACCAACGCGGTGATCTTCGCCTTCGGCGGGAGCGCCCTGTTCGCCACCTCCTACTACGTGGTGCAACGCACCTGCCAGACTCGCCTGATCTCCGATGCCCTCGCCGCCTTCACCTTCTGGGGCTGGCAACTGGTCATCGTACTGGCGGTCATCACCCTGCCGCTGGGTTTCACCAGCTCCAAGGAGTACGCCGAGCTGGAATGGCCGATCGACATCCTGCTGGCGGTCGTCTGGGTCACCTACGCCGTGGTGTTCTTCGGCACCATCATGAAGCGCAAGGCGCGCCACATCTATGTCGGCAACTGGTTCTTCGGTGCCTTCATCCTGGTCACGGCGATGCTGCACATCGTCAACAACCTGGAAATCCCGGTCACCCTGACCAAGTCCTACTCCATCTACGCGGGCGCCACCGATGCGATGGTCCAGTGGTGGTACGGCCACAATGCCGTGGGCTTCTTCCTGACCACCGGCTTCCTCGGCATGATGTATTACTTCGTGCCCAAGCAGGCCGAGCGTCCGGTCTATTCTTACCGCCTCTCCATCGTGCATTTCTGGGCGTTGATCACCCTGTACATCTGGGCCGGTCCGCACCACCTGCACTACACCGCACTGCCTGACTGGGCGCAGTCCCTCGGCATGGTGATGTCGATCATCCTGCTGGCTCCGAGCTGGGGCGGCATGATCAACGGCATGATGACCCTCTCGGGCGCCTGGCATAAGTTGCGCACCGACCCGATCCTGCGCTTCCTGGTGGTGTCCCTGGCCTTCTACGGCATGTCCACCTTCGAAGGCCCGATGATGGCGATCAAGACCGTCAACGCCCTCTCCCACTACACCGACTGGACCATCGGCCACGTACACGCCGGCGCCCTCGGCTGGGTGGCGATGATCACCATCGGCTCCATGTACCACCTGATTCCGAAGGTCTTCGCTCGTGGGCAGATGCACAGCATCGGCCTGATCAACGCGCACTTCTGGCTGGCCACCATCGGTACAGTGCTCTACATCGCTTCGATGTGGGTCAACGGCATCACCCAGGGCCTGATGTGGCGTGCAGTCAACGACGACGGCACCCTGACCTATTCCTTCGTCGAAGCGCTGGAAGCCAGCCACCCCGGCTTCATCATCCGTGCCCTCGGCGGCGCGTTCTTCCTCACCGGCATGCTGTTGATGGCCTACAACACCTGGCGCACCGTGCGTGCCGCCAAACCGGCCGAATACGAAGCCGCCGCGAAGATCGCCTGAGGAACGTGCAATGAAGAATCATGAAGTACTCGAAAAGAACATCGGCCTGCTGACCATCTTCATGGTGCTGGCCGTGAGCATCGGCGGCCTGACGCAGATCGTTCCGCTGTTCTTCCAGGATGTGGTCAACGAACCGGTCGAGGGCATGAAGCCCTATACCGCACTGCAACTGGAAGGCCGCGACCTCTACATCAAGGAAGGCTGTGTCGGCTGCCACACGCAGATGATCCGTCCGTTCCGCGCCGAAACCGAGCGCTACGGCCACTACTCCGTCGCCGGCGAGAGCGTCTACGACCACCCCTTCCTGTGGGGCTCCAATCGTCGCGGTCCGGACCTGGCCCGTGTCGGCGGTCGCTACTCCGACGACTGGCAGCGTGCGCACCTGTACAACCCGCGCAACGTGGTCCCCGAATCGAAAATGCCAGCCTATCCATGGCTGGTCGAAAACGTACTCGACGGCAAGGACACCGCCAAGAAAATGCAGGCGCTGCGCGCCCTTGGCGTTCCTTATACCGACGAAGACATCGCCAGCGCCAAAGACGCCGTCAAGGGTAAGACCGAGATGGACGCCATGGTCGCTTATCTGCAAGTGCTCGGCACTGCACTCACTAATAAACGGTAACGCATGATGGATATCGGGACTCTTCGCGGTTTGGGCACTTTACTGGTCGTCGTCGCCTTCACCGGCATCGTGGTGTGGGCTTACAGCAGCAAGCGCAAGCAAAGCTTCGACGAAGCCGCCAACCTCCCTTTCGCAGACGACGAGCCCGTACCCAAGAAGCGTGATGAAGAAGCATCCGGAGAAAAATAAATGACGTCGTTTTGGAGTTGGTACATAACGCTGCTGACCCTGGGCACCATCGTTGCACTGGTGTGGCTGCTGCTTGCAACACGCAAGGGGCAACGCATCGGCGGTACCGAAGAAACCGTCGGCCATTCTTACGATGGCATCGAGGAGTACGACAACCCACTGCCCAAGTGGTGGTTCATGCTGTTCGTCGGCACCGTCGTGTTCGCCCTCGGCTACCTAGCCCTCTACCCTGGTCTGGGCAACTGGAAAGGCCTGCTGCCGGGATATGAAGGCGGCTGGACCCAGGCCAAGGCCTGGCAACGGGAGATGGACAAGGCCAACGAACAGTACGGCCCGCTCTACGCGAAATACGCTGCCATGTCGGTGGAGGATGTCGCCAAGGACCCTCAAGCGCTGAAGATGGGCGGACGCCTGTTCGCCTCCAACTGCTCGGTCTGCCACGGCTCGGACGCCAAGGGTGCCTACGGCTTCCCCAACCTGACCGACGACGACTGGCTGTGGGGCGGTGATGCCGCGACCATCAAGACCACCATCCTGCATGGCCGCATCGCCACCATGCCGGCCTGGCGCGACGTGATCGGTGAAGACGGTATCCGCAATGTCACCGGCTACGTGCGTAGCCTGTCCGGCCGCGAGAATCCCGAGGGAATCGACGTCGACCTTGAGCGTGGTCAAAACATCTTCGCGACCAACTGCGTAGTCTGTCATGGTCCTGAAGGCAAGGGCGTCGCCATGCTTGGCGCACCGAACCTGACCGACAACATATGGCTCTACGGTTCCAGTTTCGCCCAGGTCCAGCAGACGATCCGCCATGGACGCAACGGCCGCATGCCAGCGCAGGAAGGCATCCTGGGTAACGACAAGGTGCACTTGCTCGCAGCCTATGTGTACAGCCTGTCCCAGAAAGCGGAGGACTGATCCCCGGATCAGTGCAATACCCCCCAGGGTGTGGCAGTCAGTGACGCACTGTCGCACCTGACCCCGGGATTTCGGGAGTACCATTGGCGCGGAACCAAAGAGATCCCGGTCGGCACGTATCGACCGGGACACCCACACTTCGCCGTGGTACGCATTAGATGACTGAGCAGCAGATACCCGTTCGGGATGTCACACCACCGAACACCAAGAACGCCTCCACCGACCTCTATGCCTCTCGCGCCCAGATCTACACCCGCGCCTTCACCGGCTTGTTCCGGAACCTGAGACGGGTTGGTGGCGCCTTCCTCTTCCTTCTGTTCTTCGGTACGGCCTGGCTGACCTGGGATGGCCGTCAGGCTGTCTGGTGGGACCTGCCGGAACGCAAATTCCACATCTTCGGCGCCACCTATTGGCCGCAGGACTTCATCCTGTTGTCCGCGCTGCTGATCATCTGTGCCTTCGGCCTGTTCTTCATCACGGTATTCGCCGGTCGCGTCTGGTGCGGCTACACCTGCCCGCAGAGCGTCTTCACCTGGGTCTTCATGTGGGCGGAAAAGGTCACCGAAGGCGACCGCAACCAGCGCATGAAACTCGACAAGGCCGCCATGAGCGGCACCAAGATCACCCGCAAGATCGCCAAGCACGCCATATGGCTCGGCGTCTCCCTGCTGATCGGCATCACCTTCGTCGGCTACTTCACCCCGATTCGCGAGCTGGTGAGCGACCTGCTGACCCTGCAGGTCGGTGGCTGGGCCGCCTTCTGGATCGGTTTCTTCACCCTCGCCACCTACGGCAACGCCGGCTACCTGCGCGAGCAGGTGTGCATCCACATGTGCCCTTATGCACGCTTCCAGAGCGTGATGTTCGACAAGGACACCCTGATCGTTTCCTACGATCCGCGCCGTGGCGAAACACGCGGCCCGCGCAAGAAGGATGCCGACTACAAGGCCGCCGGCCTCGGCGACTGCATCGACTGCACCATGTGCGTGCAGGTCTGCCCCACCGGCATCGACATCCGCGACGGCCTGCAGATCGAATGCATCGGCTGCGCGGCCTGTATCGACGCCTGCGACGCCATCATGGACAAGATGCACTACCCCAAAGGGCTGATCAGCTACACCACTGAACACAACCTGTCGGGACAGAAGACCCACCTGATCCGCCCACGCCTGATCGGCTATGCTATCGCCCTGGTCACGATGATGAGCATCTTCGCCTATGCCGTGGCCGAGCGTCCGCTGGTCAAGCTGGACGTGCTGAAAGACCGCGTGCTCTATCGCGAGAACGAAAAGGGCTATGTCGAGAACGTCTACACCCTGAAGATCATGAACAAGGCACAGCACGCACAGACCTTCACCATCCGTGCGTCGGGGCTGGATGGCCTGAGCTACGAAGGGCGTACCGAAGTCCGCGCGAATGCCGGAGAGCTGGTCACCCTGCCCGTGGAACTGTCCATCGCGCCGGAAAAACTGCCATCGAGCACCAACGAGATCATCTTCCACGTCCAGTCGGCAGATGATGCATCCATCAACGACGACGCAGACAGCCGATTCATCGGCCCGAGCGTCCGCTGAAAACAAGGCCACACATGCGTTCCGACAACGAGCAAGTCACCCGTTGGTACACCCAGCCCTGGGCCTGGTTCATCATCGCCATCCTGGCGACCTCGGTGATCCTCGGCACCTCGCTGCTGACCATCGCCATCCGTAACCCGGTGTCGCTGGTGGTGGAGAACTACTACGACGTGGGCAAGGGCATCAACACCTCGCTGGAGCGAGAGAAACTGGCTGCGCGCTACGGCATCCAGGCGCGCCTGCAACTCGACGAGGACACCGGCACCGCCCGCCTGACCCTCGAAGGCATCAGCCGCCCACCGCAACTGGTGCTCAACCTGATCTCCCCGACCCAGCCGGAGAAGGACCGCCGCATCGTCCTGCAACCCCAGGGCGAGGCTGGCAACTATGAAGGACTCATGCAGGAAGCCGTGACCGGGCGTCGCTTCATCGAACTGCTGGGCCGCGAAGGCGACCAGGAATGGCGCCTCTACGAGGAAGAAACCATCGTCAGCGGACAAGCCGTCGAACTGACCCCCTGAGTGCACGATGGCCCAGCCGACTCCCTGCTACCACTGTGGCCTGCCGGTTCCCGCCGGCAGCGCCTTCCATGCCGACGTGCTGGGCCAGACCCGTGACTTCTGCTGCCCTGGTTGCCAGGCGGTGGCTCAGACCATCGTCGCCGGCGGCCTGGAAAGCTACTACCAGCAACGCAGCGACACCGCGATCAACCCCCAGGAGCTGCCCCAGGTGCTCTCGGAGGAGATGGCGCTCTACGACCGTCCGGACGTGCAGCAGCCCTTCGTCAGCCACGACACCGAACTGGCCAGCACCGCACTGCATATAGAAGGTATCAGTTGTGCCGCTTGTGGCTGGCTGATCGAACGCCACCTGCGTTCGATGGAAGGCGTCAGCGAGGCGAGCCTCAACCTCTCCAACCACCGCCTGCGCATCCACTGGGATGATGCACGGCTGCCACTCAGCGAGCTGCTCGCGCAGTTGCGCCGTATCGGCTACGCCGCCCACCCCTACCAGCCCGACCAGGCCGCCGAACGCATCGCCAGCGAGAACCGTCGCGCCATGCGCCAGCTCGGAGCCGCCGGCCTGCTGTGGATGCAGGTGATGATGGCCACCATGGCCACCTGGCCGGAGTTCAACCTCGACCTTTCCGAGGGCATGGCCAGCATCCTGCGCTGGACCGCCCTGCTGCTGACCACCCCGATCGTCTTCTATTGCTGCACCGACTTCTTCCGTGGCGCCATACGCGACCTGCGCACGCGCCACCTGACCATGGATGTCTCCGTCTCGCTGGCCATCGGCGGCGCCTACCTGGCCGGCATCTGGTCGACCATCACCGGCCAGGGCGAGTTGTACTTCGACGCGGTCGGCATGTTCGCGCTGTTCCTGCTGGCCGGCCGCTACCTGGAACGCAGGGCGCGGGAACGTACCGCCTCGGCGACCGCCCAGTTGGTCAACCTGCTGCCCACCTCCTGCCTGCGCCTGGAAGAAGGCGGGCAAGGCACACGCATCCTGCTCAGTGAACTGAATATCGGCGACCGCGTGCTGGTACAGCCTGGCGCCCTGATCCCGGCGGACGGCGACATCCTCGAAGGTCAGTCGAGCATCGACGAATCCGTGCTGACCGGCGAATACCTGCCGCTGCCACGCGCCGCCGGCGATACGGTGACCGCCGGCACCCTCAACGTCGAAGGCCCGTTGGTGATTCGCGTGCGTGCCCTGGGCGACGACACGCGGCTGTCGGCAATCGTCCGGTTGCTGGAGCGGGCACAGGCGGAAAAACCACGCCTGGCCGAACTGGCCGACAAGGTCGCGCAATGGTTCCTGCTGGTGGTTCTGCTGGTCGCGGCGACAGTCGGCCTGATCTGGTGGCAGATCGACCCGCAGCGAGCCTTCTGGATCGTCCTGGCCCTGCTGGTCGCCACCTGCCCCTGCGCGCTGTCGCTGGCCACGCCAACCGCCCTGACCACCGCCACCGGCACGCTGCACACGCTTGGCCTGCTGCTGACACGAGGCCATGTGTTGGAAGGCCTGAACCATATCGACACGGTCATCTTCGACAAGACCGGCACCCTGACCGAAGGCCGCCTGACCCTGAGCGCCGTACACCCCCTGCGCGAACTGGATGCCGACACCTGCCTGGGCCTTGCCGCCGCGCTGGAAAACCGCTCGGAACACCCCATCGCCAAAGCCTTCGGCCGCGCTCCGGAGGCCGCCGACGGTGTGGAAAGCCATCCGGGCCTGGGCCTGTCCGGCACCCTCGGCGGGCGCCACCTGCGTATCGGCCAGCCCGCCTTCGTCGCAGCCGGCTATGGCGGCGAAACACCAGTGATCCCGGGCGAACAGGGCCAATGGCTACTGTTGGGCGATGACCAGGGCGCACTGGCCTGGCTGGTCCTCGACGACCGCCTGCGCGAAGACGCGCCGGCCCTGCTCGATGCCTGCCGACACCAGGGCTGGCGCACGGTCCTGCTCTCCGGTGACAGCTCGCCGATGGTCGGCCAGATCGCCGAACAACTGGGCATGGACGAGGCCGTCGGCGGACTGACGCCGGACGCCAAGCTGCAACGCCTGCAAGCCTTACAAGCACAAGGGCAGCGCGTATTGATGCTCGGCGATGGTGTCAATGACGTGCCGGTACTGGCCGCCGCCAACATCAGCATCGCCATGGGTTCGGCCACCGACCTGGCCAAGACCAGCGCCGATGCGGTGCTGCTGTCGAATCGACTGGGCAGCCTGATCCAGGCATTCTCGATCGCCCGCCGCAGCCGCCGCATCATCATCGAGAACCTGCTCTGGGCCAGCCTCTACAATGGCCTGGTACTGCCCTTCGCCGCACTGGGCTGGGTCACGCCACTCTGGGCCGCACTGGGCATGTCGCTCAGCTCACTGCTGGTAGTATTGAATGCCTTGCGGCTGGCCCGGCATTGACCCCGATGCACTCGACACCACACCTGCCGCTACGGCCCTTTTGACGCTGGTCGCCCCGGAGTACCCATGGCAGCTTTGTATATCCTGATTCCCGTCGCGGTGGCCCTGGTCGGGCTGGCCATCTGGATCTTCTTCTGGGCGGTCGACAGCGGCCAGTACGACGACCTGGAAGGGCCGGCACACAGCGTCCTGTTCGACGACGACCTGCCACCACGGCCCGAGCAAAAAGCCGTGTCGGGCGACGAGCCACCCGCTGAACCTGAAGAGCCGCCGAAGCGTGATTGAACTGCTGCCGCTGATGATTTCCGCGCTGGTGCTGGGCCTGCTCGGCGGCGGCCACTGCCTGGGCATGTGCGGTGGCCTGATGGGTGCCCTGACCATGGCCATTCCAGCGGAGCAGCGGGCCCGCCGCTTCGGCCTGCTGCTGGGCTATAACCTCGGTCGCATCCTCAGCTATGCCCTCGCGGGCTTTCTCCTCGGTCTCGCGGGCTGGGCCATCGCCAGCGGCCCCCTGGCGACCGCCATGCGCATCGTCGCGGGGCTGCTACTGATTTGCATGGGGCTTTACCTGGCGGGCTGGTGGAGCGGGCTGACACGGGTGGAAGCCATCGGCAAAGGCCTGTGGAAACTCATCCAGCCACTGGCCAGCCGACTGATGCCAGTCAGCAGCCTGCCCCGCGCCCTGCTGCTGGGCGCCCTGTGGGGCTGGCTGCCCTGCGGGCTGGTCTACAGCACCCTGCTCTGGGCGGCCAGCCAGGGCAACGCCCTGGACAGCGCCCTGCTGATGTTCTGCTTCGGCCTCGGCACCTGGCCGCTGCTACTGGCCACCGGCCTTGCCACCGAGCGCCTCGGCGCATTCCTGAAGAACCGCAACGTACGCCGGGCAGCCGGGCTGCTCGTGATGCTCTTCGGCCTGTGGACACTGCCAGGCCCGCACCAGCACTGGCTGATGGGGCACTGAGCGGGCGTACATGCTCATGCCGTCGATACGTTTCGATGCAGTGGCCTTGCGGTCATCGCTCCTGTGCGAATGCCAGGTAGCGGAACGGGGCACGCGTGAATACATCCCTGTAGCTCTTCGCCGCCATCCCTGGCGGCGAAGGCCCCGTCCCGCTCCCGCACAGCCATCTTTAGTGGCGACTGTAGGAAGACATTCGTCGGTCATGAGCCTGCGCACCTGGGCTCCCGCCTGCGCGGGAGCGACGGGTATCGGTGTTTTTTCTTATGGCCACTTCAGTATTGACTGCGATCCCGGTCAACCCCTCGGAGAAACCTTCGTCGGCAGGGACGCCGACGAAGAGCCCCATGGATGGGTTTATGCGTGTTTCGTAGAGGGGTTGGCCGGGATCGCAATGTCGCAGGAATCAAGGGCACTGCAATTGCTTCTATGCCTAATCAGTGACTCACTTGCCAATCCGGGCGCAAGACTGCGTCTTGGCGGCCATAGCACGCTTTCCATGGCCTGCCAGGCCTCAGGCCTGCGGCTCTTTCGGCTGCTGGCGCTTGTGCGCCGTTTTGTCGTAGGTGGCAATGATCACCCTGGCTGCGTCCGGGTTCACCGGCTGCCCGAGCAGGAACGCATCGATATCCGCGTAGCTCACGCCATGGGCTTCTTCATCGGGCTTGCCGGGCGCCAGTTCTTCCAGATCGGCGGTCGGCACCTTGTGCACCAATTGTTGCGGCGCACCGAGTGCGGCAGCCAGTTGCCGCACCTGCCCCTTGACCAGGCCAGCCAATGGCGTGAGATCGCACGCGCCATCGCCGAACTTGGTGAAGAACCCCATGACCGCTTCCGCCGCATGGTCGGTGCCCACAACCAAGCCCTGGCGGGCATTGGCAATGGTGTACTGGGCGACCATGCGAATGCGTGCCTTGGTATTGCCCAGGGCGAAATCCCGGGCGGCGGGCGACAGCCCTTGCAAGGCATCGACCACACCGGCCAGCGCCTGCACCGACGGGCCTATGTTCACCGTATGGGCCTCGTCCGGGGCGATACTGGCCACGGCCAGGGCAGCCTCTTCCTCGTCATGCTGGACCTGATAAGGCAGGCGGACGGCGATAAAGCGGTAGTCATCCCCCTCGCCGGCCTCGCGCAACTCCCTGACGGCACGCTGGCACAACAGCCCTGCCGTGGTCGAGTCGACGCCACCGCTGATCCCCAGCACCAGCGTCTTCATGCCCGACTGGCGCAGGCAGTCCTGGATGAACGCCACGCGACGCTCGATCTCGGCAGCCACAGCGGCATCATTCTCCAGAGGGCCACGCACCCCCAGGGCAACGGCGATTTCCTGCTGGCGACTCTGCATCTCTATTCTCCTGGTGATCGAGGGAACTCATTCGGGCGGCGTCAAAGGCCGCCAAGGGTCAAGACAAGCTTGATACAGGTCAAGTCAGCTCGGCAACCTCCAACCTAGAATCCGGTCACCGCCACCCAAACCGGAAAAGTCACATGCTAGACGCCATCCGTTGGGACGCCGACCTGATTCGCCGCTACGATCAGGCGGCGCCTCGTTATGCTGCCTACCCCTCCGTGGTCAGGTTCGACGGTGGCATTGGCTCGTTCGACCTCCTGCACGCGCTGCGCGACAGCCGCCGGGCCGGTCGCCCTCTATCGCTCTACCTGCACCTGCCGTTCTGCGCCAACGCCTGCTACTACTGCAATCGCAACAAGGTCATCACCAAGGACCGTGGTCGCACCCAGGCCTACCTCGACAGCCTGGAGCGGGAAATGGCGCTGCTGGCCAGGCACATCGGCCCGGGCCAGTGCGTCGAGCAGTTGCGCCTGGGCGGCGGTACGCCGACCTTTCTCAGCCACCAGGAACTGCGTCGCCTGATGGCGTCGCTGCGCAAATACTTCAACCTGCTGGACGACGGCTCCGGCGACTACGGCATCGAGATCGACCCGCGCGAAGCGGACTGGCCGACCATCGGCCTGCTGCGCGAACTGGGCTTCAACCGCATCAGCATCAGCGCCCAGCCGATGTCCGCCGACGTGCAGCAGGCAATCAACCGCCTGCAGACCCCGGAGCAGACCCGCGCCATCATCGAAGCCGCGCGCACCCTGCAATACCGCTCGGTCAATATCGACCTGCTCTACGGACTGCCCCGGCAGAACCTGGACAACTTCTCGCAGACGCTGGACTCGATCATCGAGCTGCAGCCGGACAGCCTCTCGATCAGCCGCTACCGGCACCAGCCAGAGCAGCATGCGAGCCAGCGACGCATCGACGCAGGAGCCCTGCCCGATGCCAGCGAACAGATCGCCATGTTCCAGCATGGTATCGAACGCCTCACCGAGGCCGGATACCGCTATATCGGCATCGACCACTTCGCCCTGCCGGATGACGACCTGGCCATCGCCCAGGAAGACGGCACGCTGCAACGCAACCTGCTCGGCTACACCACCCACGGCCACTGCGACCTGCTGGGCCTTGGAGTTTCGGCCATCAGCCAGGTCGGCGAACTCTATTGCCAGAATCACACCGACCTGAATCGCTATCAGCAGAGCCTGCAACAGGACCAGTTGGCCACCCAGCGCGGCCTGCACTGCAACAAGGACGACTTGTTGCGCCGCTCGATCATCCATTCGCTGATCTGCGACTTCGAACTGGACATCGCCGCGCTGGAGACCCGCTTCTCGATCGACTTCGGCGATTACTTCGCGGACATCCGCCCTCAGCTCGGCCAGATGGAAAGCGACGGACTGATCGCATTGTCCGAAGCACGCCTGCTGATACTGCCGCCCGGACGCCTACTGGTGCGTGCGGTGTGCATGCTGTTCGACCACTACCAGGCCAGCCAACTGGAGCCAAAGGACTGGTATCAACCGGCCTGACGACTCGGCGTGCGGTGCTAAGTTCCATAGACAATTGGCTACACACGCCAGGGTGGGGTAACCTTGCACGGCCAGTAAGGTTTTTCAGGAATGCCGAATGTCCGAGTCGATCAAGGTCCGCACGCAGCGACAAGCTCACTGCAAGGATTGCAGCCTTTCCGCCCTGTGCCTGCCCCTCTCCCTGAACATGCAGGACATGGACGCGCTGGATGAGATCGTCAAGCGTGGCCGTCCTCTGAAGAAGGGTGAAAGCCTGTTCCGCCAGGGCGAGACCTTCAACTCCGTATTCGCGGTGCGCTCGGGTGCGCTGCGTACGTTCAGCGTCACCGACAGCGGTGAGGAGCAGATCACCGGCTTCCACCTGCCCAGCGAACTGGTCGGTCTGTCCGGCATGGATACAGAGAGCTATCCGGTGTCCGCGCAGGCACTGGAGACCACCTCCGTCTGCGAGATTCCCTTCGAGCGCCTGGATGAACTGAGCGTCTCCCTGCCTCAGTTGCGTCGCCAGTTGATGCGCATCATGAGCCGCGAGATTCGCGACGACCAGCAGATGATGCTGCTGCTGTCGAAGAAGACCGCCGACGAGCGCATCGCCACCTTCCTGATCAACCTGTCGGCGCGTTTCAGCGCCCGTGGGTTCTCGGCCAACCAGTTCCGCCTGCCGATGTCGCGCAACGAGATCGGCAACTACCTGGGCCTCGCGGTGGAAACCGTTTCCCGCGTGTTCACCCGCTTCCAGCAGAACGGCCTGATCGAGGCGGAAGGCAAGGAAGTGCGCATTCTCGATTCGACCAGCCTTTGTGCACTGGCCGGCGGCACCCTGGATAGCTGACACAAGAGGAACGGCGGATGATCTTCGACGAGTTCAGCATCAAGAAACTGGTACGTCCGGTACCTGACTTTCCGAAGCCTGGCGTGATCTTCCGCGACATCACCCCGTTGTTCCAGTCGCCCCGTGCCGTGCGCATGGTGGCCGACAGCCTGATCCAGCGTTATGTGGAAACGGAGTTCAGCCATATCGGCGCCCTGGATGCCCGTGGCTTCATCATCGGCTCCATCCTCGCCTACGAGCTGAACAAGCCGTTGATCCTGTTCCGCAAGCAAGGCAAGTTGCCGGCCGAAGTACTCAGCCAAAGCTACAACACCGAATACGGCGAAGCCTTTCTGGAAGTCCATGCCGACAGCCTGTGCGAAGGCGACTCCGTGCTGCTGGTCGACGACCTGATCGCCACCGGCGGCACCCTGCTGGCCGCCGCACAACTGGTGCGACGCATGAATGCCAAGGTGCACGAAATCGCAGCGGTGATCGACCTGCCTGAGCTGGGCGGCTCGCAGAAACTGCAGGAAGCCGGCCTCACCACCTACACCCTCACCGCCTTCAGCCTCGACGAACGCTAGGGTCGCGACACACACCGACCCTCCTGTAGGGTGCGCCATGCGCACCTGAACCATCAGCGCCGTCATTCCTGGTGCGCACAGCGCACCCTACACAAGACAGCCATCAACCCAGGCTGATCGGCTTGCGCCCCGCCAGGGCATGGGCCAGCGTTCCACCGTCGACCAGTTCCAGCTCGCCACCCAGTGGCACGCCATGGGCGATACGGCTGATGACGATGTCGCGATCACTCAGCATCTGTGCGATGTAATGGGCAGTCGCCTCGCCCTCCACCGTCGGGTTGGTGGCCAGGATCACTTCGACGAATGCGCTTTCGGCGATCCGCGCCAGCAGTTCGGGAATACCGATGGCCTCCGGCCCGAGGCCATCCAGCGGCGACAGATGCCCCTTGAGCACGAAGTAACGTCCGCGAAAGCCGGTCTGCTCCACCGCGAACACATCCACCGGACTCTGCACCACGCACAGCAACTGGTCGTCGCGCCGTGGATCCGCACACAGTGCACAGATAGGGTCTTCGCTCAGGGTGCGGCACTGCTGGCAATAGCCAACGTGCTGCATGGCCCGGGACAACGCCTCGGACAGACGCAGCCCGCCACTGCGGTCACGCTCCAGCAGGTGCAAGGCCATACGCTGGGCGGTCTTCTGCCCGACACCGGGCAGGCCACGCAGGGCTTCGACAAGCTGCCGAATCAGGGGACTGAAACTCATAGGTATCTCGGTCGTTGCGCGCGCTCAGGCCCCGGCGGTTATCCGAGGCCTGAAACTCAATCAGAAGGGCATCTTGAAACCAGGTGGCAACTGCATGCCGGCGGTCATACCGGACATCTTCTCCTGGCTGTTCTGTTCGATTTTGCGCACTGCGTCGTTGACGGCTGCGGCGATCAGGTCTTCGAGGATTTCCTTGTCTTCCTGCATCAGACTGTCATCCAGGTTGACGCGCTTGACGTCATGACGGCCATTCATCACCACACTGACCAGGCCTGCGCCGGACTGCCCCGTCACCTCGGCATTCGCCAGCTCTTCCTGCATTTTCTGCATCTTGTCCTGCATCTGCTGCGCCTGCTTCATCAGGCCGGCCATGCCACCTTTCATCATGTGGGAATCTCCTAATCGGGTTGGATCGGTCGTTTTACTGTTGTTCTACGGGTTCGATGCTGTCATCGCGGATGCTCGCATCGAACTGCTGCAACAATTGCTGCACCAGCGGATCGGCATGAATGGACGCCTCGGCCGCTTTCTGTCGTTCCAGGCGCCGGCGTGCGGCGGCCTGGGCCGGTGTCTCCTGACGCGGCTTCTCAAGCTCAATCACCAGCGTCAGCGTGCGGTCGTGGTACTGGTTCAAGGCATCGTTCAGGCGACGGTGCTGGGTGCTGTTGAACAAGGCGCTCTGGGCCGGGTCCAGGTGCATCAGCCAGCGGTCGCCTTCCACGGAAATCAGGGTGCAGTTGGCCGCGATACTGCCCGTCAGGCCGGACAGCCCAAGCTTGAGGAACAGCGCCTGCCAATCCGCCGCCAGGCCGGTCGCCGGCTCGATGGCCAGTTGTGGCGCGGCATCGGCTCGCTCGGGGGCGTGTTCCAGGGCATCGACAAACGCATCGGCGTAACTGTCGGCCACGAAGTAGTCTTCATCCGAGACGGGCGGCTCTTCGTCATCACCGTCATCGCGCTCATCCGGCGCAGGGGCCGGCACACTGCCCAGTTCAGGCATCGGCGGAGCAGGCGACTCTTCCCAGGGCAGATCGATGGGCGGCGGCAGATCCTCCAGCACAGGCGCATACGCTGGCTCTGGCTCTGGCTCTGGCTCTGGCTCTGGCTCTGGCTCTGGCTCTACGGGAGTATCGACCGTCGCGGGGGCGACCGTGGCAACGGGCTCAACGGTTTCGTCAGCAGACGCCACGGCCACCGGCGCGGGAACCGCCTCTGGCGTGGCCTCCCGAGTCGTCCGGGAGTCAGTCGTGGCCGTTGTGACTCCCAGTGGCTTTAGCGGCACCTGCGGTGCTGCCCCCTGCCCCGCCGGCCGGAAGGCCAGCATGCGCAAGAGCACCATCTCGAAGCCATTGCGTGGATCAGGGGCCAGTGGCAGGTCGCGACGACCGATCAGGCCCATCTGGTAATAGAACTGCACATCCTCGGCGGGCAGCGCCTGGGCCAGGCCCAGCACGCGCTCGCGGTCACCCTGGCCGTTGTCGACCGCTTCAGGCAATGCCTGGGCGACCGCGACACGGTGCAATACGTTGAGCATCTCAGCCAGTACACCGCTCCAGTCCGGCCCCTGTTCGGCCAGGTGACGAACCGCTTCCAGCAATGCCCGCGCATCACCTTCGAGCAACGCCTGCAGCACGCCATAGACCTGCCCATGATCGAGGGTCCCGAGCATGGCCCGCACATCGGCTGCGAGTACCCGCCCCTCGCCGAAGGCAATGGCCTGGTCGGTCAGGCTCATGGCATCGCGCATCGAACCGTCGGCGGCGCGACCGAGCAGCCACAGCGCATCTTCCTCGAAGGGCACCTGCTCGGCCGACAGCACATGGGTCAGGTGCTCGACCACACGCTCCGGCGGCATGTTCTTCAGGGAGAACTGCAGGCAACGCGACAGGATGGTGGCCGGCAGCTTCTGTGGATCGGTGGTGGCCAGCAGGAACTTGACGTGGGGTGGCGGCTCTTCCAGGGTCTTCAACAGGGCGTTGAAGGAACTGGTCGAGAGCATGTGCACTTCGTCGATCAGGTAGACCTTGTAGCGGCCACGGCTGGGCGAGTACTGCACGTTGTCGAGCAGCTCGCGGGTATCCTCGACCTTGGTGCGGCTGGCGGCATCGACTTCGATCAGGTCGACGAAACGGCCCTCGTCGATCTCACGGCAGATCGAACACTGCCCACAGGGCGTGGAGCTGATACCGGTTTCGCAGTTCAGGCACTTGGCGATGATACGGGCGATGGTGGTCTTGCCCACGCCACGCGTACCCGTGAACAGGTAGGCATGGTGCAGGCGCTGGCTGTCCAGCGCGTTGATCAGGGCCTTGAGCACATGCGTCTGCCCGACCATTTCACGGAACGAGCGCGGACGCCATTTGCGGGCAAGAACCTGATAACTCATAGCACCATCACGGGTTAAAACCAAAGACGGCCAATGCTAGCGGAGCAGGCCATAAATTGCATCCGGCGCGGCACAATCAGGCCAAGCGAGCGCCCAACGCGGCAACCAGTCGCTCAAGCCCGGCACTCCCGCCCCGAACACCGACAGCCAGCCCCTCGATCTCTCGGCGCGGTGGATAAGCCTTGCGCAAACAGTCGAACGCTGCCCGCCGCTGCGCCTCGTCCCCGATCAGGCTGCGGCGAAAATCCGCATCGTCCCGGCGAGGGTCATAGACGGCACGGCACAAGGTCGCCATGACGTCCTCGGCAGGCGCCGCTGCGTCGAACGCCAGTGACTGCAATTGCCGGGGCGGCACCAGATCGTCCATATGCGACCGTGGCGCGATCCCCATCGCCGCGCAGAATGCCTGATAGACCTGCCAGGTGCCGCGCAGCTTGCCATCCAGACTGTAACCGGCGATATGCGGCGTGGCGATCCGGCAGAGCGCGGCCAGCTCGGTATCCACCAATGGCTCGCCCTCCCAGACGTCCAGTGCGACCTGCAGGTCCGGCCGCTTGCGCAGCGTCCGCAGCAAGGCCTGGTTGTCCACCACTGCGCCACGGCTGGCATTGATCAGCCAGGTTCCCGGCAACAGCCGCTCCAGGCGGCGCTCGTCCAGCAGGTGACGGGTGGCCGCTTCGCCTTCGCGCGTCAGCGGCGTGTGCAGACTGATCACGTCGCAGGTCTCGAGCACTTCATCGAGGGAAACGAAATCGCCTGCCTCACGCGCTTCACGCAGTGGGTCGCAGGCCAGCACCTGCCAGCCGAGAGCACGCAGCAGTTGCAGCAGGCGCCCACCGACCTGACCAACGCCGACGATGCCGTAGCGCCGTTCGGCCAGCGCCTTGCCCTCGCGCTCGGCCAGTGCGAGCAGGCAGCCCAGTACATAGTCGACCACGCCACGTGCATTGCAGCCCGGCGCACTGGCCCACTGAATGCCGGCCTGCCGGAAGAAGTCCAGATCGAGATGATCGGTGCCGATGGTGCAGGTACCGACGAAGCGCACCGGACTGCCCCCCAGCAGTTCGCGGTCCACCGTGGTCACGGAGCGCACCAACAGCGCATCACACGCTTGCAACATACTCCTGTCGATCGCACGTCCAGGCTTGCGCTCTATGGTGGCGAAGGCCGAGAACAGTTCATCGACCAGTGGGATGTTTTCATCGGCGACAATACGCATCATCGGCCCCAGGCAAAGACGGGCATTCTAGGCTCAGCCCGGACAGGATGCGAGCCGCATGGCGCCGACAGGCGCATCGCCGCGTCCCGACAGTCCGCCGGGCGCTTTCCATGCGAAACCTAGAAATCACGCCGGTAGAAGATATCCAGCGAGCTGGCCAGCCCACTGGCCGCTTCCAGGAATATGCGCCGGGTCAGCCGATAACGCAGGGCGATGGTATTGGCCGGTTCGAACACACCGACCCCATACCGCAGCGACAAACGCTCAGTGATCTGCCCGCTGGCGACCACGCTGGTGCTGTTGCCGGTGCCTTCGGTATCCAGCATGAAGTCCTCGATCCCCAGTTGCTCCGCCAGCCCGCCGGCCACCGAGGAACCGCCCATCAGGCCGAGCCCCAGCGCCGCCTGGGCCAGCAGGTTGCTGTCGCCGGTATCAGCACCGAGGGCGCGCCCCAGCACCAGATAGGCCAGCGCCTGTTCCTGGCTCATCGTCGGTTCGGAGAACACGTCGATGCGCGGCTGCTCGGCACTGCCGGAAATACGCAGCCCGGCCACCACGTTCTCCGCATCGATGCGCCGGATGGCTTCGATATCCAGGTAGGGTTGCGACAGCAGGCCGGTGAACAGCAGGCGCGCACGCCGGATGGTCAGGCGCTGGCCATAGGCGCGGTAGCGGCCATTGTTGAGATTCAGCTCGCCCCGGGCATCCAGATCGTTGCCGATGTGCAGGTGGCCAGCCAGGTCCGCCGTCAGGCCGAACCCGGAGAAGCGCAACCGCTCCTGGCCGACTTCCACGGCGATGTCCATGCGCATGGCCATGCCAGCCTGCTCGCCCTCCACGTCCTGCCCGACGATCTGCGCATCCTGCGACACCTTCACCGTCGAGGGCGGCAGCTCACGCACGGTGATGCTGCCACGCGGCACGGCAACCTTGCCGCTGATCGACAGTTGCTGGTCGAGCAGCGTGATCCGCAGGTCTGGCGTGACATCGAGTTCGGCATAAGGCTCGACGGCCACCGGCAGGTCGCTGCCAGTAACACTCAGCTCCAGATCGAGTGCCTCGTGCCAGTCGAGGCGCCCGCTCAATTGCCCCTGGCCGCGCTCACCGCTGCGCCAGCCACCGTCCAGTTGCAGGCGCTCGCCATCGATCAATACCGTCACCTGCAGGGCCTCGACCGAGAGCGGCAATTCGTTTCCTGCGATCTCTCCGTCGCTGAGCACCAGCCGCCCGTTGACCACCGGCTTCATCAGGCTACCGGACAAGCGCCCGGAACCATTGAGCTTGCCTTCCAGTCGGTCGATCTGCTCGACGAAGGGACGCGCCACGGACAGGTCCAGCCCGCTCAGTTGGAAATCACCGGAGAGCGTCTTGAGCTCGCTGCGCGGATCGATGCCGACACGGACCTCCAGCTCACCCAGCGAGGCGCCCTTGAAGCGCAGGGTGCCGTCGACACGACGCGGTGTCAGTTGGCTGTCCAGGGCCAGGGTCTGGTAGGGAAAGTCGACCCATTCCTGCGCTTCGCGCAGACGCAGCAGCCCCGGCCCGGCATCCAGGGTGATGCGCCCGGACGGCCCGGCACTCGGCAGGTCGAGGTGGATATCGGCACTGAGCACGCCTTGCCAGGCGAAATCGTCGGGCAGATAGGGTTCCAGGCTCGCCAGTTGGAAATCCCGCAGGCGATAGCGAACCTGGGTGTCGGGCAGCAAGCGCTGCTTCTCGGCACACAGGCTGGCAGGCCCGGAGACCCAGCAATGGGCGCCCAGGTCGATACGGCCATTCGCCAGGCGCGACAAGGTCGCCGGTGCCTGGAGGCTCCAGCGCTGTTGCTGGGCATCCAGGTCCAGCCGCTCCAGTTGTCCATGCCAGGCGTCACCGCGCAGACCGCCGTCGAGGCCCAGCGCCAGTTTCAGCAGCGGGCCTTGCAGCGCCAGGGCCGCCTCATGGCGCTGGCGGGTACCGCTGGCGCTGAGTGTCGCCTGCCCCAGATCGTTCTCGCCCACCCGGATGCCATCGGCCTTGAGACCCAGCCGTGCACGCTCGCCCGCGTCCAGCACAGCGTCCAGTTGCAATTGCCCGACCTTGTTGTCCTCGAAAGCCAGGCGCTGCCCGCCGAGGTTCAATTCACCTTCAGGTGCCGTGGCGGTACCGGCCAGCTTCAATGCACCGGACAGTTGCCCCGCCAGCCCTGGCCAGAGCTGGCCAAGGTTGCGCAGGTCGAGATCGAGCTGGCCAGCCAGGCGCTCGGCCCAGCGACCGCTGCCCTTGACGCTGTTATCGCCCAGTTGCAGCTGTAGCTGCGGCACGTTCCACTGCTCGCCCGCGCCATTGGCCTGCAGGGCCAGGCGTGCGGGGCGGCGACGCAGTTCGCCTTGCAGGTTCAGGTCGGCGTCCGCCCGCAGGACACCG
Source organism: Pseudomonas sp. ABC1 (assembly GCF_013395055.1). Taxonomy (NCBI): domain Bacteria; kingdom Pseudomonadati; phylum Pseudomonadota; class Gammaproteobacteria; order Pseudomonadales; family Pseudomonadaceae; genus Pseudomonas; species Pseudomonas sp. ABC1. The sequence continues at coordinate 398,705 of NZ_CP058349.1, forward strand.
CCTTGCACGCCACCCTGGCTCTTCAACGTGCCTGCCAGCTTGCCGGGGAGTTCGGCCAGCCAATAGGCCGGATCGAAATCACTCAGGGTCAGGTCGGCCTTCCAGTCGATGGCGTCGGCAAAGCCCGCGCTCAGGCTGCCGGCGACACGCCCCTGCCCGGCCACCAGCGCCAGTTGCGGCAGATGGATCTCCTGCAAGGTGCCGCTGAACGGACTGACCAGGGTGAACGCACCCGCCGGACCGCTCAGGTTGGCGTCGAGGTTGCCCAGGTAACGGCCATCGTCGTATTGGACCTGTGTCGTCAAGCGGTGCAACGTGACCGGCGGCGCCTCGTCGAGCGGGTACAAGCGCTGCCAGGGGAATTCGTTCCAGTGCAGCGAGGCGTCCGCCTTGAGGCCCTGGGCCCAGTCGAAATCGCCCTTCAGCTCCAGGCGTTGCTGCTCGCCGGCGTCCAGCTCCAGTACCTGCACCTGTGCGCCCTGCGCCGTGGCCCGCGCCTCCAGCGCCAGGCGAACCGCGCCGCCCTGGCCAGGGAAACGCCCCGTTCCGAGCACGGCGTAGCCATCCTGCAAATCGCCTCGGGCGGTCAGTTCCAGTTCATCCAGACGCAAGGTCTCGGGCAGTTCGGGAGCGGCCTTGAAGTCCCGCACCTGCACCAGGAAGCTGCCTGGCAAATGCTCATGCAAGGGTTGCAGGCTGCCGTTCAGGGCAGCCACCAGATAACCCTCGCTGTCGAGCTTGAGCGCCAGGTTTTCACGCACGTCACCGGACAGCGCGAAGGTCACCTGCCAGGGGCGCGCATCCGGTGCCGGCAGGCTGGCCTGCCCGGTCAAATCCAGCGGCCAGGTGCCGTCCAGGCGCAGCGTACCCGTCAGTTCGGCCTGCAGGTCTTCGCGCGTCACACGCAGGGCGGCAATCTTCACCCCCTGCGCCAGCCAGTCGGCCTCCAGATGGGCACTGCGCAGCAGCTCATCACCATTCAGGCTGACCGGGCCGATGTCGACCCGGGACAGTTGGATGCCGACGGGCAGGCGGATATCCGGCAGCTCGAAAGGCTCGTCACTGGCCGGCTCCGTCGAGGGCGGGAAGACCAGTTCGACCTTGTCTGCGGCCAACTCGTCGATGCACAGGCGCAGACGCAACAGGCAGGACGGCGACCACTGGAAACGCGGCCCATCCACCTGGACCTGCTGCTCACCCTGCTGCCAACGCAGGCTCTGCGCCTGCCAGCGCCCCCCCAGGCGCCCCTCGAACCCCTCGACCTGCAAACCGGGCACCCAGCCGAGCAGCCAACGACTGCCCGCCTCGCTGGCCAACAGGCTCGCGAGCGCCAGGACTGCGGCCAGCACGATGGCCAGCAACAGCGCCAGGCCAATGCGGATACCCCGCTTCATAATTCAGGCCCCATGGAGAAGTGCAGGCGAACGCCGCCGTCGCCGTCCAGCGGATGTGCCAGGTCGATACGGATCGGTCCCACCGGGGAAACCCAACGCACACCCAGGCCCACGGCGCTCTTGAGCGAGGGGAAATCCAGCGAGTTGAAGGAATTGCCCTGGTCGACGAAGCTCGCCAGGCGCCAGCGCTCGGCGATGGAATACTGGTATTCGACGCTCATGGCGAACTGGTAGCGCCCACCGATACGGTCGCCATCGGAGTTGGTCGGCGACAGGCTCTGGTAGTCGTAACCGCGCACGCTCTGGTCGCCACCGGCGAAGTAACGCAGCGACGGTGGCACCTTGGTGTAACCGTCGGTCAGGTTGCCACCCAGTTGCACACGCCCGAGGAAGCGGTGATTGCGTGCCAGGGTGGTCAGGCCCTTGATCGTGGCGTTGCCGTGGATAAGGTTGGCGTCCGACAGCAGCCCTTCCTTGGCCGCCGACAACTCGAACTGCAACCGATAGCCCTCGCTCGGGTCCATGCGGTTGTCGCTGCGCAGGTAGCTGTAGGCGATGCCAGGCATCAGCAGCGTGCTCAATCCCGAGTCATCGCCCAGGCGATACTCCTCGCGCTGCCATTTGAGCGACAGCACCCGCTGCCAGCCATTGGGCAGGTCACGGTGCCATTCCGGCCCCAGGGTCAACAGCCGGCTAAGGCTGTCGGTGTTGGCCAGCTCTTCATACTGGTAGCCGCCGGCATAGCGCAGCTTGTTGCTCAAGGGCGGATCGAGCGGCACTTCGTACCAGAGCCCAACGTTCTGCCTCGGCGCCGACAGCTCGGCTTCCGCGCCATAGCTGTGCCCCTGGGGATTGACCCAGTGCCGCGTCCAGTCGGAGCGCATGCGCGGCCCGACATCGGTGGAGAACCCAAAGCCCAGGCCCAGTGTGCGCGGCTCGCGGGTGGTCAGCAGCACGTCCACGGGAATGCGTTGCGCCTCTGCACGGCTCGGGTTGGCGTCGACCCGCACCCCGGCGAAATAGCCGCTGGACTGCAACGCCTGGTTCAGGTCGGCGATCAGTTCGGAATCGTAGGGCGTGTCGGGCTGGAACGGCACCATGCGCGCCAGCAGGCTTTCTTCGAAGGGAAACTCCCCCTGGAAGCTCACATCGCCCAGGCGATAGCGCGGGCCGCTGTCGAAGATCAGTTCGATATCGGCAACGCCTTCGTGGGGATCGACCTGCAGTTGTTGGCGTGTAAAACGCCCATCGAAGAAGCCGTATCGCGAAGCCTGGTTGAGGAACTGCTGCTTGGCATCCTCGTAGTGCCCGTGGTTGAGCACCTCGCCCTCTTTCAACAGGCGCCGGGGTACGCGAAAGGTCGGTATGTCGGCAGCCTCGCCATCCAGCCCGAGCACCACGCTGCGCAAACGCACCGGCTCGCCCGGAACCACGTTCAACACCAGGCGAGGCGTTTCACCGGCGATCACCTCGCTGCTCACCTGCCCCTGGTAATAGCCGAGGGCCTGCAGGGCTTTTTCCGCCTGCTGCAAGGCTATCCGGCTGTAACGCAGCAACTCCCGCTCATCGCGATCGCCCAGCTCGCCGACATAATTCTCGATGTTCTGCCGCAGTTCGCGGTTGCCCGGCTTGACCTTGACGTTCAGTTCAGCGGCAAACGCCTCGGCACCTGCCAGCGACAGGAAGAGGCCAAGGCAGGCGCCGTAGCGTTTGAGTTCTTTCATGGGGGCGAATGCTAGGGGTTGTTGAGGTCCGCTCGCAAGCGGACATGCTGGCTCTGGCGGCGGGTGTCGCGGCCCTGGACCGTGCAATCAGCTCGACGCTATCGGGTAGAAGAACACATGCTCGACCACCGGGCCGATGGCGATCTGCCCAAGCTCCTCATAGCCACGCTTGCGGAAATACTCCAGGTAGCGCGAATTGCCGGTATCGATGACCAGCCCCTGGGACTGCTCGTCCGCCATGCACCAGTCATGCACCGCCCGCAACAGCCGCTCGCCATGCTGCTGCCCCTGGAACTGAGGGTGCACGCCGAGCAGTGGCAGCATATGGAAGGCGCCTGGCGGCAGGCTGCCCAGCAGGGTGCGCTGGTATTCGAGGTAGCGTCGGGTACTGCCGACACCGACAGAAAGCAGCATGCGCAACCGCCACAACCAGCTGTCGGTGATCGCCAGACGACGCTGGGGCGGCGCGATCAGGGCCACCGCGATCAGCCGGTCACGCAGCAACAGGCCAATGGCCGGTTGCTCCTGGGTGAAATGCTGGTCGACCAAGGCACGGATCGTCGCCCGCAGGCGCTGCTCGTAGCCGGGACGCTCCGACTCGAACAGGTAGGTGAAAGTCGGGTCATGCAGGTAAGCCTGGTACAACAGGGTACGGGCTTCACGTGCATGGGCACTGTCGAGCAGGTGAATATCGGCAGACATTGTCGTTCTTCCTTAATGACATCGATGGCATCGACGACGGCTCCGGCCGGCCCTATCCGTGCAGTGCAGGCGCCCATTGTGCATGTTCGAACCGCTGGCGCTGCCGAGGTTCCCTCCATCCACCCGGCCTGCCTAAAATGGCGCTTCCATACTGAAAGGCCCGACCATGAAACTCGTCTCCTTCAATATCAACGGCTTGCGCGCCAGGCCGCACCAACTGGCCGCGCTGATCGAAAAACACCAGCCCGACGTCATCGGCTTGCAGGAAACCAAGGTCTCCGACGAGCAATTTCCCCTGGCCGAGGTTGAAGCCCTGGGCTATCACGTCCATTACCACGGGCAGAAAGGCCACTATGGCGTCGCCCTGATGTCACGCCAGGCGCCCCTGGAAATCCACAAGGGCTTTCCGGGTGATGCAGAAGACGCACAGCGGCGCTTTATCTGGGGCCGCTTCGCCGATGCCCAGGGCAACCCCGTGGTGGTGATGAACGGCTACTTTCCCCAGGGTGAAAGCCGCGACCACCCGACCAAGTTTCCTGCCAAGAACCGCTTCTATGCCGACCTGCAAGCATTGCTGGAAGAGCGCTTCAGCCCTGACGAGGCGCTGGCCATCATGGGCGACTTCAATATCTCCCCACAGGATTGCGACATCGGCATCGGCGAGGTCAACGCCAAGCGCTGGCTGCGCACCGGCAAATGCAGCTTCCTGCCGGAAGAGCGTGAATGGATGGAAAAACTCAAAGCCTGGGGTCTGCAGGACAGCTTCCGCACCCAGCACCCGGAAGTGAACGATCTCTTCAGTTGGTTCGATTACCGCAGCCGAGGCTTCGAGGACGAACCCCGCCGCGGCCTGCGCATCGACCTGATCCTCGCCACCGCCCCACTCCTGGCCCGCCTTGATACCAGCGGCGTGGACTACGACATCCGAGGCATGGAAAAACCTTCCGATCACTGCCCGGTCTGGCTGCAATTGAAGCCCTGATGGCGTGCGAGCTGTCGTGGATGATCCAGCGTAAATAAAAAAACGCGGCCGAGGCCGCGCTGCGAGGATGGTTGCCGGATCGAGACAAGAGCAGGGATCAACCATCGCACCCGAGGGGTGCTGCAAGTGAACCGGCGCATCGGAGCGGACGCGCCGGACCCATCATTCAGAAGAACCCGAGCGGATTGATGTCGTAGCTGACCAGCAGGTTCTTGGTCTGCTGGTAGTGGTCGAGCATCATCTTGTGGGTTTCGCGACCGACACCGGACTTCTTGTAGCCACCGAACGCGGCGTGCGCCGGGTACAGGTGGTAGCAGTTGGTCCACACGCGACCGGCCTTGATGCCGCGGCCCATGCGGTAGGCACGGTTGATGTCGCGGGTCCAGACGCCGGCACCCAGGCCGAACTCGGTGTCGTTGGCGATGGCCAGGGCTTCGGCTTCGTCCTTGAAGGTGGTGATGCTCACCACCGGGCCGAAGATTTCTTCCTGGAACACGCGCATGTCGTTGGTGCCCTTGAGCAGCGTCGGCTGGATGTAGTAACCGCTGGCCAGGCCACCTTCCAGTTTCTCCACCGCACCGCCGGTGAGCACTTGCGCGCCCTCTTCACGGGCAACGTCGAAGTAGGACAGGATCTTCTCGAACTGCTGTTGCGAGGCCTGGGCGCCGACCATGGTGTCAGTGTCCAGCGGGTCGCCACGCTTGATCTGGCCGATCTTCTTCATCACGACCTTGAGGAAGTCATCGTAGATCGACTCCTGCACCAGTGCGCGGGACGGGCAGGTGCAGATTTCGCCCTGGTTGAAGAACGCCAGCACCAGGCCTTCGGCGGCCTTCTCGATGAACTCCGGCTCGGCGCGCATGATGTCTTCGAAGAACACGTTCGGCGACTTGCCACCCAGCTCGGTGGTCGACGGAATGATGTTCTCGGCGGCGGCCTTCATGATGTGCGAGCCGACCGGGGTGGAACCGGTGAAGGCGATCTTGGCGATGCGCTTGCTGGTGGCCAGCGCTTCACCGGCTTCGCGACCGAAGCCCTGGACGATATTCAGCACGCCCGGCGGCAGCAGGTCGCCGATCACTTCCAGCAGCACGGTGATGGACAGCGGCGTCTGCTCGGCGGGCTTGAGCACGATGGCGTTGCCGGCGGCCAGGGCCGGGGCAAGTTTCCAGGCGGCCATCAGCAGCGGGAAGTTCCACGGGATGATCTGGCCGACCACGCCCAGCGGCTCGTGGAAGTGATAGGCGGCGGTGGTGTCGTTGATCTCGGCGGCGGCGCCTTCCTGGGCGCGGATGCAGCCGGCGAAGTAACGGAAGTGGTCGGCGGCCAGCGGCACGTCGGCGTTGAGGGTCTCGCGCACCGGCTTGCCGTTGTCCCAGGTCTCGGTGACGGCCAGCAGTTCGAGGTTCTGCTCGATGCGGTCGGCGATCTTCAGCAGCACCAGCGAACGGTCCTGCACGGAGGTGCGGCCCCAGGCGTCGGCGGCGGCATGGGCGGCGTCGAGGGCCTTGTCGATGTCCTCGGCGGTGGAGCGTGGGAATTCGGCGATCACTTCGCCCGTGACCGGCGAGGTGTTGGTGAAGTACTGGCCTTTGACCGGCTCGACGAACTCACCGCCGATGTAGTTGCCGTAGCGCTTCTTGAAGGAAACGATGGCACCTGGGGTGCCGGGTTGCGCATAGATCATGATGGGGCCTCTTTTGTTGTCGTCGAATCGATCTGCTGTTGCCTGTCCTTGCTGACAGGCGATGACCGATATTAGGCAGCGCGACGACAACCCCGGAATGCCCCCATGGGCGATAGACCCTACTCATTTGGTAGTAGACGGCCTGTCGCCTGGCTCAGAAATCATCCTCGACCTGCCCATCGCGCATACGAAACTCGCGGCTCTGCAGGTAGGCATTGCGGATGAAGATATAGCGATCGCCAGTGACCATTCTTTCGGCCGCCAGCAGGCTGGCGCGGGTATCGACCACGTCGACGCCCATCAGCGTGTTGCGCGAGGGCACATGCTGCATGTACGGATAGGGTTGCAGGTAGGTGTCCGGCACCCGACCCACCGCATCGCGCACGGTACTCGGCCCCAGCAGCGGCAGGACGACATAAGGGCCGTTGCCCAGGCCCCAGACACCGAGGGTCTGGCCGAAATCCTCGTCATTGCGTTGCAGACCCATGCGGGTGGCGACATCGACGAAGCCCAGCAGGCCGAAGGTGGTGTTGAACAGGATACGGCTGGTATCCACACCCGCATCGTGCACCTTGCCTTGCAGCAGGTTGTTGCTCAGGACGACCACATCGCCGACGTTACGGAAGAAATTACCGATACCGTCTTCCAGAGGCGCGGGCGTCACCTTCTGGTAACCCTTGGCCAGGGGCTTGAGGGTGTAGCGGTCGAGCGTATCGTTGAAGCGGAAGACCACACGGTTGAAGCCTTCCCACGGATCTTCCTCGGCCGCCTGGGCGGAAACGGCGCAGAACGACGCCATGAATCCCAGCGAAACGAATGTGGCGATACGGCCGAGTTTCTTCATGCCGAACGTATGCATGCAAGACATCCCCTGACGGATATGGACAGTAATGGTCGAAGGGGCGGGATTATAAAGCCATTGCACCGGCAAACGGCAAAACCCACCCCCGAAAGGCGGCGATCATACTACGTACCCTGATCGACGAAGCACCCGCGCAACCCCTGCTTCTCCTGTCGGCAGATTTCTTCCGCCAAGGCTCTACAAAGCACGATTGCCCAGTTGCATTGGGCCTGCCGGACAGGCAGTCTTTTCTGCCATCCTCACCCTTTGAAAACACGGGATCACTGCACCATGCCGCTGCGGATATGCATTCTGGAAACCGATCTTCTCCACCCCGATCTGAGCGAGCGTTATCAGGGTTATGCGCGGATGTTCCAGCAGTTGCTGGATAACCAGCCGATCACGGCGGAATTCAGCACATTCAATGTCTTCCAGGGCAATTACCCACCCGCCGGGCAACGCTACGATGCCTATCTGGTGACTGGCAGCAAGGCCGACTCCTTTGGCAGCGACCCATGGATACAGACGCTCAAGCAATACCTGCTGGAGCGCTTCCTCGCCGGTGACAAGTTGCTGGGCGTCTGCTTTGGCCATCAGTTGCTGGCCCTGCTGCTCGGCGGCGAGACGCGACGTGCGGAACGCGGCTGGGGGCTGGGGCTGCACCGCTACCGGCTGGAACATCGTCCGGAGTGGATGCAGCCTGCAGTGGAAGAACTGACCCTGTTGATCAGTCACCAGGACCAGGTCACGCGCCTGCCGGAGAACGCCACCCTGCTGGCGTCCAGCGACTTCTGCCCCCACGCGGCCTACTGCATCGGCGATCAGGTCCTGTGCTTCCAGGGGCACCCCGAGTTCGTCACCGACTATTCACGCGCCCTGCTCGACCTGCGCCGCCCGAACTACGGCGAGCAGCTCTACCAGACCGCCCTGGACAGCCTGCAACACGAACATCACGGCCGCACCGTCGGCGCCTGGATGCTGCACTTCATCGCCTGGAACCGCTAGCAACCCGCACAGGGTGCGCCCTGTGCACGGCGTCCCCTACAACCAGCCGTAGTGTCGGAAACTGGCATACAGGCTGACGCAGCCGACAGCCAGGAATCCCAGCACACCGAAGTAGCCGTATTGCCACTCGAGTTCCGGCATGAAGCGGAAATTCATGCCGTAGATCCCCGCCACCGCAGTCGGAAACGCCAGGATCGCCGCCCAGGCGGCGAACTTGCGCTGGGTCACGCTCTGCCGCGACGCCTCCAGCAACAGCCCGGTCTCGATGGCGTGGTCTGCCATCTCGCGCTGCATGCCGACATCCTCCAGCAAGCGGCTGACATGGATCGCCACGTCGCGGAAATAAGGCCGCATATGCTTGTCGATGAAGGGGAAATCCAGCCGTTGCAGTTCCTGGCAGATTTCCGCCAGCGGCCCGATATGGCGGCGCAGGCGCTGCAGGTCACGCCGCAGACGGTGAATGACCTCCACATCGGTCTGGGTCAGCGGACGCTCCAGCACATTCTGCTCAAGGGCCTCCAGCTCGCTGTAATAGGTGTCCATCAGCGGGTGGTAGCTTTCAATGACGAAGGACAACAACGCATACAGCACGAAGTCCTCGGCATGCGCCAGCAGTAGCGGGCGGGCCTCGCAGCGCTGGCGCACCTGGGCATAGGACGGCGAATTGCCGTAACGCGCACTGATGACATACCCCTTGCCGGCGAACAGTTGCGTCTCGACGAACTTCAGCTCGCCATCGATGCGCAAGGGCGAATAGACCACCAGGAACAGCGCATCGCCAAAGGTCTCCAGCTTGGCCCGCGTGTGCCGCTGCAAGGCATCCTCCAGGGCCAGTTCATGCAACCCGAACTGCCGTTGCAGCGTGCGCAATTCCTCGCCACTCGGATCATGCAGGCCGATCCAGACGAAATGCTCGGGCTTGCGCGACCACTCCAGCCCCTCGTCCAGACTGATATCGGCGACCTTCCGCCCCTGGCTGTAGACCGCAGCCCCTACGACGCTCCCCATGAATGGCTCCTTCTTGCCCATGCTCGGCCGGTTTGTATCACATCGCGGCAAGCGGTGGCCGCACATCCGACCTTCCGCCGATCGCCCACATTAAAGTTCCCTGCATCGCCGCCGCCAACATGGCAACGTCCGTCTACATTTCGGTATAGCCCTATGAGCCTGTTGTCCTCCCTGTCCAGCCCTTCGAGCAGCGCCGCGGCCCTCTACAAGGCACAGAGCACCCCGACAGCCGCCAACGCCCAGCAGACACTGACCAATCGCATCGCCGAACGCCTCGGCCTGCAACCGGGCAGCCTGGGCGGGCAAGCCAGTGACTACACCCCGGAGAAAGTCGCCGAGCGTGTCGTCGGTTACGCCGAACGCGCGTTGCAGCGCGAGAGTGCCGCAGGCGCCAGCCCGGAACGCCTGGAATACGTACTCGGCCAGATCCGCAAGGGCGTGGACAAGGGCATCGGCGAGGCCAAGGACATACTCGACAGCCTCGGCGTGCTGCAAGGCAAGGTCGCCAGCGATATCGAAGACACCTACTCGCGTATCCAGACCGGGCTCGACTCGTTGCAGAAGGACTACGCCCAGACGACTGGCGCCAGCAACCTGATCCAGGCCTCCACCAGCCAGCGCTTCGCCGCACAGGCTTCGAGTTTCGAACTCTCGGTGACCACCCGCGACGGCGACCTGCTGCGCATCTCCATCGCCCAGTCGTCAGCGGCCTGGAGCCAGAGCACTAGCAGCAGCGGGCGCAGCGAACAGGGCTTCCTGCAGATCAGCGGCCTGCAGGTCAGCGTCGAAGGCGAACTGGATGACGAGGAAAAAGCCGCGCTGGAGAAACTGCTGGGACAGGTCAGCGAACTGTCGGACCGTTTCTTCTCGGGTGACCTCGACGGTGCCTTCGACCAGGCCCTGGCACTGGAACTCGACGGCGAGCAGCTCTACTCCATGTCGCTGCAACTGACCCAGACCAGCGTGCGCCTGGCCACCGACACCTACAGCAGCGTCGCCGGCAACAGCGGCGACGGCCAGGCCATCAGTGCCGTCAACCCGGCCCTGAAGGAATATGCCCAGGGCCTGCTGGAAGCCCTGCACAGTGCCAATAGCCTGCTGCTCAACGGTAAGGAAAGCCTCGAACGCCTGCTCTCCGGCGTGATGAGCACCGACGAGCGATTCGATGCGCCAGCCCTGGAAAAAGCCGAGAAGCTCAACAGCACGCTCCTGCAAGGCCAGCAGAGCGAGGTCTGATACACGCCGGCACACAACCGCAAGGCATGCGCCCATGCCTTGCGGGCCGGAGCGGGTCGAATCTAGAATGATTATCATCTTATCGATCCCGAGATCGCCATGCATGCGTCAAGGCCGCCGTCCGGCTCTCCTCTCACCGAACTCTATCGCAACAACCACCGCTGGCTGATCAACTGGCTGCGCTCGCGTACCGGCTGCAGCGAGCTGTCCGCCGACCTGGCCCAGGACACCTTCCTGCGCATCCTCAAGAACGAAGACAGCATCGGTTCAATCCGTGAGCCGCGCAGCTACCTGGCGACCATCGCGCGGCGCATGATGATCGACCATTTCCGCCGCGACAGGCTGGAACGTGCCTGGCTCCAGGTGCTCAGCGAACAACCCGAGCACTACGCCATTTCCCCCGAGGAACAGACCCTGCTGCTGGAAACCCTGCAAGCGCTGGACAGTATGCTGGCCGGGCTCGGCCGGCAGGTGCGCCAGACCTTCATCCTCTCGCAACTCGAAGGCCTGCCTTACCAGCGCATCGCAGAAACCCTCGGCATCTCGCTGGCCACCGTCAACCGCAACATGGCCAAGGCCGCACAGCACTGCATGCTCTACGCCCTGCAAGCAGAAGAGCACTAGATGCCCCCTCTCAGTGAAGAACAGCAAGCGGCACTGGCCAGGGCCGCACACTGGTTCAGCCGCCTGCACAGCGAAGACCTCAGCGCCACCGAGCGCCAACACTGGCAGGCCTGGCATGACGGCAGCCCGCTCAACGCCTGGGCCTGGCAGCAGGCGGAGCGCTTGCAGCAACGCCTGAGCGGCGCCCCGCTCCAGGCGGGACGAACCCTGGCACTGGCAGGCGAACGCCGCACCACCGAACGCCGCTCACTGCTCAAGGGCATCGCCCTGTTGCTCGGCACCGGTGGGCTGGGTTGGGGCGGCTACCGCCAGGGCAGCTTCGACGCCTGGTTGAGCGACCTGCACACGGCCAGCGGCGAGCGCCTGTCGCACAGCCTGCCCGACGGCAGCCAGTTGCACCTCAACAGCGCCAGCACCGTGGATGTTCGCTACGACAGCCAGCAGCGCCTGCTGGAACTGCGCCGGGGCGAGATCATGCTGGCCAGCGCCACCGACCCGGCAGGCCGCCCGCTACGCGTACGCACCGCACAAGGCACGGTGCGGGCACTGGGCACGCGCTTCTCGGTACGCTGCCTGGACGACGGGCAGACCCGGGTGGCCGTCCACCAGCACAGCGTCGAAATCACCCCCAGCGACGGCCAGCCGGTACGCCTGGAGAGCGGCAACCAGGCAATCTTCGACCGCAGCGGCATCCTCCGGCAGACTGCCGTTGTCCCTGGCCAGGATGCCTGGCAGCAGAACCAGTTGATCGTCAACGACTGGCGCCTGGACGACTTCATCACCGAACTCGCGCGCCATCGCCGTGGCTGGCTGCGCTGCGCCCCCGCCGTGGCGCAGTTGCGTATCAGCGGCACCTTCGACCTGCGCGATACCGAGCAGATCCTGCGCGCCCTGGCATCTTCGTTGCCGGTGCGGATCGAACGGCGCACGGACTACTGGATCAGCGTCGTGGGGCGCTGACGTACATCGCATCGCGAACCCGACGCCCCTCCAGGCAACACGCATGAATACATCCCTGTAGCTCTACCCCACTCGTCGTTCCCGCGCAGGCGGGAACCCAGGTGCGCGGGCTTATGGCCAACGAGCCTTTTCCACAGTCATCACCAAAGACAGTGGTACGGATACCCGCAGGCAAGAGCACGATCCCGCGCCGCATGCAGCAGATCCGCTGGAAAATTCGTAGAAACGGATTTTTTCAGTGAGGATGATATTTTTTCACGTTCTCGTTCGACCCATGAAGGCGGACAGCATCCCGCCGCCTGCCAACCAGAAGAGAAACCGTCGAAATGAGAAAGCCCCTGCCGGCCACCGCCCGGATCAACCCGCTACCTGCTGCCATCCGCCGTGCCCTGCTCTGCTCCAGCCTGCTGCTGAGCCCTGCCCTGGTGCATGCACAGGACGCCGTGCGGCACTACCAACTGCCGCAGGAAGCATTGAGCCAGTCCCTGACCCGTTTCGCCGCCGAAGCCGGCGTGGTGCTGTCGTTCGATGCCAGGCTGACGCAGGGACTGAGCAGCAATGGCCTGCGCGGCGAGTACGACATCGCCTCCGGGCTGCGGCAACTGCTGGCCGGCAGTGGCCTGCAAGCCGTACTGGCGGAACAGGGACGCTACCTGCTGCTCCCGATCAACTCATCTGAAAACGCTCTGGAACTGAGTGCCACCAATGTCGTCAGCAACCAGCTCGGTACCATTACCGAAGGCAGTGGTTCCTACGCAGCCGTTACCATCGCAACAGCAACCCGCCTGGTATTAACGCCCCGGCAAACACCGCAAACCATCACTGTCTCGACACGGCAATACATGGATGATTTCGGGCTCAACGGAATCGACGATGTCATGCGCCGCACGCCGGGGGTCAGTGTAGGCACCTACGACAGCGAACGGACGTTCTACTACTCTCGCGGCTTCACCATCCAGAACTTCCAGTACGACGGAATCCCGACCCTCAGGGACGACGCCTATTCATCTGGCGCCACCTTGAGCGATACCTCGATCTACGACCGCATAGAAGTGATCAAGGGCGCCTCCGGCCTGCTGTCCGGTGCGGGCGCTCCTGGAGCAACGATCAATCTGGTACGCAAGAAACCCACCCGAGAGTTTGCCGGTCACGCTTCCCTTGGTGTGGGTTCGTGGGACAACTATCGCAGTGAGCTGGATATCTCCGGCCCCCTGACGGCATCGGGCAACATCCGCGGACGAGCCGTTACCGCCTACAACGACAAGCATTCGTTCCAGGACCATTACGAGCGCAAGACCAGTACCTACTACGGCATTCTCGAAATAGACCTCGGCGAGGACACCTTGCTGAGCGTTGGGGCCGACTATCAGGACAACAATCCCAAAGGCTCCAGTTGGGGTGGCATTCCGCTTTATGACAACCGTGGCGACCTGGTCGAGACATCTCGCTCTTTCAATCCAGGCGCTGACTGGAGCGGCTGGGCGCAGTACACCCGCTCAATCTTCACGGCTCTGGAACACAAGTTCAGCAATGGCTGGATCGCCAAAGGCGAGCTGAGTCACAAGATCAACGGCTATCGCGCCGCAATGGGGTCAGCCAGCGGCTCGTATCCTGACCCAGTCACAGGCACCGGCGTTACTATGTTCCATGGCAAATACACGGGAGAAACAAAGAGCGACTCCGTCGAACTGTATGCCCAGGGTCCCTTCCAGTGGCTGGGGCGTGAGCATGATCTGGTCGCCGGAGTCAGTGGCTCCCAAGCCAAGTGGGATGGAAAGGGTTATTACAATAGCGCCTACAACCGCAATGTCAGCGACTTCTACAACTGGAATGGAAACGTTGCGGAGCCTAACTGGGGATCGGCTTTCATGGTCAATGAGCAGACCACCCGCCAGTTGGGCAGCTATATCACCGCACGCTTCAAACCGACCGACGACCTAGCACTGATCCTAGGTAGCAGGCTGGCCAATTACAGCCGTACAGGCGATACAAATTCGCGGGAAACCGGGCGTCTGGTGCCCTATGCCGGTCTGGTCTATGACCTCAACGACACCTACTCGGTCTATGCCAGCTATACCACCATATTCAATCCGCAATCAAAGCTGGACCGGAACCAGAAAGCACTGGAGCCGGATACCGGCGACAACTATGAACTCGGGCTGAAGGGGGAATACTTCGAGGGCAGACTCAACGCCAGCCTGGCCTACTTCGAAGTGCATCAGGACAATCGGGCCGAAGCCGACACCGCATACAACAGCAACCCTGTCCACCCTGGGCTGACCTACGCCTATGAAGGCGTCAAGGCCAAGACCAAAGGGTACGAGCTGGAAATATCAGGGGAATTGGCAACGAACTGGCAAGTCCAGGCAGGTTATGTACACAAGACCATCCACGGCACTGGTAACAAGAAGCTGTCGACCTGGGAACCTGAGGATCAGTTGAGCATCCACACCAGCTACAAACTCTCGGGCGCTCTGGATGACCTGACGCTCGGCGGCGGCGCCCGCTGGCAGAGCAAGGCCTGGCAGAGCGTCACCAACCCCGTGCGCGGCACAGAAAACGTGACCCAGAGCGCCTATTGGCTGCTAGACCTGATGGCCCGCTACCGCATCAGCGAAAACCTGTCGACCACCTTGAATATGAACAATGTCCTAGACAAGAAGTACTACACCAATATCGGCTTCTACAATTCCATCTACTACGGCGAACCACGCAACCTAATGCTGACTACTCGCTACGATTTCTGATCCTGGCGATACCCCCGCAAAAGCGCAAAAGGCCGGCAGGAAACCCTGTCGGCCTTTTGCTTTTCAACACCGACTCAACCGCGTCGGCTACTGCCCTTGGCACGGGCCAGCCGGCGCACCGTATCCACCAGCAGGTCGACTTCACCCACGGTGTTGTAGAACGCCAGTGACGGGCGCACCGTTGCCTCCACGCCGAAGCGGCGCAGGATCGGCTGCGCGCAGTGGTGCCCAGAACGCACCGCGATACCCTCGCGGTTGAGCGCCGCGCCCACCTCTTCGGTGCGGTAGCCGTCGAGGACGAACGACAGCACGCTGGCCTTGTGGGCCGCCGTGCCGATCAGGCGCAGGCCGGGAATGGAAGACAGGCCGCGGGTGGCATAGACCAGAAGGTCATGCTCGTAGCGGTAGATGTTCTCCAACCCGATGCGGTCGACGTAGTCCAGCGCCGCGCCCAGCCCCACCGCGTCGGCGATGTTGCCGGTACCGGCCTCGAAACGCGCCGGCGCCGGTTGGAACTGGGTGTGCTCGAAGGTCACGTCGGCAATCATGTTGCCGCCACCCTGCCAGGGCGGCAGCGTGTCGAGCAGGTCCTTCTTGCCGTAGACCACGCCGATACCGGTCGGCCCGAACACCTTGTGCCCGGAGAACACGAAGAAGTCCGCATCCAGCGCCTGCACGTTGACGCGCATGTGGGACACCGACTGCGCGCCATCGATCAGCACCCGCGCACCGGCCGCATGCGCCAGGGCGATGATCTCCTGCACCGGCGTCACCGTGCCCAGCGCGTTCGACACCTGGGTGACGGAGACCAGCCGCGTCCTCGAGTTGAGCAGCTTGGCGTACTCCTCGAGGATGATCTGTCCGCTGTCGTCCACCGGGATCACCCGCAGCTTCGCCCCCACTTCCTTGGCCAGCAACTGCCAGGGCACGATGTTGGCATGGTGCTCCAGGTTGGAGACGATGATCTCGTCCCCCGCGCCGATGTACTTGCGCCCGAAGGTGTTGGCGATCAGGTTGATCCCCTCGGTGGCGCCGCGCACAAAGATGATCTCGCTGCTCGACCGTGCCCCGAGAAAACGGGTCGCACTGTTGCGTGCCCCCTCGTAGGCGTCGGTCGCCCGTGCCGCCAGTTCATGCGCGGCGCGGTGGATATTGGAGTTCTCGTGCTCGTAGAAGTAGCTGATGCGGTCGATCACCACCTTGGGCTTCTGCGTGGTCGCGGCATTGTCGAACCAGACCAGCGGCTTGCCGTTGACCCGCTCCGCGAGGATCGGAAAATCACGGCGCACCGCCTGTACGTCCAGCCCGCCCGTGCTGGCGGCCTGTGGCTGCCCCGAGCGCTCCGGCGCCTTCTCGATACCTGGCGCATGCCCGGCATCGTCGAGAAAGTAAAACTGCCCGCCTGATCCGCGTGACGACGGGTTCGCCGACGCATTCCTGGGTTCGCTGATGATCGACTGCAGGATATCGCCCAGCGCATCACCGCCCGGCAATGCATAGGGCTGCGCGTCGATACGGCTTTCCTGCGCAGGCACGGCCTCTCCCGCCGATGCGGCCGGGTAGCCGGCCCCGTCTCCGGTGAAGTAGTAAGGCGATGCCGGTGCTGGCGCACCGCCACCGGCCGGTGCCACGGTCGCAGCCCCCGGATAGACCTGGGGAATCGCAGCGGTATAGGCCTGCGGCGAACCAAGGTCCAGACCATCGGCGACGCCCGCCGGCGGTGTCGCCTGGAGCGGCGCTTCATGCGGCAGCGAGGCCGGCGCAGAGGCTGGCACGCCGTTCGGTTGCGGCGTACCGCCACCGGGCAGGCTGGAGAACAGCTCGTTGGCCAGTTGCGTCAGCACGCCAAGGTCCGGCAGCCCGGCGGGTGCGGAAGCATCCGGCAGGGCCTGGGGATTACTTGTAAGTGTCTGGATAGTCATGGTACTTGCCGACCTCCACGTCATCGAGCACTGCCAGAGCATCCTCGGTCAGCACTGCCAGCGAGCAGTACAGCGAGATCAGGTAGGAGGCGATAGCGTTGCGGTTGATGCCCATGAAGCGGACGGACAGGCCTGGGCTCTGCTCGCCGGCGACACCCGGCTGGTACAGGCCGATCACGCCCTGGCGCTTGTCGCCCACGCGCAGCAGCAGGATCTTGGTCTTGCCTTCGTCGTCGAACGGAACCTTGTCCGAAGGAATCAGCGGCAGCCCGCGCCAGGTCAGGAACTGCGCACCGAACAGGCTGACGGTGGGTGGCGGCACGCCACGACGGGTGCACTCGCGACCGAAGGCGGCGATGGCCAGCGGGTGGGCGAGGAAGAAAGCCGGCTCCTTCCAGACCTTGGCGATCAGTTCATCCAAGTCGTCCGGGGTCGGCGCGCCGGTCAGGGTGGAGATGCGTTGGGCCGGGTCGACGCTGGCCAGCAACCCGTACTCGGGGTTGTTGATCAGTTCGCTTTCCTGGCGCTCCTTGATCGTCTCGATGGTCAGGCGCAGTTGCTCGCGAATCTGATCGTGCGGGCTGCTGTAGAGATCGGAAACGCGGGTGTGAACATCCAGAATGGTGGTCACGGCGTTGAGGAAGTACTCACGCGGCTGCGCGTCATAATCGACGAACGTCTGCGGCAGCACCGACTCATCGCGCTGGGTGCAGGCCACCTGCACGTTGAGCGGGTTCTTCACCTGGTTCAGGCGGAAGATGCCCGCCTCGACCGGTGTCCATTGCAGCAGGTGCACCAGCCAGCGCGGCGTGATGGTGGAAAGTTGAGGGACGGTTTTTGTCGCATTGGCGAGTTGGCGCGCAGCGCTGTCGCCCAACGCCAGGCGTACATCCTGGTTGTCGGCCATGAATAGCTCCAGATGAGTTCGATTCGTGGGGCCGGGATGGTTCGTCGACGACTACCCCACGTTGCCCACCTGGTTTTGTATGCTCGCCTGGGTGACGTTGCTGCCTTTGGGCACGCTGCGCGTCAACCAGACATTTCCACCGATGGTGGACCCCTCACCGATGGTGATGCGCCCGAGGATGGTTGCCCCAGCGTAGATCACTACATCGTTCTCAACGATAGGATGCCGCAATTGTCCTTTGAGCAGTTGACCTGAGTCATCCGACTCGAAACGCTTGGCCCCCAGGGTAACGGCCTGATAGATGCGCACGCGGTCGCCGATTATGGCGGTCTCGCCGATCACCACGCCAGTCCCATGGTCGATGAAAAAGCTTTCGCCGATACGCGCCCCCGGATGGATGTCGATACCGGTCGCCGAATGCGCCAGTTCCGAGATCATCCGTGCCACCAGCGGCAGGCCGGCGTTGTACAGATGATGGGCCAGGCGATGGTGGATCACGGCCAGGATGCCCGGGTAGCACAGCAACACCTCATCGACGCTGCGCGCCGCCGGATCGCCGTGGTAGGCGGCCAGTACGTCGGTGTCCAGCAGTCGGCGCAAACCGGGCAGGGCTTCGGCGAAATCCCGCACGATGGTCCGCGCCTGCTCATGGATACCCAGGCTCGCCTCGGGCTCGCCAGCGCGCTGCCGCGCGGCATGGCGCAATTCGAGACGAACCTGCACTAACAGGCTGTTGAGTGCGGCATCCAGGGTATGTCCGACGTAGAAGTCCTCGCTTTCCTGGCGCAGGTCGTGCGGCCCCAGGCGCATCGGGAACAAGGCTCCCGAAAGGTTCTCGACGACCTGCCCGACCGCGGCCCGCGACGGCAGTTCGCGCCCGCCCGGCTCCTGGCTGCGTCCGGTACTGCTGCGCCAGGCCCTGCGCGCCTCGCGCAGTTCGCCAACGATACGATCCAGTTGCCACAGATTCGCCACGGGTGGCTGCTTCGAATTCAGCTCATCACTCATCATCAGGCCCATCGGGCAGGCTCGCGGCAGCGCCGCGGCCTCGCCTCGTATAGAAACTATCCGGAAAAGCAGGCGCATGGCCTGCCGGGGTGGTTTGGATATTACGCGCCGCTCAGGTGCATGTCGCCATCAGTCCTGAACCCAGGGCAACTCCCAGTGCCGCCAGCCGCCCGAGTCGCCGCGCTGCTGCTGGGCATCGAGATCGCCCTCGAAACCCTCCAGCACATTGAATACATGCTCGAAACCGGCTGCTGTCGCCGCCCGGGCCGCCGCCGCCGAACGCTTGCCGCTGCGGCACAGCAGCACCAGGACCTTGTCGCGCCCGGCCCGGCTTTCCAGCTCACGCAGAAAGCGCGGGTTCTTGATCATTGCCGGGCCGCTTTGCCAGGCGATATGCAGGCTGTTGGGAACCCTGCCGACGTACTTGAGTTCTTCCGCGGTGCGGACATCGATCAGCGTCGCCGCGCCCGCCTCCACCAGCGCCCAGGCCTCGGGTGGATAAAGGCTGCCGGCATAGCCGACGCCATCCGCTTCTGCCCTGGCCCGTCCCCTGGCCAGGAGCGCCTCGGCGGAAAGCGCGGACGCTTCCTGCACGCTCTCCGGGCGTTGGGTGGTAATGGTGGGGTTTGTTGTCACTGCTAGGGCTGGCATGGCATGTCCTCTAGTTGGCTAGTCGGGGCTGGCAGTTCGCTGCCATACCTAATGGATGGCTACTCTATGCCGCCTTGGACATGGCAAAAAATAATTAATATTTTTATTTAAATTCCAAAATGGAATAAAAGCCACTCCCGATCCACCTCGGAAAGACGGTGGCTCGCCATCCTTGATCCCAACGACCAGACAAAACAAAAAAGAATATGAACATTATTAAATATTCTTTTAAAGAATAACCTTGCTTGATCAATAATCCGCACCAAGCTCAGGCAACGACTGGCCGGAGCAGAAACCCGGTCAATGGAGCCAAGAGTTATGAGCGCACCCCTACGAAGCGTCGACGGTCAGGATCAGGCAGCACTCCTGAGCGAAATCCAGAACGCTCTGCGCGGCCTTCGTTTCGGTGCGGTGGAGATCACTGTGCACAACGGTCAGGTCGTCCAGATCGAACGCAAGGAAAAGTTCCGCCTGCAGAGCCCTGCCGGCAAGGCAGCCTCCTGAGTCAGGCCCGCGAACACGCCAGACACCAGAGAAGCACCCGTACACCCGCAGGCGGCCCAGCGCCTACCTGCAAGCACTTCGAACTTCTATCTGTCTTCAAGGAGCAACAACCATGAGTATCCGTCGTTTTGCCCTCGCGGCCCTGGCCAGTGCACTCATCGCCGGCCCGGCCACGGCACAGACCCTGCTCAACGTGTCCTACGACCCGACGCGCGAGCTGTATGTGGAATTCAACAAGGCCTTCAACAAACACTGGCAGGCTGAAGGGAACAAACCGCTGACCATTCAGCAGTCCCACGGCGGCTCAGGCAAACAGGCCCGTTCGGTGATCGACGGCCTGCAGGCCGACGTCGTGACCCTGGCGCTGTCCGGCGACATCGACGCACTCAACCTCAACCAGCAACTGATCGACCCGAAATGGCAGTCGCGCCTGGCCGACAACAGCACGCCCTACACCTCGACCATCGTCTTCCTGGTACGCAAGGGCAACCCGAAGAACATCAAGGACTGGGATGACCTGGTCAAGAGCGGTGTGGAAGTCATCACACCGAACCCGAAAACCTCCGGTGGCGCACGCTGGAACTTCCTCGCCGCCTGGGCCTATGCCCGCGAGAAATTCGGCAGCGAGGAAAAAGCCCTGGAGTTCGTGACCGAGCTGTACCGTCACGCCCCGGTACTGGACACCGGCGCCCGTGGCTCGACCATCAGCTTCGTGCAGCGTCAACTGGGCGATGTCCTGCTGGCCTGGGAAAACGAAGCCTATCTGTCGCTGCAGGAAGAAGGCGGCGACCAACTGGAAATCGTTACCCCGTCCCTGTCCATCCTGGCCGAACCGCCGGTGGCCGTGGTCGACCGCAACGTCGATCGCAAGGGCACCCGCAAGGTGGCCGAAGCCTACCTGCAGTACCTCTACAGCGAAGAAGGCCAGCGTATCGCGGCCAAGAACTTCTACCGCCCACGCAATGCCGAAGTGGCGGCGGAGTTCAAGGATCAGTTCAAGGATCTGAAACTGGTTACCATCGACAAGGACTTCGAGGGCTGGTCAAAAGCACAGCCCAAGTACTTCGACGACGGCGGTGTGTTCGACCAGATCTTCAACAAGATCAACCAGTAACCGCAATGTGCGCCAGGCCCCTCCATGCGAGGGGCCTGGCCTGTGAAACCCTGACCAAAGGACTCGCCAATGTCGCGTCGAACTTCCCCGGTCATACCCGGCTTCGGGCTGACCCTGGGTTACACGATCACCTACCTGGCCCTGATCGTGCTGATCCCGCTGGGCGCCATGTTCGTCTACTCCCTGCAACTCAGCCTGGACCAGTGGTGGAACCTGATCACCAGTCGCCAGGTACTGTTCTCCCTCAAGCTGTCCTTCGGCACCGCCCTGTTCGCGGCCCTGCTCAACGGCATCCTCGGCACCGTCATCGCCTGGGTGCTGGTGCGCTACACCTTCCCCGGCCGGCGCATCATCGATGCCATGGTCGACATGCCTTTCGCACTGCCCACCGCAGTCGCCGGCATCGCCCTGACCGCGCTCTATGCCCCCAACGGCATGATCGGCTCGCTGTTCCCGTTCAAGATCGCCTACACCCCACTGGGCATCACCCTGGCGCTGGTGTTCGTGACGCTGCCGTTCGTGGTGCGCACCCTGCAACCGGTACTGGCCGACTTTCCGCGTGAAGTGGAAGAAGCTGCCGCCTGCCTGGGCGCCAAGCCTTTGCAGGTGTTCTGGCACGTCCTGCTGCCCAGCCTGCTGCCCGCCTGGATCACCGGCTTTGCCCTGGCGTTCGCGCGCGGCGTCGGCGAATACGGCTCGGTGGTGTTCATCGCCGGCAACATTCCGTTGAAGACGGAAATCCTGCCGCTGCTCATCGTCTCCAAGCTCGATCAGTACGACTATCCCGGCGCCACCGGTATCGGCGTACTGATGCTGGTCGTCTCGTTCATCATGCTGCTGCTGATCAACCTGTTGCAGCGCCGCATCCAGCCCGCCATCTAGAGCCGAGGAGACAAGCATGAGTCTTGCAACATTGCGCAAGGACACCACGCGCGCCGGCGCCCAGCGCTCGCCAGCGGCCATCGCGCTGATCGCCCTGGCCTGGCTGGTTTTCGCGGTCATCCTGCTGCTGCCGCTGTACATCGTCGTCACCCAGGGCCTGCAACGCGGGCTGGACTTCTTCTGGGAGGCCATCACCGAACCGGACGCCATCTCGGCGCTGAAACTGACGCTGCTGGCCACCGCCATCTCGGTCCCGCTCAACCTGGTGTTCGGTGTGGCCGCGGCCTGGGCCGTGACCAAGTTCGAGTTCCGCGGCAAGAGCCTGCTGATCACCCTGATCGACATGCCCTTCTCGGTTTCGCCAGTGGTCGCCGGCCTGATCTACGTGCTGCTGTTCGGCGCCCAGAGCAAACTGGCGCCATTCCTCGACACGCACAACCTGCAGATCGTCTATGCCGTACCGGGCATCGTACTGGCGACCATCTTCGTCACCTTTCCCTTCGTCGCCCGGGAGCTGATCCCGCTGATGGAAGAACAAGGCACCCAGGAAGAGGAAGCCGCCCGCCTGCTCGGCGCCAATGGCTGGCAAATGTTCTGGCATGTCACCCTGCCCAACGTAAAATGGGCGCTGGTTTACGGCGTGGTGCTCTGTACCGCCCGTGCGATGGGCGAATTCGGTGCGGTATCGGTGGTTTCCGGACACATTCGCGGCTACACCAACACCTTGCCGCTGCACATCGAAATCCTCTACAACGAGTACAACATCGTCGCTGCATTCAGCGTGGCTATCCTGCTGCTCATCATGGCCCTGGTCGTGTTGCTGCTTCGCCAATGGAGCGAAGCGCGTCTGAGCCGGGCGCTCAAGGCCAACAAAGACGACTGAGCCCCTAATAGCCATACAGACCAGGTTTTTCGAGAGTACGACGTCCATGAGTATCGAAGTCAAAGGTATCAACAAGCAGTTCGGCAATTTCAAGGCGCTGAACGATATCAACCTGAACATCCAGAGCGGCGAGCTGGTCGCCCTGCTCGGCCCATCCGGTTGCGGCAAGACCACCCTGCTGCGCATCATCGCTGGCCTCGAGCAGCCCGACACCGGCAGCATCGTCTTCCACGGCGAAGACGTCTCCGAGCATGACGTGCGCGATCGCAAGGTCGGCTTCGTGTTCCAGCACTACGCGCTGTTCCGCCACATGACCGTGTTCGACAACGTCGCCTTCGGCCTGCGCATGAAGCCCAAGGGCGAGCGCCCGAACGAAACCACGATCAAGAAGAAAGTCCACGACCTGCTCGACCTGGTGCAACTGGACTGGCTGGCCGACCGCTACCCGGAGCAACTCTCCGGTGGCCAGCGCCAGCGCATCGCCCTGGCCCGCGCCCTGGCGGTGGAGCCCAAGGTACTGCTGCTCGACGAACCCTTCGGTGCCCTCGACGCCAAGGTGCGCAAGGAGCTGCGCCGCTGGCTGGCACGCCTGCATGAAGAAGTGCACCTGACCAGCGTGTTCGTCACCCATGACCAGGAAGAAGCCATGGAAGTCGCCGACCGTATCGTGGTGATGAACAAGGGTGTGGTCGAGCAGATCGGCTCGCCGGGCGAGGTCTACGACAAGCCGGCCAGCGACTTCGTCTATCACTTCCTCGGCGATGCCAACGAACTGAAGACCGAGGAAGGCCAGCAACTGCTCTTCCGCCCCCATGAAGTGTCGCTGTCGCGCCTGCAACTGAGCGGCTACCTGGCCGGCGAAGTGCGCGATATCCGCCCACTGGGGGCGATCACCCGGGTCACCCTGAAGGTGCCGGCGCATGAGCAACTGATCGAAGCCGAAGTGGCCAAGGATCACCAGAGCCTCGATGGCCTGGTGCGTGGCGAGACGCTGTACATCAAGCCGAACGCCAACGTCATCAGCGCCGCCGGGCAGCCTGCCTGAGCCCCCAGGCGTGGCCCTCCCAGGGCCACGCCTGCCAACCACCCTGCCCTGACTACGATCCCGTAGCCTGGGCCGAGCGCAGCGATACCCAGGGCATTGCAGACAATGCCCACGCCCTTCCGGCAGGAAAAACAACGGTTATCCCAAGGCAATGGAAACCATCCCGGCAAAGCCCTCGCCTCCCTGATTTCTGCACTACTTTCTGCCCTGCGTGAAGCGGCGTAGACTGCCCGGCCTTTCTTGTTCCGGACACCAGCAATGCCCAGCGGCTCCAGACTCGGGCGCATTCGCAACGAATTGCGCGCCCTGTTCGCCATCGCCATTCCCATGATGATCGCCCAGCTCGCGACCACCGCCATGGGCTTCGTCGACACCATCATGTCCGGGCGAGTCAACGCCCATGAACTGGCTGCCGTGGCACTGGGCAACTCGGTCTGGGTACCGATGCTGCTGATGATGAACGGCATCATCCTCGCCACCACCGCCACCGTCGCGCAGTACTTCGGCGCCCGGCAGAACGACCGCATCGGCCCACTGGTGCGTCAGTCGCTGTGGATGGGCTTCGGCATCGGCCTGCTCTGCACGCTGATCATGTGGAATGCCCATCCCCTGCTGCGTGTCATGGGCGTGCAACCTGACCTGATCGACACCAGCATGAGCTACCTGCGCGCGGTCGCCTGCGGCTTCCCCGCCATGGGCCTCTACCAGGTCCTGCGCAGCTACAGCGATGGCCTCGGGTATTCACGGCCAAGCATGGTGATCGGCATTCTCGGCCTGCTGCTGAACATCCCGCTGAACTACATCTTCATCTACGGCAAGCTCGGAATGCCGGCGCTCGGCGCCGTCGGCTGCGGCTGGACCACCGCGCTGGTGATGTGCTCGATGCTGGCGGGCATGCTGTTCTGGGTGCGCCGCTCCGGGTACTATGCCGAATCAGGCCTGTTCACTCGCTTCGAATGGCCGCGCTGGGCACAGCTTGCGCCGTTGCTGGCACTGGGCACGCCCATCGGTATCGCGGTATTCGCCGAAGTGAGTATCTTCTCGGTGATCGCCCTGCTGATCGGCAGGTTGGGTGAAACCGTCATCTCCGGGCACCAGATATCCCTGAGCTTCACCTCGCTGATCTTCATGATCCCACTGTCGCTGGGCATGGCCATCACGGTGCGCGTGGGCCAGTCGCTCGGCCGTGGCGCACCACACGATGCGCGCTTCATCGCGGGCCTGGGCATCGTCACCAGCCTAGTCTACGCCTGCTTCTCCGCCACCGGCATGCTGCTGTTCAGCGAACCGATCGCGCGTATCTACAGCACCGACCCGGCGGTAATCGCCATCGCTTCGGGACTGTTCCTGTATGCCGCGCTGTTCCAGTTCTCGGATGTCGTACAGGTAACGGCCGCCGGTGCCCTGCGCGGTTATCAGGACACACGCATGACCATGATCTTCACCCTGTTCGCCTACTGGCTGATCGGCCTGCCGATCGGCTACGTGCTGGGCCTGACCGACTGGTTCGGCCCGGCCAGCGGGCCGGCGGGCTTGTGGCAGGGCCTGATCGCCGGCCTGAGCTGTGCAGCCGTGCTGCTGGGGCTGCGCCTGCGCTACAGCGCGCGCAAGGCCATCCGCCGGCTCAGGTCTCCAGCGCCAGCAATACCGCACTGACCACCAGGAAACCGCTGAACAGCACCCGCAGCAGCGACTCCGGCAGCGAATGCGCCAGGCGCACGCCAAGGCTGATACTCAGCAATCCGCCCACCGCCAGCGGCAGCCCCAGCAGCCAGTTGACCTGGTCATGCAGGGCATAGGTGACCAGCGTGACGCTGGTGCTGGGGATCGCCAGGGCCAGCGACAGGCCCTGCGCGACCACCTGGCTGGCGCCGAAGATACTGGTCAGCACGGGCGTCGCCAGAACCGCACCGCCAACGCCGAACAGTCCCCCCAGCGCACCCGCCCATGCACCCAGCAGGCTCAGCCAGGGCCAGCCGTATTTCAGCTCGCCACTGCCCGCCGCGCTACGCAGCAAGGCCCGCAATGCGCTGTACAACGCCAGGACCAACAAGAACACGATAAATGCCCAGCGCATCTGCCCGGCATCCAGGGACAGCGCGTAATAAGCGCCGACGATGGCGAAGCAGAAACTGGTGACCGCCAGGGCCGCGGCCTGGCGCAGGTCGATACGGTTGCGCTGGTGATAACGCCAGACCGCCAGCAATACATTGGGCACCACCATCACCAGGGCCGTGCCCTGTGCCAATTGCTGGTCCAGACCGAACAACACGCCCAGCACGGGAATCGCGATCAGGCCACCGCCGATCCCGAACAGACCGCCCAGGGTTCCCAGGGCCAGGCCCAGCAACAGGTTCAACGCGATATCGAGCACAGCCATGATCAGCCCCTGGAAGGAAAGGCCGCCATCCTACCCACGGGGCGCTGGCGTGCCTATGGCATAAGCGAGCAAAATGGCTGTGCATGAAACGCACAAGAGAACCTCCACCATGCAACCAGACCGACTGGCCAGCCAGCTCCAGCTGTTTCTCGACATACTCGACCACGGCAGCTTTTCAGCCACGGCCCGGCTGCATGCCCTGACGCCCTCGGCTGTGGCTCGTCGTATGGACGCCCTGGAGCAATCCCTCGGTTATCGCCTGTTCAACCGCACGACCCACGTCGTCAAACCGACGAGCGCGGCCCAGGCCTTCGCCATCCGGGCCAGGCGCATCATCCACGAACTCAACCTGGCGCGGATGGAAAGCGGTCAACTGGACGATGCGCCCCAGGGCAACATCCGTATCGATGCCCCGGCGCCGTTCGGACGCCGGCACCTGGCACCGGCGCTCGCCGAATTCCTCACGCTCTATCCGCAGGTGGATATCCAGCTGCAATTGATCGACAGCTTCATCGACCTGCAAGGCGAACACCTGGGGCAAGTCGACCTGGTGCTGCGCATCGGGCCGCTGGCAGACACGCGCCTGGTGGCGACACCGCTCGCGCCCATGATCCGGGTCGTGTGCGCCAGCCCCGCCTACCTCGAACGCCGTGGCCTCCCCGAAACACCGGATGACCTGTGCCAGCACGACGGTATCGACTGGGACACCCTCGCACCACCGCAGGCCTGGCGCTTCGAACGCGCGGGCAAGACCTACACCTCCCGCCCCGGACGCATGCGCCTGCAGGCCAACAATGCCGAAGCCCTGCTCTGCGGCGCCCTCGCCGGGCTGGGTATCGCCCACCTGCCGACCTGGCTGATCAGCGAACACCTGCTGCGCGGTGAACTGCTGCCACTGTTCTGCCAGGACGGGCTGCCCGCCACCGAGGCCAGCGGCGTCTACGCCCTGCGCCTGACCCGCGAAGCCAACGCACGCAGCCATCTGCTGCTGAATTTCCTGAAGAACCGCTTCGGCCCCGTGCCGCCCTGGGATAGGTCGCTGCGCGAGCGTTTCCCGACACGAGGCTGAACCCTGCGGGCTGGTAAGATGCGCGCGGAATACCACCTGGCCCCGATCATGTCCTACTCCGTTTCCCCCATCGGCTTCATGCGCTCCTGCTTCCGGGAGAAATTCGCCATCCCGCGCCAGCCGCAACTCGCCCCGGCCGCACGCGGAACGCTGGAACTCATTCCCCCTTACGACCAGCCACAAGCCCTGCAGGGGCTGGAAGAGGTCAGTCACGTCTGGCTGCTGTTCCTGTTCCACCAGGCACTCGAAGAGCAACCGCGCCTGCGCGTCAGGCCACCGCGCCTGGGGGGCAACCGGATGCTCGGGGTCTTCGCCAGCCGGGCGACGCACCGTCCCAACGGCATCGGGCAATCGGTGGTGCGGCTGGAGGCAGTGGAAGCGGGACGCCTGCACCTGTCCGGCATCGACCTGCTGGACGGCACCCCCGTGCTGGACATCAAGCCCTACGTGCCCTACGCGGACGCCCTGCCCGACGCACGCAACACCATCGCCAGCCAGGCGCCGGAATGCATCGAGGTGCAATGGGCGCCCGGCATCCTGCAACGCGCCCAGGCCGAAAGCCTGCGACTCGGCCAGCCCTTCACCGAACTGGTGGAGCAATGCCTGGCCCAGGACCCGCGCCCGGCCTACCAGCACCCCGATCCAGAACGGCGCTATGGCACGTTGTTCTGGGATGTGTCCGTGCGCTGGCATTACCCCAGCCCGGACCGGATCTGCGTGATCGAGATCGAGCGGCAAACTGCGAACCCGTGATGGCGGAGCATCACTTGGGCAACACTACACAGAGCTGTGCGTACGGGCTCGAGAGACTGTTACCTCTACCGGCCAATCTCACGATGTGAACGGTTGCAACCGGATTGGCAATTTTGTATCTGGTCTATCGAGTGCACCGCGTGACCTTGGGTGCAGCGCCTCTGTGCGAATGCCAGGTGGCGGGACGGGGCACGCATGAATACATCCCTATAGCTCTACGCCGCCATCCTTGGCGGCGAAGGCCCCGTCCCGCCACCTGGCACCCGCACAGCCATCTTTGGTGGTGACTGTAGGAAGAAATGTGTCGGTCATAAGCCTGCGCACCTGGGCACCCGCCTGCGCGGGAGCGACGGGTATCGGTGTTTTTTCCTATGGCCACTTCGGGATTGCAACACCGCGACCATCAAGGCAATGCAATTGCTTTTATGCTCAAGAGGCCACTCACTTGCCAATCCGGTCGCAATCTTTTGTATAGCGCGATTGCCCTGATCACCTCCGCTCGCTATCGGCTCACTTCGCCGGAGTCAGCAGCAAGCGCTTACTGCCGTAGACCTTGTCGATGTTCTCCGACTTGAATGGGAAGCTCATGTACTGGGCCCGACGCCAGGCTTCGATGCCGTCGCCATAGTGCGGGCTGGCCGGGTTGCCCGATTGCCCGCTGCTGTTCAGGCCGATCAGGGGCTCGTCGCGGTTGAAGTCGACCACGATGCGCATGGCCGGAATCAGCCAGGTATCGAAGTCCTGCCCCCAGTGATAGGCCGAGACATTCAGCGTGCTATGGTCCCCGCCCGCCTGGTAGGGGCCACGGTCGAGATAACCGCGAATGGCATTGATGCGGGCACGCTGGGCCGCCGGCATATGCGGTGCGAGCTGCGAGGCATCGCTGGCCCATACATAAGTGTGCGAACGCCCCCAGCGCCAGGCCTTGCGGTCACTGCCCTGCTCACGCTCCAGCAGGCCGACTGCAGCGGCCAGGCTGCGGGCGAGAATCGCCGGTTTGTCTTCCTTGCCAGAGGTACTGCGATCATCCCAGAACGGGCTGTCTTCGCGCCCCAGCAGGTGATCGGCCTGGGCCGAGTAGGACAGGTCGGCCATACGCACGAAAGCCTGCCAGGCCTCGCCGTCCTCCGGACCCAGTTCATCGAGGAATGTCTGCCGGGCGCTCTCGTGCATGAAGGCACTGTAGAGCGCCGCATCGGCGGAGTCCGCCGCCAGCCGGCCATCGAAAGCCAGCAAGCGCGACAGGGCTTCCCGGGCCTTCGCGCGCTGCTCCGCGGGCAAGGCATCGATGGCCTGGCGCAACGGTAGCTGCATGCCCGGAGCCTCGAACATCGCCTTGAGCTTGGCGGCGAAGACCGTGGTCTGGTCGTACTGCATGCCGATCACACTGCGGGTGTCATGCCCGCCCCGGCTGGCCAGTTCCGCCAGGCGCTCGTAGCGCTCCGGGTAGTGCCAGGAGCTGGACAACTGCACGCCGTAGCCACGGTTGACCGTGCGCTGGTTGGCCGTGCCGAGCCAGCCCTGGGCCGGGTCCTGATCGTAGGGGTGCAGCATAGGGTCGGTGTAGCCATCCCAGCCATAACGCGCATCCCAGGCGGGCGACGGCAACAGGCCAAGGCCTTCCTTGCGGTTAGGGTAACGCCCGGTCACCTGCCAGCCGACGCTGCGCTCATCGGCGAACACCAGGTTGAGGGCCATGGCACGGATATCGCGCACCACCTCGAAGGCCTGGTCGACGGAGCCGGCACGGGACAGGTCGAAGAACGCATCGAGGCTGCGGTCGTCGTCGAGCGAAGCGGTTTTCAGCGCCAGGCCATAGCCGGTCTCGACGCGCAGGGGCTGCAAGGGATGCTTGCGCTCCCCCAGCACACTGTTGAGCAGCGGGCCGTTGCGCGTCTCGTGGATGACTTCGCGGACCGGGCGCTGGCCTTTGATGATAAACGTCTCCTGGCGCTGCCGGGCAGGCTGCCACTGTCCATCGGCCAGGTACTGCAACTGCCCGCCCTGCTGACGCAGACGCTCGACGAAGACGTCCTGGGTGTCACCCATGACCATCGTCATGCCCCAGCCGATCTTGCCATTGAAGCCGGCAACCACGGCCGGAATACCCGCGACCGAAACACCTGCCGCCTGGAATTTCGGCGTGCGTATCTGCACGAAATTCCAGTAGGAAGGCATCGCCAGCGGCAGATGGGTGTCATTGGCCATGATCGTGCGTCCGCCACGGGTCTGGCGTCCGGACAGCGCCCAGTTGTTGGAAGCGGCCACCCCCACCATGTTCAGGCGGGCCAGGTCGGCCACGGTGCGGTCGACCTCAACCAGGCCGGCGACGGCCCCCTTGCGCGAAAGGAAATCCAGCTTCTGCGCTTCATCGAAGGGCAATGGTTCATCCGGGTAGATCGGCAGCAACCAGGCCAGCTTCTCGTGGCCGACCTTCTGCGCCAGTACCAGGGCGGCGATTTCTTCCTGCAGGTTGGTCGACAGGCTGAAGTTCAGCAGGCTGAAAATCAGTGCGGAGTCCTCGGGCTTCCAGTACTCGGGTTGATAGCCAGAAGCGTCCAGGTCCATCGGCAATTTGTCCCGGTGCCGGTACAGGTAGGCGTTGACGCCCCGTGCATAAACCTCGAAAAAGCGCTTCATGCGCTCCGACGAATTTCGGTACAGCACGTCGGCGTCCTTGCGCAGGTTGACCGCACGCATGAAGCGGTCGATATCCAGCGCCCCCTCGCCCACCATCTCCGACAGCCGGCCCTGGGCCATCAGGCGCATGCCGACCATCTGGCTCAGGCGATCCGTGGCATGGACATAACCCAAGGCGAACAGCGCATCGTGGAACGACGACGTCTCGATCAGCGGCATACCCAAGGGATTGCGCCGTATGCTGACGTTGCCCCCCAGCCCCTTCAATGGCTGGACACCCTGGGCCGGCGGCAGGCTCGCACGGTAGCGCTGGTCCAGGTACGACTGGCAACCCGCCAGCCCCGCCAGCATCAATGTCGCGCCAAGCGCTATACGAACCAGGGTATGAGCACGAACAGACATCGGTAATTCCTTCGCTATGAAGCAAAAAGTCCATCCACGGAGTGCGCCATGCGCGCCCTACGGTCGCCTTGACCCGTGAGACGTTGAACAGGGTTTCAGGCCGGCAGGGCCTCATCCAGCAACCAGCGCGCGGCCCGGCGAACGTCCTCGCCATGCTGCACGTCCAGTGCATGCAGATCAGCCTCGAACCGCCGCCGCTCGTCACGCCCAAGCGCCTTCCAGGCGGCATGGGTCGGAATGTGCGCGGTGGCGGAGTAAATCTGGTGGAGCACCGCAACCTGCGGGTCGCCCGTCAGAACGGGATCATGGTTATCCAGCAGCACCTTGATGCGAATCGCTCCCTCGATCAACGGTAGCTGCCCCTCCAGCAGACTGGTCGCCAGGATACGCAGATCGGCGGCCAGCACTGCGCGGCGCCGCTGCTGAAGCTGCGTGGCCTGCCGCCGTCGTTGCCAGACCTTGTGCCACAGCCACCCGGCATAGACGGACAAGGCGACGATCAGCAGCAGCGCGGCGCAATAGAGGGAAATGACGAGGGGGGAAGCCGGTGTCTCAGGCACCATGGCACTTCTTGAATTTCTTCTCGCTGCCACACGGGCAAGGGTCGTTGCGGCCGACATCCTTCAGTGGATTGCGGACCGGGTCCTGGGCATGGTTGCAATGCGGGCCGTGCACGTGACCGTGGTCATGGCCATGATCGTGGTTGCAGTCAGGGCCGTGTACGTGGTGCTCGTGGTTCATGCTGTTCACTCCGGAATGAAATTTCCGGGGATTATCTCGCCGCGCCTGGAAATATGCACGCGCCGACCGGACATCAGGCCGATCTTCAACTCGCCATCCAGGCGATAGGCGATGGGCCTGTCGGGCTTCTCCAGCAAGCGCACCACGTATTTCATGTGTCGCCAGAGGTTGGTGTGCACCGGGACATCGTAGTATTCGAAGCCGTTGGCGGGGATCGTCAGCCAGGCGCTGGACTCGCCACTGGTCAGCTCGATGTCGTTCAGGTGCACGGTGTAGATCAAGCCACGCACAGGCAGGCTATGGTCGTTGGGGTTGTCGATGCGAAAACGCAGCAGGAACTCCTGCTCCAGCAAGCGCGCCTTGATCACATCGACCTTGGTGAGCTCGACCTGCGGATCCTCGAATGCCGATGAAAACCAGGTCGAACAGCCGCCGAGGCCGCCAAACAGGCCCAATAGCGCCAACACTCTGAAGAGGTTCGATGTTCGTGCCTGGCAACGCATTCCGGTACTCCAAAAGACGGCTCAGTGTAGCAAGCACAACACTGACCGCAAGGCCCGCCCGTGCGGAATCGAAGCAAAATGCCATCAAATATCAATGCGATATCAGATCGTTCCGGCGCAGCGCATCCAGCGCGCATTGCCAGCGCGGGTCCTGCTTGTAGTCCGGCGCCACCTCGGACCCTCGGCGCATGCGCTGCAAGCGTGGCGACGGCGCCACGGCCTGACGCTGCAAGGCACTCAAAGCCAGCTCGGCCGAAGCACGGTCATTGCACACCAGGCCCATGTCACAACCGGCGCCCAGGGCGGCCAGGATACGCTGCCCGGCATCACCGACCACATGCGCCCCCGCCATCGACAGGTCATCGCTGAAGATCACACCGTCAAAGCCCAGCTCGCCGCGCAGGACATTCTGCAACCAGTGCGACGAGAAACCGGCAGGTCGCTCGTCCACCGCCGGGTAGATCACATGCGCCGGCATCACCGCATCAAGCGTCGTCGCAAGCCGCTGGAACGGTAGCAGGTCATGCTGGCGAATCTCGTCCATGCTGCGCTCGTCGACCGGAATGGCGACATGGGAATCCGCCTCGGCCCAGCCATGCCCCGGAAAGTGCTTGCCCGTAGCCGCCATACCCGCGGCGTGCATGCCTTTGATAAAAGCGCCGGCCAGTTGCGTCGCCGCCAGCGGATCGCCTTCGAAGGCACGCGCCCCGATGACCGCGCTGCGCTGGTGATCCAGGTCCAGGACCGGCGCAAAACTGAAATCGAGACCGACGGACAACACTTCGGTCGCCATCACCCAGCCGCTCAGTTCTGCCAGGGAAAGCGCATCCTCGCAGTCGGCGAAACGGCGCATGGCCGGCAGACGCACGAAGCCCTGGCGCAGACGCTGCACCCGGCCACCTTCCTGATCGACTGCCAGCAGCAGGTCTGGTCGCACCTGGCGAATCGCCCGACTCAGTTCCAGCACCTGGCGCGGGTGCTCGATATTGCGTGCGAACAGAATCAGTCCGCCAACCTGTGGCTGGCGTAACACATGGCGGTCCTCGGCGGTCAGCCAGGTGCCCTCGATATCCAGCATCAAAGAGCCTTGCATAGCGATCCTTAGAAAATGACGGCTTGCTGCGATTGTGGGGGTGCCTGCTCTGCAATCAGAACACGACAATGGGCAGGCACGCGGGGGAACAGCTGCATGATGTCGGCATTGCGCATGCGGATGCAGCCATGGGACAGCGGTACACCCATGGGCTCGGTGTCAGGCGTGCCATGCAGATAGATGTAGCGGCGGAAGGTGTCGACCGCACCCAGGCGATTGACGCCCGGCTCGCAGCCGCTCAGCCAGAGGATCCGCGTCAGGATCCAGTCGCGGCCCGGGAAGGCGGCATGCAGCTCGTCGCTCCACACCTCGCCGGTCCAGCGACGACCACGCAGCACGGCTCCACACGGCAGACCCTCGCCGATCCGGGCACGCACCTGATGCAGGCCCCTCGGCGTACAACCGGAACCATTCGACTCGCCGGCACCGTTGAGGGCCGTCGAGACCGGAAAGCGCGCGCACAGCACGCCCTTGGAAAAACCGTAGAGCATCTGCTCGGTGAGGGAGACATGAAGAAAGTCGAGCATCTGCATCGGGGGAAACACGGCGGGCTCGTTCATCGTTTCTGTGGCATGGCCAGGGCATTGCGACGGACCTTGGGTCCGGCCTCCAGCAGCGCCGGGTCATCCACCCCGCTTTCTGCGCGCATACCCGCCGCGACGAAAGGCACCATCATGCGCATGACCTGCTCGATGGAAACCCGGGCGCCGAAATCATTCTCGGCGATCGCCCGCAGCGCCTTGATACCCGACATGCTGAACGCCACGGTCCCGAGCATGAAATGCACGCGCCAGAACAGCTCTATCGGCGTGATCGTCGGCACGGCGTCGTGTACCCGCATCATGTAGCGGCGGAAAATCTTGCCGTACATATCGTCCAGGTAGCGACGCAGGTGTCCCTGGCTCTGGCTGAACGCCAGGCCGAGCAGGCGCATGAAAATGGACAGGTCATCGCCGCTGCGAGGCTTCACCGACAGCGCCTGCACAACCAGCATCTCCAGCAGGTCTTCGAGCCTGTCCTTCTGGCCGGGCTGCGCCTCGCGTCGATCCAGCTCCTTTTCCAGGCTCATGCAGAATGGCCCGAGAAAACGCGAGAACACCGCCTGGATCAGGGCCTTCTTCGAGCCAAAGTGATAATTCACCGCAGCCAGGTTGACGCCTGCCTTGCTGGTGATCAACCGCAGCGATGTCTCGGCGAACCCTCTCTCCGCGAACAAAAGCTCCGCGGCATCGAGAATGCGCTCAACGGTTTCCGACTGCGCCATGCGCCCTCCAAAGACCAACAACTGTTTGAAACCTACGTTTCGGGCCCGGCCAAGTCAATCATGAAAGCCTGAGGCGCGGATTATAAGCGGATGAAGGCCGGTTTCCGGTAGCCCATCCATCGTCGCGACACAGCGATCTCCAGGTCGTAGACAACAGGCTTATCTCTACAGGCAGCGCCAAAGGCGACTGTACGGTTGCCCAGCACTTTTACCCGAGGGGAATTGCCAAGCGACGATTACTGTATATAATCCCAGTTACTGTACAAAAGGACAGAACGCCCATGATCAAGTTGACGCCCCGCCAGTCGGAAATCCTTGCGTTCATCAAGCGCTGCCTGGAAGAGAACGGCTACCCCCCGACCCGCGCTGAAATAGCCCAGGAGCTGGGGTTCAAATCCCCCAACGCAGCGGAAGAGCACCTCAAGGCCCTGCGCAACAAAGGCGCCATCGAGATGACGCCCGGCGCCTCGCGCGGCATCCGCATTCCCGGCTTCGAGCCAGGCGGCAACGATGCAGAGAGCGGCCTGCCTGTCATCGGTCGCGTCGCAGCCGGTGCACCCATCCTCGCCCAACAGCATGTCGAAGAGTCCTGCCGGATCAATCCCGACTTCTTCCACCCTCGCGCCGACTATCTCCTGCGCGTACGCGGCATGAGCATGAAGGACATCGGTATCTTCGATGGCGACCTGCTGGCCGTCCACACCACACGCGAGGCACGAAACGGCCAGGTGGTGGTGGCGCGCATCGATGACGAAGTCACGGTGAAGCGCTTCAAGCGCGAAGGCAGCAAGGTCTGGCTGATCGCAGAAAACCCTGATTTCGCCCCGATAGAGGTCGACCTGGAACAACAGGAACTGACCATAGAAGGCTTGAGCGTCGGCGTGATTCGCCGCTGATAGGAGGTAGCCATGCAGTTCCCCCTCTACACCACTGCACAGACCAACCAACTGCCGCTGTTCGAAGCCTTCCTGGCGCCCGAACGGTCGTTCGAACCGGCAGCCCCGGTACGCAGCGCAGACGTGCTCAGCGAAATGAGGCTGATCGGTAGCCACGGCCTGCAATTGCTGGCCCCGGTGCTACGCGAGCTCAGCCGGGAGAACGACGAGCGCTGGCTGACGATGATCGCGCCGCCCAACCTCGTGAGCTACAGCTGGCTACGTGATGCAGATCTGAACCGCGAGCGCATCCTGTTGCTGCCTTCACGCAACGATCAGGACCCGCTCGAACTGGTATGCCGTGCCCTGCGCCTGGGGCGCAGCCATACGGTGATCAGTTGGCTGAAACTGGATGCCTTCGACCGCAGGCTGCTGGCCGCTGCCGCGCACCAGGGAAATGCCCAGAGCCTGAATATCCGGCTTTCATAAGGCGTCACGCGGACAGCGTGCGCAGCTCAGGCTGCGACAGCGCTCATGGCGATCGGCTCAGTGCAGAACGTGCGGTTCCTGTTCATGCTCGAACTCGTCGTCGAACACGCGCCCAGCCATCTGCACACCAGCCGTCAACATGACCTTGGCGATCTCGACGTGCTGCCCTTGCAGAAACAGCCGTGCTTCATCCGAGAAGTCCAGTGTCACCAGCACCTCCTCGTCCTCGGCCCGACGCAACACGATGCGCCCGTCTGGCAGTTCGACGATTTCCAGAAAAGAGGTTTGCATGGCCGGCCCTCGGAAAATAAGGCGCGCATTGTAATGCCAAATGGCGAACACGGCCTCATGTAAAGAGCGAAAGTCTGCCCTCACATCGGACAAATACCAGATACCGAAGCTACAGCGCACAAGCCAGGCAATCGTTATAATCGCCGCTTTTGCGAGAAGCCAAGTGGCCAACAAGAGATACAGCTGCGTAGGCCTGTTCAACCCCAAGTCCCCCAGCAACGTCGGCTCCATCATGCGGGCGGCGGGTTGCTATGGCACCAGCTCGGTGTTCTATACGGGAACCCGCTATGACCGGGCCAGGGACTTCATCACCGATACCAAGCGTGTGCACCAGGACATACCGCTGATCAATATCGACGATCTGCGCAAGATCCTGCCCCTGGGCTGCACGCCCGTTGCCGTCGAGCTGGTCCCCGATGCCCGTCCGTTACCGGAGTACACCCACCCCGACCGCGCCCTGTATATCTTCGGCCCGGAAGACGGCTCGCTGGACCGGGAAATCCTCGACTGGTGCGAAGATGTCATCTACATCCCGACCCAAGGCTGCATGAACCTGGCGGCAACCGTGAACGTGGTGCTCTATGACCGCATGGCCAAAGGCAACAACACCCGCTCCGGTCCTCTGTTCAAATAACCCGCACGCACCTGGCCGCCTGGAAAGCGGCCCAGCATCCAGCACACGCATCGACCATTCCCCGCTACAACCAGCCCGGTATCTGGCGCACCTCTTGCTCTGTCTACTCTGCCGCCACCAGGGGGTAACACCGAGTCGATCACCGCAAAGGTGCACTCCAGAGCGGCCGCGCAGGAGCGTACCTATGGATGGGTTGATGCCATGGTCAAGAATCCCAAGTTCCAGCAGGTTACATTGATTCTTTTCGTCACACTGATGGTGTTGATAGTGCCCAATCTCGGGCGCCTTTTCGGCTGAACCCAGGCTGTCCAGATAAACAGCCTGTCACCGATTCGTTGAAACCATTCAGCAAAGCCAGGCTCCATTGAGCGAACCGATGCCCTGCCGGCAGCGGTTCGCCATGCAATCAATCGCTTGGAATCCGTCGATGAAATCACTGCTCGCACCGGTCAGCTCACTACTGGCAAGTGTCGCCCTGCTCCTGCTCGGCCATGGCCTGCTCAATACATTGCTGACGCTGCGCGGTATCGAGGAAGGCTACTCGACCAGCATGATCGGCCTGCTCATGTCCGGGTACTTCGTCGGCTATCTGCTGGGTACCTGGATGGCGCCCTCCCTGATACGCCGCATCGGGCATATCCGCACCTTCGCGCTCTACGCGGCCTTGGCCGCAATCACCGCGCTGCTGCATGTACTGATCGTTTCACCGTGGGTCTGGATGCTGTTACGGGTGCTCTATGGCGTAGCAATGGTGACCTTGTACATGGTCATCGAGAGCTGGCTCAACGCACAGGTCAATGGAGAGAAGCGTGGCCAGGTATTTGCCATCTACATGGCCGTCAACCTGGGCGCCCTGGCGGCGGCGCAGC
The DNA here is from genome assembly GCF_013395055.1 of Pseudomonas sp. ABC1. Classification (NCBI taxonomy): domain Bacteria; kingdom Pseudomonadati; phylum Pseudomonadota; class Gammaproteobacteria; order Pseudomonadales; family Pseudomonadaceae; genus Pseudomonas; species Pseudomonas sp. ABC1. Next base: position 436,534 of record NZ_CP058349.1, read on the forward strand.
AGTTGCTGAACCTGGACAGCCCGATGAGTTTCACCCTGTTCGCGCTCTCGGCCATTCTCATCTGCTGCGCACTGATGCCCATCACGCTGACACGCCAGGCACAACCCAACCTGCCGGACATTCCACCGACCGACCTGCTGCAACTGGCCCGTATCGTTCCCTTGCCACTGATGGCCGCCGCCATGTCCGGACTGGCCCTCGGCGGCTTCTGGGGGCTGGCGCCGGTCTATGCCCGCCAGAGCGGTTTCGATGCCTCCGGCGTCGGCCTGCTGATGGGCCTGACCATTCTGGGCGGTGCCGTTCTACAGTGGCCGATAGGCCTGCTTTCGGATCGCTGGGACCGCCGGAAGGTCATGCTCGGCGTGGCAGGACTCGCCGCTATGTTGGCGTTGCTGATGGCCCCGCTGCCGACGGGCTCGCTGCTGCTTGGCCTGATGTTCGTCTGGGGCGGCCTGGTCTTCTCCATCTACTCCATCGCCATGGCGCAAATGGTCGACCACCTGACACCCGACGAGATCCTCTCGGGCTCCAGCGGCATGTTGCTTTCATTCGGACTTGGCTCGGCACTCGGGCCACTGCTGGCCGGCACGCTGATGCACGCCATCGGTCCCTGGACACTGCCGGTGTTCTTCGCCATGCCACTGGCGACCCTGGCGCTCTACACGGTCTACCGCGCACGTCGTGTGGTCGATCTCGTCAGCGAACCTTACGGGCATTTCACGCCCATCCTGCGCACCAGCCCTACGGTCATGGAAATGATGCCGGACTCGCCACAGAAGGCCGACGAGGAAGCCTCTGGGCAGCCAGAAGCCAACCCCGCCGCCAACAGCACCTCAGGCAGTCATTGAAAAGAGAGAAGGCTGGGGGCAGGCAGACATCTGCGCCCGCACCCAGCCTCCTTCTCCCTTCGTCGTGACGCTACGACCTACATATGGCTCTCGGCATACTCGGCCAGCACCGAACGCGGCACCCCCTGCAGCGCGATATGGACACCATGGGGGAAGTCCTTGAAGCGCTCGGTCAGGTAAGTCAGTCCTGAACTGGTCGCCGACAGATAAGGCGTGTCGATCTGCGCCAGGTTCCCCAGGCACACCACCTTGGAACCACTGCCGGCACGGGTGATGATGGTCTTCATCTGGTGCGGTGTCAGGTTCTGGCTTTCGTCGATCAGGATCAGGCTCTGCTGGAAGCTGCGCCCGCGGATGTAGTTGAGGGATTTGAACTGCAAAGGGACCTTCTGCAGGATGTAGTCGACGCTGCCATGGGTGTTCTCGTCATCCAGGTGCAGCGCCTCCAGGTTATCGGTGATCGCGCCGAGCCACGGCTCCATCTTCTCCGCCTCGGTCCCTGGCAGGAAGCCGATGTCCTCGTCCAGCCCCTGCACACTGCGCGTGGCGATGATACGCCGGTAGCGCTTGCTGACCATGGTCTGCTCGATCGCAGCGGCCAACGCCAGGATGGTCTTGCCGGAACCGGCGGCACCGGACAGGTTGACCAGGTGGATATCTGGATCGAGCAGCGCGAACAGCGCCAGTGCCTGGTAGATATCGCGAGGCTTCAGCCCCCAGGCTTCCTGATGCAATAGCGGCTCCTGGTGCATGTCCAGGATCAGCAGCTCCTCGCCGTCGATACGCTTGACCCAGCCGACGAAGCCCTGCTCGTCGAGAATGAACTCGTTGACATGGAGCGCCGGCAGGTTGTCGGTCAACAGCACCCGGTGCCAGGTACGGCCCTGCCCTTGCTGGGTCTCGACCTTGCTGACACGGTCCCAGAACGACCCAGACAGGTTGTGGTAGCCACGAGAAAGCTGCCCGACATCGTCGACCAGTTTGTCGGTCTGGTAATCCTCCGCCGCGACACCACAGGCGCGGGCCTTGAGGCGCATGTTGATGTCATTGGTCACCAGAACCACCGGCACGCCCGGCCGGAGCGACTGCAACTCGACCACCTGATTGATGATCTTGTTGTCGTTCAGGTCTTCCGGCAGCCCCTTGGCCACACTGGCCTGGCGCATGAGGATGGAAAGGCTGCCACGGCTCTCGCCGGCATCGCGGGCGATGGGAACGCCATTCTCGACCTCCTCCGGCGAGGCCTTGCCAAGCACCTTGTCGATCAGCCGTATTACCTGCCGGCATTCGGCGGCGACACTGTGCTTGCCGGTTTTCAACTGGTCGAGCTCTTCCAGTACGGTGAGGGGGATAGCGACCTGATGCTCCTGGAAGTTCAGCAAGGCATTGGGATCATGAAGCAGAACATTGGTATCGAGCACATAGATGATGGGGCCTGTCGCACCCTGTCTGCCATAGTCGTCCATACGCGATCACCTTATTCGAAGATCGGGGACGGAGCGTCCGTCACGCTCCGCCAGCAGAACCGCCATACCGGAGAACGAACCTGGGGCAACCATGCCAGCGACATGCAAACCGGGCGGTAGCCGCCCCTGATGCCCTCGGGTTCGGCGGTCCGGAATCATCGTCACCCAGCCCTTGCGGGCAAGATCACGATGACTCCTGATTGCCGTAATACCGTAAAAAACATGACAAGAAAAAGTCTTTTCTCGAACGAACCGGTTTTTTTCATCCGCACGACGAATGACCTTGGCGCCCATCTGGACAAGCGCTAGATTCACCAGTGCGGTCGCCCCAGGAGCCCTGCCCGCGATGGGCTGTTAGAATCCTCCCAAGCCACAGGAGACCGCCCATGTTGATGGTTATTTCACCCGCAAAAACCCTCGATTACGACACACCTCCCGCCACGCAACGCCATACCCTGCCGGAACACCTCGAACACTCCGCCGAGTTGATCGAGCATCTTCGGGAGTTGTCACCACAGGACATCAGCGAGCTGATGCACCTGTCCGACAAACTCGCCGCCCTCAACGTCGCACGCTATGGCAGTTGGACCCCGGAATTCACACCACAGAATGCCAAGCAGGCGCTGCTGGCGTTCAAGGGCGATGTCTACACGGGCCTGCAAGCCGAGACCTTCAGCGAGGACGACTTCGATTTCGCCCAGCGCCATTTGCGCATGCTGTCAGGGCTCTACGGCGTACTGCGCCCCCTCGACCTCATACAACCCTACCGCCTGGAAATGGGCACACGCCTGGCCAATGCACGGGGCAAGGACCTTTATGCATTCTGGGGCGACCGTATCAGTGGCTGGTTGAACCAGGCACTCGAAGCGCAAGGTGACGACCTGTTGCTGAACCTGGCTTCGAACGAATACTTCAGCGCGGTAAAGCGCAAGGCACTCAATGCCAGAGTAATAAACGTCGACTTCAAGGACTTGAAGAACGGCCAATACAAAATCATCAGTTTCTATGCCAAGAAAGCGCGTGGAATGATGGCGCGCCACGTCATCAAACAACGGCTGACGACGCCCGAACAACTACTGCCTTTCGACCTGGAGGGTTATTACTACAGCGAGGAGCAGTCTGCACCCGACCATCTCGTATTCTTGCGTGATCACACATAAGGCACGGCATACCGTTATATCCAGCACTGAAACAGTACCAACATGGATCTGCCGTCCAATCGCCGGGCGGCTCATGGATAAAGGCTGAAAGCAGAATACCGGCAAGATGGCGACCTGCTATCCACTTGACCTCTCTTAAGTAGTAGAATCGCCACCTGCCTGAATGTCACCGGCGCAAGATCGGCAACTCCGTTCATGGTGACTCACGCATAGCCGCTACGCGGCGTTCCCATACTGACGACACTGTCACATCCATTTGCATGGAAGTCTGGGAAACTGTGCTCCGGCAATCCTGCAGCCACAAAGGTTCAATTGATGACAAAAGAAGAACTGCGTATCGAACTCGAGCGACAAGCCAATCGCTTCAAGGATATCTATGGCGGCGAAGTGACCAACTATGCCGCTCAACCCGATCCGGAACGCAAGCCGTGGCGCAAGAGGCCAAGCCTGCTGGATCAGGTATTCCAGGAAGAGTTGCAGAAGATCGAAAAAGAAAAGAACAAGTAACGAAGAACACACGTACAAGAACGCCGCGCATGCCTGGTCCTTGCAAGCAAGGACAAAACACGATCGAACCTTGAGCAGGCTCGCAGGAAGCGGGCGCGGCCCGCTACCCGGATGCCCCTGAGCGACTAGCGCTTCCCTCCCATCAAAGACCCCATGATGCCTCTGACCAACTGCCGCCCCAACTGGCTTGCGGCCTGGCGCAGGGCACTCTTCACCGCACGTTCGGCCAGATCTCCAATACCCATGTCATTCTTGCCCGCAGCCTTGCCTTTCGGTGGTTCCTCCGGCGTCTTCGCCGTGGCAGCGCCATGGGCGCGAGCGGCCAGCACTTCGTAAGCCGACTCCCGGTCGATGGGCTTGTCGTAGAGCCCGCGCAGTGGCGACTGGGCGATCAGCGCCTGACGCTCCTGCTCGCTCAACGGCCCGACCCTGGACTCTGGCGGCGCGATGGCACCGCGCAGCACCATGGCCGGCGTGCCCTTCTCTTCCAGCCCGCCTACCAGCGCCTCGCCGATACCCAGCTCGGTCAGCACCTGCAACGAGGAAAACTCCGGGTTGGCCCGGAAACCATCGGCCACCGCCCGCAGCGACTTCTGTTCCTTGACCGTATAAGCCCGTAGCCCATGCTGGATGCGCAGGCCAAGCTGGGCCAGCACGTCATTCGGCAGGTCCGCCGGCGACTGGGTCACGAAGTAGACGCCCACGCCCTTGGAGCGGATCAGGCGCACGACCTGTACCAGGCGCTCTTGCAACGCCTTGGGCGTACCACTGAACAACAGGTGCGCCTCATCGAAGAACAGGGCCAGCAAAGGCCTGTCGGCATCGCCACGCTCGGGCAACTGCTCGAACAGCTCGGCCAGCAGCCAGAGCAGGAAGGTCGCGTAGACCTTGGGCGCCTCATGCACCAACCGGCTGGCATCGAGCAGATGAATACGGCCACGGCCATCGGCGTCAGGCCTGAGGATATCTTCGAGTTGCAAGGCCGGCTCGCCGAACAGCGCCTCGGCGCCCTGCTGCTCCAGCGTCGCCAGTCGGCGCTGCAAGGCCTGGGCAGAGGCATTGGTGAACAGCGCACTGTCCTCGCCGAGCACCGCCGGATTCTCCCGCAAGTGCACCAGCAGCGCCTTCAGGTCCTTCAGATCGAGCAGCAACAGGCCCTCGCGGTCTGCGACCTTGAATGCGGTGTACAACGCAGCTTGCTGACTGTCAGTCAGTTCCAGGAGATTGCCCAGCAGCAGCGGTCCCATCTCGCTCATGGTGGTACGCAGAGGGTGCCCGGTGCGCCCTTCGATATCCCACAGCGTCACCGGGTAAGCCTTGGGGCTGTGACCGAGCCAGGGCATGCTGGCGATACGTTCGGCAATCTTGCCCTGCGGCGCACCTGCCGCGCCCAGGCCGCACAGGTCACCCTTGACGTCCGCGGCGAAGACCGCCACACCGGCGGCACTGAACTGTTCGGCCATGCGCTGCAAGGTCACCGTCTTGCCGGTGCCGGTCGCCCCGGCGACCAGGCCATGGCGGTTGGCCATGCGCAAGGCGTGGGTGATCGGGTTGCCATGGGTGTCGGCCCCAAGCACAAAAGAATCCGATAACGGCATAATGCCACTCCTGAGCAATATGAAAGCGCACCTGGCGACTTTCGCTGATTCGGTACCCCACAGAGGATACACCGCTGCCATCCTGCAAAGGGATCGAAGCAGTCGCTCGAAAATGGCTAAAGCTATCCCCATCAGCCGCCGACATAGAGCCAGCTCAACGATAAAAAGAGTGGACGAACCGCCTGCGTAGCACGTGCAACGTCATATGTGGAACCGATGATGAGTCATCCCATACCGCGCACAACCAACCGTCCTCCATCGGATACCGATATAAATGGCCAACTCTTTGAAATTCAGTCAGAAAATCCTTATAGCGGCATCCCTGGTAGTCATTGCAGCCTTCGCGCTGTTCAGCCTCTACAACGACTACCGGGAACGCGGCAACATCCAGAAGGGGCTGGAAAGCCGCCTGCACGACTCCGGCGCCGCAACCGCCAACAACATCCAGGGCTGGCTCCAGGGACGCATCCTGCTGCTGGAGAACCTCGCGCAGAACATCGAACTGGCACCAGGCGAGGTGCGCCAACTGGTGTCTCGCCCGACGCTTGAGAAGTCCCTGCTTTCAACCTACTTCGGCGCCGCCGACGGCACCTTCACGCCCAACCCACCCGCGCAGATGGCGGCGGACTACGATCCACGCCAACGCCCCTGGTACAAGGACACGGCCAGTGCCGGCAGCTCCACACTGACCGCACCCTATATCGACCAGATCACCAAGACCCTGGTGGTCTCGGTTCTCTCGCCGGTGCGGCAGAACGGCAGCCTGATCGGCGTGGCCGGTGGCGACCTGAGCCTGAAGACCCTGGACAGCATCATCAACACACAGGACTTCGGTGGTATCGGCTACGCCTTCCTCGCCAGCAAGGACGGCACCATCCTGGTACACCCGGACAGTGATCTCCTGCTGAAGAACCTCAAGGACGTCTACCCCGGCATTGCCCTGCGCATGGACGGCTCGCTCACCGAGGTCAACCTGCAAGGCACGCCACGCCTGCTGACCTTCACACCGGTCAATGGCCTGCCGAGTGTCGAGTGGTATGTGGGACTGTCCATCGACAGGAACCTGGCCTACGCCCAGCTGCAGAGCTTCCGCATCAGCGCCATCGTCGCCACGCTCATCAGCGTCGCGCTGATCATCGGCTTGCTGAGCCTGCTGATGCGTGCCCTGATGCGCCCACTGCACACCATGGGCCGTGCCATGCGCGACATCGCCCAGGGTGAAGGGGACCTGACCCGACGCCTGAGCGTGCACTCCCGGGACGAATTCGGCGAAATGGCGCTTTCCTTCAACCAGTTCGTCGAGCGCATCCACGGCTCCATCCGTGAAGTGTCCTCGGCGACACGTCAGTTGCATGAAGTCGCCACCCTGGTGATCAACGCCTCCAACTCCTCGATGAGCAACTCGGACGAACAGTCCAGCCGCACCAACAGCGTCGCGGCCGCCATCAACGAGCTGGGCGCCGCCGCCCAGGAAATCGCCCGCAACGCCGCTGACGCCTCGCATCAGGCCAGCGCGGCGCGCACGCAGGCGGAAAGTGGCCAACAGGTGCTCAACACCACGATCCAGGCAATGAACGAGCTGTCAGCCCGCATCAGCGACTCCTGCAGCAATATCGAAGTGCTCAACAGCAAGACGGTGAACATCGGCCAGATTCTGGAAGTGATACAGGGCATCTCCGAACAGACCAACCTGCTTGCACTCAATGCCGCTATCGAGGCAGCGCGGGCAGGCGAAGCCGGCCGGGGCTTCGCGGTGGTTGCAGATGAAGTGCGCAACCTGGCCCATCGCACCCAGAGTTCGGCCCAGGAAATCCAGAAAATGATCGAGGAACTGCAAGTCGGTTCGCAGCAGTCGGTCAAGACCATGGTGGAAAGCCAGGCACACAGCGAGAACAGCGTGCAAGTGGCCAACCAGGCAGGAGAAAGCCTGGGCGCCGTCACGCACCGGATCGGCGAGATCGATGGCATGAACCAGTCCGTCGCCACGGCCACCGAGGAACAGACCTCGGTGATCGAAGCGCTGAACATGGACATCACCGAGATCAACACCCTCAACCAGGAGGGCGTCGAAAACCTGCAGGCCACGCTGCGCGCTTGCTCGGACCTGGAATTGGCGGCCGAACGCCTCAAGCACCTGGTCGACAGCTTCCGCATCTGACTCAAGGCGACACAACGAAACAGGGCGCCGAGGCGCCCTGTTTCGTTATGCAGCATCGCTACTAACGATGAATACCGTCAGTTGAAGACCATCGTCTTGTTGCTGTGGACCAGCACGCGGTCCTGCAAGTGATAGCGCAGACCACGCGAGAGAACCATTTTCTCGACGTCCTTGCCGAGGCGAACCATGTCTTCGATGCTGTCACGGTGGCTGACGCGCACCACATCCTGCTCGATGATCGGACCTGCATCCAGCTCTTCGGTGACGTAGTGACAGGTCGCACCGATCAGCTTCACGCCGCGCATCGACGCCTGGTGGTACGGCTTGGCGCCGACGAAGGAAGGCAGGAAGCTGTGGTGGATATTGATCGCCCGCTGGGCGAACTCGCTGCACAGCTCGGCCGGCAATATCTGCATGTAGCGCGCCAGCACGATCACGTCAGCCTCGTTCTCACGCACCAGGCGCGTCACTTCGGCGAAGGCTTCCTGCTTGCGATCGGCCTGCACCGGCACGTGGTGGTAGGCAATGCCATGCCACTCGACCAGGCTGCGCAGATCGTCATGGTTGGAGATAACGCAGGGAATGTCGCACTCCATCTCGCCACTGTGCCAGCGGTGCAGAAGGTCGACCAGGCAGTGGGACTCCCGGCTGGCCATCAGCACGACACGCTTGCGTTGCGCCGAGTCAGTGATCCGCCATTCCATGGAAAACTCACGGGCAATCGGGGCGAACGCCTGGCGGAAGCCTTCGATATCGAAAGGCAGGGAGTCGGCGCGGATCTCATGGCGCATGAAGAACCAGCCGCTATGGTGGTCCGAATGGTGGTTCGCTTCGGTGATCCAGCCATTGTAGGTGGCCAGGAAGTTGCTGACCTTGGCAACGATGCCAACGCCATCGGGACAGGCAATGACCAGCCTGAAAGTGCGCATCCGGGGTAACTCCAGCTGACAAAAATGACGGTGCATTCTAGGGGCGCGGCGACATTGCCGCAAACCACATTGCCAGGGAATTAGCCGATTCATGAAAAGCCGGTCTCGCCATCTGCACTGGCGGACCTGCAAGCGCATCAATGCCGCTGGGCCAACCACCTGACTGTATGGACATTTAACGAAAACAACGGAAGATAAGAACAACCGGCGGAAAACTTTTTCATCATTCCATTGCCGCAATAGAGGGAATGGAATGCCCAAGCAAGTAATATTTTCAGGAAAACAAATAGCCAGGCCACAGGCCAGATATATTTACTTGTGCCTTGCACCGTCTTATGATTACGCGCACTTGCAGACTTAAACCCGAATACCAAGGAAATACCATGTCCCTGATCAATGAATACCGTGCTACCGAAGAAGCCATCAAGGAACTTCAAGAGCGCCTGAAATCCCTGTCCTCCGATGACAAGCTGCAAAAGGAACTGGAATTCGAAGGCAAACTGCGCAACCTGATGGGCGAATACCAGAAGTCGCTGCGCGACATCATCGCCCTTCTCGATCCGGAAGCCCGCACCAGCAAGACCGCCCGTGCCGCCAAGGCCCCGGCTGCCGGCAAACGCGCCCGTCGCGTCAAGCAGTACAAGAACCCGCACACGGGTGAAGTGATCGAAACCAAAGGCGGCAACCACAAGACGCTGAAAGAGTGGAAAGCACAATGGGGTGCTGACGTGGTCGAAGGCTGGGCGACACTGCTCGGCTGATCGCACTTCCCCGCTTCAGACGCCGCCTTTATGGCGGCGTTTTCATTTCAGCTTTCGGCAGGTAAAGGAACTGCCTGATCGAGAGCGTAACGCTCGCCAAGTTTCCGCGCATGCTCTTCCCAGGCCAACAGAATGCGTTGTTGTTCTGGGGTCGCACTCTTCATCGACTCGGCCAGTGCCGTTTCGAATTGCAGCACTGTATTGGGCGCGCCCCATTGTGGTGCAACCAACCGTTGTTGGCAGAATGAATACCATTGTTGCCTTTGCGCGTCGTCGAGACTTTCAGGAAAGTTGCGCGCGCGATATCGGAACAGAAGCGGTGCCAACCGGGGATCATCGAAAGACCAACTCCGCTTGCCAAGGGAATCGCCCGCACAATTCCGGACCTCTTCGCACAATCGCTTGTCACGGTCCCCCAGAAACCCATCGTAGAGTTGCTGCTCGGGATCGTCCTGGCTTGCAAAGTCATCACCACGCGTTGCATAAACCTGCCGGACATTATCCAGCCATTTATCACGGTTATTACTGAGTCCCTGAACCCGTTCCTGACAAAGTGCCATGTCGAGGCCAAGACGCGAAATATCCTCGGGCCGCAATACATTCATTGGTGCCAGTACCGGGCACTTGTTGATATGCACCAGTTTGAGCGGCACCGGAAGAACGCCTTCGGGCAGTTCTTCGTGACGGGTATAGAGGCGTTGCCGCAGAGCCTCGGCATCCTCGCTCCAGAGCGTGGACGGGTCCTGCCCAAGATCGCAAACGATCAGGGCATTGCGGTTGCCCGGATGCCAGGCCAGCGGCAAGACCACCGAGAGATAATTGCGCGCAGCGGAGAACCGCCCGGAAACATGCACCAGCGGCTTGAGCAGCTCGATACGTTCCAGAACAGCGGGCTTGCGCCGTAGCGCATAAAGATAGTCATACAGTCGCGGCTGACGCTGCCGGACAAGGCGGGCCATGGCGATGGTCGCCCGCACGTCGGACAGTGCATCATGCGCCTGCAGGTGCTCCAGGCCATTGGCGACGGTCAGACGCTCCAGCTTGAGCGTCACCCGCCCCTCTTCCTGCGGCCACTCGAATCCTTCGGGGCGCAGCGCATAAGCCGTACGCACCATGTCGATCAGGTCCCAGCGGCTGTTGCCACCCTGCCATTCCCGCGCATAGGGATCGAAGAAATTGCGGTACAGCCCGTAGCGCGTGACTTCGTCGTCGAAACGCAAGCTGTTGTAACCGGCGACGCAGGTGCCAGGGCGGGCCATTTCCTGGTGCAGGCGCGTCATGAACTCGGCCTCGCACAGCCCTTTTTCTTCGAGGACTTGCGGGGTGATACCCGTCACCAGGCAGGCAACCGGATGCGGCAGGATGTCGTCCGAGGGACGGCAATACAGATTCAGCGGCTCGCCGATCTCCTCCAGCGCCTCGTTCGTGCGAATACCCGCGACCTGTAGCGGGCGGTCACTGCGTGGATTGATCCCGGTGGTTTCGTAGTCGTACCAGAAAATGCTCGCGCTCACTGGAGGCCCGCCTGTCATGAAGAGCCGACAAGTCTACCCCAGTGGTTACAAGCGCAACCGTTGGAATCGATGCATACCGACTTATTGACTGTGGCTTCTTTACCCTCTCCCCAGCCCTCTCCCGCAAGCGGGAGAGGAGGTAAAAGCGCGGATAAATCGCCTGTCAGCGAGGCTTGCGCAGTGGTGTATCGCGATGAGCCGCCCGTACATACTGCGCCGGCCATGACACCTGGCTGTCACGCAAGGCTTCGGCAGCATGCAGCGGCCAGTAGGGATCGCGCAGCAGTTCCCTGGCCAGCAAGACCAGGTCGGCCTGGCCGGTGCGCAGTATGTGCTCGGCCTGCACGGCCTCGGTGATCAAACCGACCGTGCCGGTGGCGATATGCGCTTCGCGGCGAATGCGCTCGGCGAACTGGGTCTGGTAACCGGGGCCGATGGGGATCTCGGCATTGACCGCCGTGCCTCCCGACGACACATCGACCAAATCGACGCCAATGTTCTTCAAGTGCCGGGCCAGTTCTACGGTTTCATCAGCATTCCAACCATCCTCGACCCAGTCGGTGGCGGACAGTCGGACGAACAGCGGCAGATCCTGCGGCCAGGTCTCGCGCACAGCGGCGGACACTTCCAGCAGCAGGCGGATGCGCCCTTCGAACGAGCCGCCATAACCGTCCTGGCGCTGATTGGAAATCGGCGACAGGAACTGGTGCAGCAGATAGCCGTGGGCCGCATGGATCTCTACCACCTTGAAGCCGGCACGTTGCGCCCGCTCCGCCGCGTCGACGAAGGCCTGGGTGATCGATGCGATACCCGCCTCATCCAGTGCCTGCGGGGCACGATACTCGGGGTCGAAGGCAATGCTCGACGGCCCTACCGGCACCCATCCGCCCTCCTCCAGCGGCACGCTGCCATGGCGACCCAGCCAGGGTTGCCAGACACTGCCCTTGCGGCCGGCATGCCCCAACTGGATACCGGGCACCGCGCCCTGGCTTTCGATAAAGGCCGCGATACGACGCAGCGGCTCCACCTGCGCCTCGTTCCACAGACCCAGGTCCTGGGCGGAGATACGTCCCTCGGGCACAACCGCCGTTGCCTCCACCAGCACCAGGCCGGCACCGCCCACGGCACGGCTTCCCAGGTGTACCAGGTGCCAGTCGGTAGCCAGTCCATCCTCCGCCGAATACTGGCACATGGGGGATACGGCGATTCGGTTGGGCAGGGTCAGCTGGCGAAGTGTCAGGGGTTGGAATAGATGTGTCATGGCTGGCCTCATCTGCTGGAAGGTTCATCTTCAGTAAAGACCGCCCATCACGGAAGGTACAGTCGGCCTTGGTATGAGTCGTCGAGATGGCGGATAGCCATCTGACCTGCATCAGCATTCGACGCAATGCCGTGCCAAAGCGTCTGCCTGCGACTTCCCCTGCGCACAGGCATGCTGAACAATGGGCTGACAATCTTTATGATCCGTCGATCGGATTCTTCGTTCACAACAGGAGCCCCACTTGATGAAAAAGGAAAGAAAGGCCTCATTCGGCAAGCTGGCAGTGCTGGTGGCCGTGCTTGGCGCAGGCGGCATCGCCTGGTGGAGCATGCAGCCGGACAGCCTCGGGGAAGGCTTCGCCAGCGCCAATGGACGTATCGAGGCCACCGAGGTCGATGTCGCCACCAAGCTGGCCGGGCGTCTGGAGGATATCCTGGTCGACGAAGGCGACTTCGTGCAGTTGGCGCAGGTGCTGGCGCGCATGGACACCCAGACGCTTGAGGCCCAACTGGCCCAGGCCCAGGCCCAGGCACGCCAGGCGCAGAACGCCACCCGCACCGCTGCGGCCCAGGTCAGCCTGCGCCACAGTGAAAAAACCAGTGCCGAGTCGGTTGTGAACCAGCGCCAGGCCGAACTGACTGCGGCGCAGAAGCGCCACGCGCGCACCGCGACCCTGGTCAAGCGCAACGCCATGCCGCAGCAGCAACTGGACGACGATGTCGCCCGTCTGCAAAGCGCCCAGGCCGCACTGGCCGCCGCGCGTGCCCAGGTGCTCTCGGCCCAGGCCGGTATCGAGGCCGCCGAATCCCAGGTCATCGAAGCCGAATCTGCGGTGGAAGCCGCCCAGGCCAGCGTCGAGCGCTTGCAGGCCGATATCGAGGACAGCCAGCTCAAGGCGCCGCGCAGCGGACGTGTGCAGTACCGCGTCAGCCAGCCGGGCGAAGTGCTTGGCGCTGGCGGCAAGGTGCTCAACCTGGTCGACCTGAACGACGTCTACATGACCTTCTTCCTGCCCTCGAACCAGGCCGGGCGCGTATCGCTTGGCGCGGATGTGCACCTGGTCATCGATGCCGCCCCCGACTACGTCATTCCGGCCAAGGTCAGCTTCGTCGCCAGCGTCGCGCAGTTCACCCCCAAGAGCGTGGAGACCGCAAGCGAACGGGAAAAACTGATGTTTCGCGTCAAGGCGCGCATCGACCCGCAACTGCTCCAGCAGCACCTGGACCAGGTCAAGACCGGCGTCCCGGGCATGGCCTACCTGAAGCTCGATCCACAGCAAGAATGGCCTGAACGGTTGCAGATACGGGTCCCACAATGAGCGAAGTCATTGCGCCGGTCGTGCGGCTACGGAATGTCAGCCTGCACTACAAGGACACCTGCGCCCTCGACGAGGTGACCCTGGAGATCCCGGCCAACCGCATGGTTGGCCTGATCGGCCCGGATGGCGTCGGTAAATCCAGCCTGTTGGCACTGGTTTCCGGTGCCCGCCGCCTGCAACAGGGCGAAGTCTGGGCACTGGACGGCGACATGGCGCAGCGCAAGCATCGCCGCGAGGTCTGCCCGCGGATCGCCTACATGCCCCAGGGCCTGGGCAAGAACCTCTACCCGACACTGACGGTGTTCGAAAACCTGGAGTTCTTCGGCCGCCTGTTCGGCCAGGGCCAGGCCGAACGCGAAGCGCGCATCGCCGATCTGTTGCAAAGCACCGGGATGGCAGCCTTCACCGACCGTCCCGCCGGAAAGCTCTCCGGCGGCATGAAGCAGAAGCTCGGCCTCTGCTGCGCCTTGATCCACGACCCCGACCTGCTGATCCTCGACGAACCCACCACGGGCGTCGACCCGCTGGCCCGCAGCCAGTTCTGGGAATTGATCGACCGCATCCGCCAGCGCCGCCCCGGCATGAGCGTGCTGGTCGCCACCGCCTACATGGACGAAGCCCAGCGCTTCGACTGGCTGGTGGCCATGGACGACGGCAAGGTGCTGGACACCGGCACTCCCGCCGAACTGCTGCAACGGACAGGCCGCGATAACCTGGAGGCCGCCTTCATCGCCTTGCTGCCGGAGCAGAAGCGCCAGGGTCACCATGAATTGGTAATACCGCCCCGCCAGGTGCCCGAAGGCAAACACCCGATCGCCATCGAAGCCCACGGCCTGACCTGCCGCTTCGGCGATTTCGTCGCAGTCGATCATGTGGATTTTCGCATCGAACGCGGGGAGATATTCGGCTTTCTCGGCTCGAACGGCTGCGGCAAGTCCACCACCATGAAGATGCTCACCGGCCTGCAGCCGGCCAGCGAAGGCGAGGCATTCCTGTTCGGCCAACAGGTCGATCCAAAGGACATCGACACGCGCCGCCGCGTTGGCTATATGTCCCAGGCCTTCTCGCTGTACAGCGAACTCAGCGTGCGGCAGAACCTCGACCTGCACGCCCGTCTGTTCCACATACCCGCTGAGCGGCGCGACCAGCGTATCGAGGCCATGCTCGACCAGTTCAACCTGCACGGCGTCGCCGAGCAGTTGCCCGGCGACCTGCCACTTGGCGTGCGCCAACGCCTGTCCCTGGCCGTCGCCGTGATCCACGAACCGGAAATACTGATCCTCGACGAACCGACCTCAGGCGTCGACCCCATTGCCCGCGATGGTTTCTGGGAACTGTTGATCAAACTGTCGCGCGAGGATGGCGTGACCATCTTCATCTCTACCCACTTCATGAACGAAGCGTTGCGTTGCGACCGTATGTCGATGATGCATGCCGGGCGCGTGCTCGACAGCGACACACCCCAGGCGCTGATGGCCAAGCGCGGGCTGGACACGCTGGAAGAAACCTTCATCGCCTACCTGAGGGATGTGGTGACGGAAGATGCCGCCACCCAGGACAGCACTCCATCCACGGACTTCAACGCCACTGGCGTCGACCTGCGTTCGCGCTTCAGCCTGCGCCGCCTGCTCAGCTATACCCGACGCGAATCCATGGAGCTGCGCCGCGATCCGATCCGTGCGACCCTGGCCCTGCTGGGTACGGTGATCCTGATGTTCATCATGGGTTACGGCATCAGCATGGACGTGGAGGACCTGACCTACGCCGTGCTGGACCGGGACCAGACCACCACCAGCCAGGCCTACGCACGCAATATCGCCGGCTCGCGCTACTTCATCGAGGAGGCACCGCTGCAGAGCTACGAGGAGCTCGACCAGCGCATGCGCAACGGCGAACTCAGCCTCGCCGTGGAAATCCCACCGGGCTTCGGTCGCGACCTCAAGCGCGGTGCCACGCCGGAAGTCGGCTTCTGGATCGATGGCGCCATGCCGACACGCTCCGACACCATCAAGGGATATGTACAGGGCATCCACCTGAGCTACCTGCAGGAACTGGCCGCCAGCCAGCCCTACGCCACGGCGGCCAGCCCCACCAACGTCGCCCTGCGCTATCGCTACAACCCCGACGTGCGCAGCCTGCCGGCCATGGTGCCTGCTGTGATACCGCTGTTGCTGATGCTGATCCCGGCCATGCTGACCGCCCTCGGCGTCGTCCGGGAAAAGGAGTTGGGCTCGATCACCAACCTGTATGTCACACCGGTGACACGGCTGGAATTCCTGGTCGGCAAGCAACTGCCCTATATCGCCATGGGCATGGTCAACTTCGCCCTGCTGGTGGTGCTCTCGGTGCTGGTGTTCGACGTGCCGGTCAAGGGCAGCCTGCTGACCCTGAGCCTCGGCGCCCTGCTCTATGTGATCTGTGCCACGGGGCTTGGCCTGCTGATGTCATCCATCCTCAACAGCCAGATCGCGGCGATCTTCGGCACGGCCATCGCCACGCTGATCCCGGCCACCCAGTTTTCCGGCCTGATGCACCCGGTTTCGGCCATGGAGGGTGCCGCGGCGCTGATCGGCAATATCTACCCGACCAGCCACTTCCTCACCATCAGCCGTGGCGTGTTCTCCAAGAGCCTGGGATTGGCGGAGCTCTACCCGTACTTCATTCCCCTGTTGCTGACCATCCCGGTGCTGACGTTGCTCAGCGTGCTGGGCCTGAAAAAGCAGGAGAAATGACATGCGCAGCCTGAGCAATATCCTGCAACTGGGCATCAAGGAACTCCGCAGCCTGTACCGCGACCCGGCACTGTTGCTGCTGATCGTCTATGCCTTCACCCTGGGCATCTACTCCAGCGCCACCGGCGTACCAGAAGCGCCGCACCGCGCCACCATCGGCGTCATCGACGAGGACCGCTCGCAGGTCTCAAGTCGAATCATCAGCGCCTTCCAGATGCCTTACTTCCTGGCACCCAAGGCCATCGGCCTGGAGGAAATGGACCAGGGCATGGACGCCGGCCTCTACACCTTCACCCTGAGCATCCCGCCGAACTACCAGCAAGACCTGCTGGCGGGAAGGCAGCCGAGCATCCAGCTCAACGTCGACGCCACGCAGATCACCCAGGCCTTCACTGGCGCCGGGCATATCCAGCAGATCATCAGCGACGAGGTCAGCGCCTTTCTCGCCCGCTATCGCGCCCAGAGCGCACTGCCGGTGGAAGCCGTGGTGCACATGAAGTACAACCCCAACCTGGTGCGCTCGTGGTTCGGCGCGGTGAACGAGGTCATCAACCAGATCACCCTGCTGTCGATCATCCTCACCGGCGCGGCGCTGATCCGCGAGCGCGAGCACGGCACCATCGAGCACCTGCTGGTGATGCCGGTGACGCCGTTCGAGATCATGTGCGCCAAGGTCTGGTCGATGGGACTGGTGGTGCTGGTCGCCTCAGGCATCGCCCTGAACCTGGTGGTCGAGGGCTGGCTGGCCGTGCCCATTCCGGGCTCGATCCCGCTATTCCTGTCGGGGGCAGCGCTGCACCTGTTCGCCACCACCTCGATGGGGATCTTCTTCGGCACCCTGGCCCGCTCCATGCCACAACTGGGTTTGCTGGTGATCCTCACGCTGATGCCGCTACAGATACTCTCCGGCGGCATGACACCGCGCGAGAGCATGCCGGAACTGGTCCAGCAGATCATGCTGGCCGCCCCCACCACCCACTTCGTGCAACTGGCCCAGGCCATCCTGTTCCGAGGTGCGGACATCCTTATCGTCTGGCCGCAGTTGCTGGCACTGGTCGCCATTGGCGCGGCCTTCTTCTTCGGCGCCCTGTCACGCCTGAGAAAGTCCCTGCACTGATCGCCTCGCGCCCTCGACGTGCCGTCCTGGCACGTCGGAGCGCCCAGCTTCCCGACCTCTCCGACCCGGCATCAGCCCATACGGCATAGAGCCGTGCCGATGCATCTAAAAAATTGGTCAAACCTATTATCTATTCGCCACTATAATTTTGCTCATGATAAGTATTATCATTAGAGTTAAGTATTCTTAATCCTATCGCACGCCTGCGATTGCTAAAAAGACTCCCGCTTTCAGCCCACACTCACTGAGGAACAGCGCATGCGCGTTCTGGTCGTAGAAGACGACGTATCCGTCAGCCACTGGATCGGCAGCAAACTGCATGCGTCTGGGCACAATTTTCGCCTGGCCGACGATGGCGAAGGCGCGTTGCAGATGATCCAGAGCGAAGCGTTCGATGTGGTGATCCTCGACCGCATCCTGCCCAGGATGGACGGCATCGAACTGCTCAACCGCCTGCACGGTCGCACACGCCCGCCCATCCTCGTGCTCTCGGCCAACGACGAGATATCCGACCGTGTGGAAGGCCTGCGCGCCGGCGCCGACGACTACCTCGGCAAACCCTTCGACTTCACCGAACTGCTGCTGCGCCTGGAACTGCTGGCCAAGCGCAACACCCACACGCACCAGGACGAACGCTTGCACATCGAAGACCTGTGCATCGATCTCAACCGCCGCGAAGTCCACCGTGGCGGCAACAACATCGACCTCACCGACAAGGAATTCAAACTGTTGCAGGTGCTGGCCGAACACCAGGGGCAGACGGTCACCCGCGCCATGCTGCTGGAAAAGGTCTGGGGCTATCACTTCGACCCACAGACCAACCTGATCGACGTGCACCTGTCCAAACTGCGCAACAAGATCGACAAGGGCTTCGAGCGCCCGCTGATCCGTACCATACGAGCGATCGGCTATGTCCTGGGGTAGTACCCGCAACCTGCGTCTGCTGCTCAACACCAGTAACTTTCGCCAAGCCGCCACCATCGCCTTCATCTGTCTGCTGGTCGCCCTGCTGTCCATGGTCTTCAGCAACCACTTGCTGGAAATCGTCATGCGCAGCCATGTCCGCGACATGATCCTCACCGACATACGCACGCAACAGTTGTATGGGCGACTGACCGAAGCCAGCACGGTCGCCGAGGCGCTCAACTATCGCCACCCGTTCGAGTTGCGCAAGGATCGTCATTCGATCGTCTTCGACGCCTCCGGCCAGCCGCTCTACGGCGACCCCCGCCTGATGCCGCGTGACAGTTGCCCAGCGCCCTGCACCACCAACTGGCGGCATGCCGAACTGCTGGACTCGAAAGGCCGCGCGACGGAAATCCTCGGACTGGTCGTCCCGCTGTCCGATGGCGGGCAATATTTCAGCGCCTACGACCTGCGCCCGATGCTGGAGAGAACCCGCATCATCCCGCTGATCGCCGGCGCCAGCCTGCTGGTCATCCTGCTGTCGATCATGCTCATCAGCCTGCCCTTCAGCATCCGCAACCTGTCGCGCATCAACCGCATCCGCGACGCACTGGGGCGCTATGCCAGCGGCGACCACACGGCGATGGTTCCCTATGACCGCCAGGGCGACGAGTTCGACCAGTTGGGCAACGAAATCAACCAGGGGCTGCACCGCATCAACCGGCTGATGGGAGAAGTGCAGCACATCACCAGCCATATCGCCCACGAACTGCGCACGCCGCTGACCCGTTTGCAGGGGCGCCTGCTGAACGTGGCGGACATGGTCGATGGCGACGCGCGCGATGAACTGCAACGCGCCATCCAGGATGGCGAGCGTATCCAGAACCTGTTCCGTGCGGTCATGCGCATCGCCGAAGTGGAAACCGGCCGCTGTGCCCACCAGTTCGCCCCCATCCAGGCCAGGCAGTTGCTCGAAGACATCCGCGAGTACTACCTGCCGCTGGCCGAAGAGCGGGACTGCGAGCTGCTGATACAGACCGATGACGACTGCCAGCTCTATGGCGACCAGGCGCTGCTGTTCCAGGCACTGGCCAACCTGATCGACAACGCGCTCAAGTACGGTCCCGTCGGCAAGCCCATCACGCTGGACATCCACAACCTGTACGGCTGGAGCCGTATCAGCGTCGCCGACCAGGGCCTGGGCATTCCCCACCAGCTCAACGACAAGGCGATAGAGCGCTTCCAGCGCCTGGACACCAGCGGCAGCACGCCCGGCAACGGTCTCGGCCTGACATTGACCAAGGCCATCGCCGACCTGCATGGCGGCGAACTGACCCTGGAAGACAACCAGCCTGGCCTGCGTGCGGTGCTGAAAATACGCGCCTTCGAACGCAATTGAGGATGAATTCCTTAAGCATTCTTAATGATCAGACCCTTGCCGCCCAGTTGAGAATAACTCCTAATATCGAACACTGATTCGAAGGCACCGAAGCCCTTCGAAGTGATCCCCTGCTCATTCCCAAGGAGTCGTTACATGGCCAGCCGTCTCAAAAAATTCCTCGCCGACGAAAGCGGTGTCACTGCCATCGAATACGGCATCCTGGCCGCTGCCATGGCTGCCGCCATCGGCGTCATCTTCGGTTCCGACGGCGTCTTCGTGACGGCCCTGAAAGAGCGCTTCTCAACCATCGCCGACCAGATCACCAACACCAACAACCCTGGCGCCAGCAAGTAAGCGACCGGCCACGGAGCCCAGCATGTACACCACCTACGCCATGCTCGTCCTGCTACCGGCACTGGCCTGGGTGATCTGCAGCGACCTCCTCTACCGGCGCATCCACAACACGCTGGTGCTGATCCTGCTGGCGCTATGGCTGCTGCTGCCACTGGCAGCCCTTTTCGGCCTCGGGCCCATGGCGTCATTGGCCGGCAACGGCCTGCTGTATCAGGTCCTGCGCGCCCTGTGCGGCGCCAGCATCGTCCTGCTGGTGGGCTTCGGCCTGTTCAGCCTGGGCCGTGTCGGTGCTGGCGACGTCAAGCTGATGGCCGTCATGTGCCTGTGGCTGAGCGGGCTGGACCTGATGACCTTTCTGATCGTCACGGCACTCGCCGGTGGCCTGCTGGCACTCGGACTGCCGTTGCTGACGATGATCGAGAGCTTCTGTGCGCAGACCTGGATGAAGTTCGGCCAGCGTTATCCACGCCTGGCCATTCCAACACCCACGGTGCTCACCGAAGACCGCCCGCAGGGCATTCCATACGGGCTCGCCATCGCTGCCGGCGCTTTTTACACCTTGCTGTTTCCCATTCACTCCTGACTGCACGGTTCAATTCATGAAAACCCCTCCCATCCTTCTCCTGGCTGGCGCCTTGGTCCTGGCCGGCGGCGCCGCCCTGCTGGCTCGGGTACTGATGACGCCGCCTCCTCCGCCACCCGTCGTGGTCAAGCAGATACCTGTCGAGCCGGCGAAACCCGTCTATAAAGCCATCCTGGTCGTGGACCGTGACCTGCAGCCGGGTGACTTCATCGATCCGTCACTCCTGCGCTGGAAAGGCGTTGAGCGCCAGTACGACGGACGCTTGTATTTCCTTGACGACCGTGAACAAGCCGACAATGGGATCAGCAACCTGGTCGGTAATCTGATCGGTGCCACCGTCCGTGAGCCCATCACAGCAGGCAAGCCGCTGACCAGCAACCTGGTGGTCATGCCAGGCGAACCCGGCTTCATTGCCACTGTCATCAAACCCGGCATGCGGGCGGTCTCCGTTCCCACCAACAACACCAGCAGCCTCTACGGCATGGTGACTTCGGGTGATCGCGTGGATGTCCTGCTGAACCTGGAGCGCGCCCAGGAAGCCCCGCAGATCAACCCGCAGAACCTGGACCAGATACCGCGCCTGGCAGCCCAGACTCTGTTGCGCGACGTGCGTGTCCTTGCCATCAACAGCCAGGCCCGTAGCCCACTGCAACCGAACCCGCAGCCGGGTGAAGGCTCTACATCCGCCAAGGGAAAATACTCAAACATCTTCCCCGAAACCGTCACCCTGGAAATCCCCCCGGCCTACACCGAGAAGCTCACCCTCGCCACGCAAATAGGCACGCTGCAACTGGCGCTGCGCAGCAGCCAGGAAGAGAGCGACGGACAGGTCAAGCCCGGTAATGGCCATGTCACCACCCTGACCCAGGCCACCGGCGTCTACCAGGCGTCGGCGCCCGCCTCGCCGACGAAGGTCAATACATTCCATGGCAACGCCGCAGGCGTCGTGCAGTTCGGCCAGCAGTAACCCGACATTGTTGACGGCTGGCTCGCACCAGCCGCACCTGCCCAACAGAGAACCCAACCCATGAAGTTCGCGTTCAAAACCACAGCCCTGTCGCTGGCCTGCGCCCTGGGTGCAGGCGTCGTCGGCCCCGGACTCGCCCACGCCAACAATCTGGATGGCGCCGACACACCGGCCGAAGCCGCCAACACCTACAACCCGGACCTGGACCTGGCGATGGCCCAGCAGTTCTACGCCCAGGCCGAACCCGCCGCAGACCTGCTGGCGGCAGTGCAAACACCCCAGCCTGCGCCACGCCGGCAACCGAGCAGCGCCCCGTTGCGCAAGCAGCTCACCCAGGTCAGCGAGACCGAAGACGTCAAGCTGCTGGTCAAGCAGGGTCGCCTGCTGCAACTGCCACGCCCGGCCGCCAAGGTACTGGTCGCCGATCCGAAGATCGCCAGCTTCCAGATGCCCTCCGCCGGCAGTGTGTTCGTCTTCGCCGAAACGGCCGGCACGACCACCCTCTATGCACTGGACGCCAACGACAAAGTGATCGCAGCCATTCGCCTGGTCGCCAACCATGACCTGACGGCACTCAGCGAACAGATCGAGAACGAAGTGCCCGGCTCGCACATCGAGTTCGGCCCGGCCTCCAACAACGGCCTGATCGTGCGTGGCACCGTGCGTACCCCGCAACAGGCCAAGCAAGTGATCAGCAGCGTCGAATCCTATCTGGGCGGCAGCAGTGCCAGCGGCTCGGGTGCCCAGGGTGGCGGCGGTGGCGAAGGCCCGAAAGTGGTCAACCAGCTCAAGGTCGAACTGTCGGCACAGGTCAACATCAGCGTGCGCATCGTCGAAGTGTCGCGCAGCCTGTCCACCCAGTTGGGCCTGAACTGGGAAGCCACCCTGAAGAACGGCAACTATTTCTTCCGCAACGCCAGCAGCCTGTTCGATGCGACCACCGGCGACTTCACCAGCACCGGTATCACCAGCGCCGTTGCCGGCGGCTTCCACCGCAACGGCTCGACCACGGTCGCCGGCCTGCTGACCGCGCTGTCCGAAGACGGCCTGGCGACTGTCCTGGCGGAACCGAACCTGACCGCCATGTCCGGTGAAACCGCGGGCTTCGCCGCGGGTGGCGAGGTGCCCATCGTCATCATCACCAACAACAACGTGACCATCGAGTACAAGCAGTACGGTGTGATCATGCGCATGACGCCGACCCTGCTGTCGCCGAACCGCATCAGCCTGCACGTGGCGCCGGAAGTCAGCGACCTGTCCGACGAGGGTGCGGTGATGCTCGAAGGCAATGTCATCCCGGCCTTCAAGGTACGCCGTGCCGACACCACGGTGGAACTGGCCAGCGGCCAGAGCTTCGCCCTCGCCGGCATGCTGCGCAGCAACATCAACCAGACCATCACCAGCGTTCCCGGCCTGAAGAGCATCCCGGTACTGGGCCGCTTCTTCGAAACCGACGCCAGCTCCCAGGAAGACACCGAACTGGTGATCATCGCCACCGCCTATGTGGTCGAGCCCACCGCGCCTGGCGACCTGCAGACCCCAGGCCGCGGCATTCGCGCCCTGGATTCGATGATGCCGGCCCAGGCCGCCGCCGGTTACCTGTTCTGAGGAGAACTGCCATGACTGTACGCCCATTGCTGTCTCTGCTGGCGCTCTCCCTGCTGGTGGCAGGCTGTGACCACAACCTCAACAAGATGCGCGAGAACCGCTTCACGCCCTACCAGAGCGCGCCTCTGCCGACGGTCAGCCCCTCGGCCATGGTCACCTCGCTGAAGGCGGCCAATAGCGGTGGTTTCACCGCCGAGTCGCTGGAGAACCTCAACACCCTGCTGCGCGTCCAGGGACGCCTGTCGCGCCAGACCCTGAGCCTGCAACCCTATACGCCGTCCGGTGAGCAACTGGCGCAACGCCTGGCCAGCGTGCTGCGTGAACTGGGTGCACCTGGCGAGCAGGTCGTCGTCATGCCGGTGCGCCTGGAAGCACCCGAATCCCAGGAATGGGACCTGCAAGTCGTCTCCGAAGCCCTGGTGGTCAAGACCCCCGACTGCTCGGTAGCCGATGCCGACGTGTGGACGGTCAAGCCTTACCAGTCCGTCGGCCCGATGGGCTGTGCCAACCGCTCCAACATCGCCCGCATGGTGTCCGACCCGAGCGACCTGGTGCGCCCACGCACGCTGGATGCCGGCGACGGCATCGCCGCGGTCAACGCCGTCACCCGCTACTACGACGATGAAGTGCGCGAGCTGCTCGACATCGACTTCCAGGAAGATTGATCCGGCAGGAGAACAGCATTATGAACGACGCATCCCGGAATACTCTCGATACCCTCGGCGGCAAACAGGGCGTGGCCCTCTTCGCCGCCAGTGCGGAAGACGCCCGTCACTTCGGCGAACAACTGCTACGCCTGGGCTACAGCAGCGACATGGCCATGTCCGGCGGCATCACCGCCGCCATCGGCTGGACCAGCAGCAATCCACCGCCCGCCGTACTGCTGGTGGACCTGGATGGCGACTCGCTGCCCTTGCAATCGATCAACGACCTCCTCGAAGTCTGCGATCCCGCCTGCCAGATCATCGCACTGGGCAGCCGCCAGGACATCGACCTCTACCGCACCCTGCTGCAGCACGGCATCTTCGACTACCTGACCAAGCCGGTGCCGCTCGACCTGCTCGCCTCATCGCTGTCACGCGCCCAGGGCCACGCCATCGGCGAAACCTCCGCCGTACGCAGCGGTCGCACCATCGCCGTCACCGGCGTATCCGGTGGCTGTGGCAGCAGCACCATCGCCGCAGGCCTGGCCCAGTTGCTCTCCACCCAACGCCATAGCAGCACCGCGCTGGTGGATTTCGACCGCAGCAACGGCGACCTCGCCCTGCTGCTCGGCTATGACGGCGACGCCGGCCTGGCCGCCGCGCTGGCCAGCGAGGAAATCGACGCGCGCTTCCTGCAACGCGCCATGGGCCAGGTCAACGAGCGTCTCTTCCTGCTCGCCCAGGAACCCAGCCTGCACACCGACACGCACCTCAGCACGGAGCTTCTGCTGACCCTCGGCGCCAGCCTGTGCCGCATGTTCAACCAGGTCATCTGGGACCTGCCGGCGGGTCGCCCGCAGGGTTCGCTGGATGTCCTCGCCCATGCGCAGACCCGCATCCTGCTGACCGACTTCACCGTGCAGGACGCCCGCAACACCCACCGTCTGCTGCGCGAAATCGGCGATGAAAGCGCGGGCCAACAACTGCTGCTGGTGGCCAACCCCTCGCGCAATGGGCAACCCGGCGTCGTCGAGCGCAGCCAGTTCGAAGAGTTCGTCGGCCGTCCCATCGACCTGATCCTGCCCCACGCCGGCCAGGCCCTGAGCGACAGCCTGCTGACCGGCCCGTTGCGCCTGGAAAGCGCTGCCGCCTTCCAGTCGACCCTTCTGGACCTGGCGGACCTCGCCTGTGGCCGGCCATTGCGCAAGCAGGTGGTTGAAACAGGCCTCGTCGGACGCCTGAAAAACGTCCTGACTCGCAACCGTTCGGCGGCGTGAGCCGAGGAGTCCCAGCATGCTGATCCGCCAACCACAGAAGCCCGTGCCGGCGCGCAAGCCGCGCCCCGAAACGGCCAGCGCAGAACCGCAGGAAATACGCGCCACCAGCGTCCAGCGCAATAACGGCGGCAAGCCGGTGGACACCCTGGGTGCGCAGAACCGGCGCATGATCCGTACCCACCTGTACGACCAGATCGACCCGCTGAAAGCCGCCTCCATGGGCCGCGACAAACTGCGCGTACAGATCGAGTCGCTGATCCGCCGCATCTGCGACGAGCAACGCCTGCAGCTCTCCCGCCAGGAAGAGGAAGTCATCTGCGAGGAAATGCTCAACGAAATGATCGGCATCGGCCCGATCCAGCCGTTGCTCGCCGACGACAGCGTCAACGATATCCTGGTCAACGGTGCCGGCCAGGTCTTCGTCGAGCGCTACGGCAAGCTGGAACTGTCGCCGATCACCTTCATCGACGAAGAGCACGTGTTCAACACTGCCCAGCGCATCGCTGCGGCAGTGGGCCGACGTATCGACGAAACCCACCCGATGGTCGATGCGCGCCTGGCCGACGGCAGCCGGGTCAACGTCATCACCTACCCGCTGGCGATCGACGGCACCACCATCTCGATCCGGAAATTCATGCGGCGCAACATGTCGCTGGAAATCCTCGCCGAACGCAACGCCATGTCCTACGAGATGGTTGAAGTGCTGCGCCGGGCGATGATCGCCAAGCTCAACATCATCGTCTCCGGCGGTACCGGCGCGGGCAAGACGACGCTGCTCAACGCCCTGTCGCAGAAGATCAGCAACGAAGACCGCATCATCACCATCGAAGACGCCGCCGAACTGCAACTGCAACAGATCCACGTGGTCCGCCTGGAAACCCGCCCGGTCAGCGCCGAAGGCACTGGCAAGGTCGACCAGCGCGACCTGGTGCGCAACGCCCTGCGTATGCGCCCCGACCGCATCATCCTCGGTGAGGTGCGTGGCGGCGAAAGCTTCGACATGCTGCAAGCGATGAACACCGGCCACGACGGCTCGCTCTGTACCGTGCACGCCAACACCCCGCGCGACGCCATCATGCGGATGGAGAACATGGTGATGATGGCCAGCATGCAACTGCCGCTGGAAGCCATTCGCCGGCAAATCGCCAGTGCGGTCAACCTGATCGTACAGGTGGAGCGTATGCGCGACGGTGCCCGTCGCATCGTCTCGATCACCGAAGTCTGCGGGATGGAGAACGAAGTCATCCAGACCCAGGAGCTGTTCGGCTTCAAGACCACCAGCATCGATGCCAAGGGCCAGCTCACCGGGCAATTCGTCCCCAGTGGCCAGCGCCCGCACTTCTACAGCACCCATGCCCACCTGTTCGAGGGGCAAGCCTGATGGATGCCATGCTCGATCTGTTCACCGTACTGGTCTTCGTCTGCGTCCTGCTGGCGTTCTTCGCCGCACGCGGCCTCAGTGGGCGGCGCCAGCGGGAACAGGCGGCGCAAGAGCGCCTGCAACAGTTGCGCCTGCACCTGTCGGGCACACTGCCGACGCGCAAACCCGGCAATGCGCAACTCGACCAGGCGGAAAGCATCCTGCGTGAGCTGGAGCGTCCGCCCCTGGCCGAATGGCCACTGGTCGGCCCCTACCTGGGCCGCCTCTGGCTGGACCTGCGCATCCTGGGCTGGGACAAGAACCTGCAGTTGCGGCTGGTGCTGCTGGGGCTGGCGAGCCTGACCGGCAGCATCTTCCTCGCACGCGATACGCCCATGCCCTGGGTGTTCGGGACGCTGTTCGCCCTGCTGTTCTTCTTCGGCATCGGCAACATGCTGTACCGCAGCGCCATGGCCAAGCACCTGGCACAGCTCAAGCAAAGCCTGCCGGAAGCCATCGATGCGATTACCCGTACCGCTCGCGCCGGGGTGCCGGTCAGCAACGCCTTCGCCCTGGTCGCGGAAAACCTGCCCGGCCCCATCGCGGTGGAATTCGCGCTGATCGACAACTGGCTACGCCTGGGCGTACCAATGCGCCAGGTCATGCAGGACTCGGCCAAGCGCATCCCGCTGAACGAATACCGCTTCTTCGCCGTGATCCTGATCATCAACCAGGAAGCTGGTGGACGCCTGGGCGAAACCCTCGACCGACTGGCATCCACCCTGCGCGAACGGCAGGAACTGCAACTGAAGATCCAGGCCAAGACCTCCGAAGCCCGCGCCTCGGCGAAGATCGTCGCCGCGCTGGTGCCGTTGGCCCTCGGCTACATGTACATAAATTCGCCAAGGGACTTTCACTTCCTGCTCAACGACCCCACCGGCAACGTCGTGCTGTTCTATGCATTCGGCAGCGTCACCCTGGGCTTGATAATCACCCACCTGATGGTCAGGAGAGTCGCATGAACCTGCTCGACGACCCGCAGGTCATCACCTGCCTGGGCCTCATGCTGTGCGGCATCGGTCTTGGCCTGATCGGCCTCTATCGCCAACAGCGCACATCCGGTCTGCACGAGCGCCTCAACGTGGAGCCGGTACTCATTGGCGACAGCGGCCCGGCGGCGGATATCCTGCGCAGCCAGGGCCTGCGTCTGTCGCCGCGACAGCAAGCGATCCTGCGCCCCATTGCCCGCTTCGGCGAAAACCTCGCCGGCACCAGCAATGATCGCCAGAGCCTGCGCCGCCTGCTGGCCATGGCCGGCTTCCGCAATCCGGAAGGCCTCGGCCTGCTGATGGTCGCCAAGTGCACCCTCGGCCTGTTGCTGATGATGGTGGTGCTGTTCGGGCTGATCAGCCCGGAAAACCGCTTCGGGCTGACCGGATTGGCCGCCGGCCTGATCGCCCTGTTCGCCGGCACCACCTTGCCGGAAGCCTGGTTGAAGCTGCGCAGCGCACAGCGCGGCGAGCGTCTGGGGCGCAGCCTGCCCGATGCCCTCGACCTGATGGTGATCTGCGCCGAAGCGGGCCTGCCGCTGGGTCGTGTGCTACAAGTGGTGTCCAAGGAAATGGCCCTGTCCGCACCGGAAATGGCCGACGAACTGCGCTACACCTGTGCCGAACTTCAGATTCTCAGCGACCGCACCCGCGCCCTGCTCAACCTGGCGGAACGCACTGGCGTCAGCAATATCGAGAGCATGGTGGCCACGCTGATCCAGGCGGAACGCTACGGCACCCCGCTGTCCCAGGCGCTGCGCACCATTTCCGACGAAAGCCGCAAAGTGCTGATCCTCAACCTTGAAGAGCGGGCCGGTAAACTGCCAGCCCAGCTCAGCGTACCGCTGATGACCATGATCCTGCCGCCGATCGTGGCGATGATGGGCGCCCCCGCCATGATTCGCATCATCCGCCTGCTCAGCAATTAACGACCCTTTCCGGAGCCATCGAACCATGCGATTCCCCCTGCCCTGCCTCCTGCTCGCCGGCCTGATCTCACTCACCGGATGCGCCAGCATGAGTGGCGGCAACCCGCTCGCCTCGGGCAAGCCGCCGGCGATCTCCAAGGAAGCCGAAGAAGCGCTGCGCCTGGCCCGTGTGCTGCGCGACAACGGCAGGTTGCAGGCGGCCTATGAGGTCTACGAGCGCATGGACCAGCGCAAGCAGCTCGAAGGCGCCTACCTGCTGGAATACGCCAGCATCGCAGCCGCCGTACGTCCGCAACAGGAAGCCCTGAGCCTCTATGGCCGGGCCAGGCAGCAACTGGGCGGCGATCTGCAGGACATCGCCCCCGGCCAGCGCATCGCCCTGTGCAACGGCGTCGGCCGTGCGCGCCTGGCCCTCGGCCAGCCCAAAGGCGCCATCAGCGACTTCCAGTGCGCCCTGCAGGTCGACCCGCAGAACGCCCAGGCCCTCAACGGCTTCGGTGTCGCACTGAACATCACCGGCGACACCGAAGGCGCGCGCCAGCAGTTCGAAAAAGTCCTCGAGCACGAACCAGGCAACGGTGCGGCCGCCAACAACCTGGCCCTGTCCTGGCTTGCCAGCGGCGAGAACCAACGCGCCATCAACCTGCTCAACCAGGCCCGCAACGGCTCCCCGGACGCCGCCCTGCAACTCAACCTGGCCCTGGCCTACGTCCTGGAAGGACACGATGACACCGCCCGGCGCGTCCTGCTGGAAAGCATGCAGCCGAGTTTTGCCGAGCGCGTCCTCGAAGATTTCCGCGCCACCCGCCAGCGCATCGCTGCCGGCGCACCCCTGGCGCAGGAACTGCTGGCGGCCAGCCAGCGTCCGTTGGCCCTGAGCGAGCAGGACTGAACATGCAGGTGCTTTCCCGCTGGTCGCGCGACGAGCGCGGCGTCACCGCCATAGAAACCGCCCTGATCCTGCCGGTCCTGCTGTTCGGCGTGATGATGCTGTTCGAACTGGCGCGCATCGCCCTCATGATCGGCATCGGTAACCTCTCGCTGGAACATGCCCTGCAGGACTTCCGCCGCGACGCGAACTACTACAGCAAGAATGCCGAGGAGCTGCAGCAGGATATCGAAGACCGCATGATCGACTTCTCCTACGGCTTCCTCACCGAAGAGAACCTGGAGATCGAAGTGCTGCCCTTCGACAACCTCTACCAGTTCGGCCAGGGCACCAACGAGACGGCTGACGAGGAAGAAAGGGAAGCCTCGCAGAACGATCGCTCGCCGCCCATCCTCAGCGTCACGGTCGACCTGAGCCAGCGATTCATGACGCCACTGCCGGCGCTGTTCGGCCTTGGCGACGCCTTCCAATACCAGTATCGCCACCTGCTCGGCGACCTGCCCAGCAGCGCAGAGGAGGAGGATGAGTGATGAAAGCCTTCAATCCCCGTCGCCAGCGTGGTAGCGCGGTACTGGAAACCGCACTGATCATGCCCCTGGTGATCGGCGTCGCGGTCATCAGCGCCGACCTGTACAGCGTCCACCAGGCACGCGGCTACATGGAGCTGTCCGCCCATACCATCGCCTCGGTGCTGTCCAACCAGAGCCGGCTCGACTACGACGGCCTGCAGGCCCTCGTCGACCAGGCGGCCTCGAAAAAGGCCCTCGGCGATTATGAGCTGGTCATCAGCCAGGTCGCGCTGGACCGCAACATGGCCTGGAAGCCCCTGTACCGGGGCTCGGTCGGCGACCTGTGCCCGAGCCAGAGCGAAGGCCTCAAGTACACGGGCGAAATGCCCGAAGAAGTGGAAGAAGACCCGGACAACCCCAGCAAGACCTCGCTGGTGGTGGTACAGCTTTGCCGCAACAGCTCCAACCTGGCCCTGAGCAGCGGCCTGCTGGTGGACAAGGAAATGCATGCCATCGCCTTCAACCGCATGCTCTACAACGAACTGGAGCTGGATGAAGTGCTGGCGTCGGAGGTCGGCCTGCGCGAATAGCTGCAGCACAACACCCTTTCGTCTGCGGCAAGTCAAAGCACAGCAATCCGCATCAAGTTACCACCGGGCCTGCCGATAATACGCATGATTACATCATCCGGATTTCCATCCATGAAACTCGACACTGCCCAACCGTTCACTCACACAACTCCGGTTCCCGTCAAGCACCAAGCGGAAACAGAAACCAGCTCGCCAGCCCCGGACAGCAGCGACTCCTTACGCGAAGGTATTCGCGTCAGCCTGTCCGAAGTAGGCATCCAGCGTTCCAAAAGTACGGATAAGAATGCGGATATTGACGAAAGCGATCTCCCCAATGGAATCAAGGAGATCCTCAAGATGATCCGCGAACTGAAACGACAGATCGCCGAAAAAATGGCTGAACTGCAAGCTGCCATGGCCGATGACAGCGGCACACCGGAAGAACGCCAAATTCGACTGGGCGCTCTGCAAAGCAGCCTGGCCACGCTGCAGGGTGCACTTTCCACAGCCAATGCCAACCTGATCAAAGCCATGAAGGACAGCAACCTCAGCAGCGAGCAAATGACTACTGCCGTATCACTGTCCATGAACTGAGAAGACACGAAGCGGATTCCATAAAAGGACAGGCCTCGGCATATGCGAGAAAGGCTCTCGCTGAATTGAATAGGCCCCGACAATGCGGGGCCTATTCAATTCACTGCGCAACGCTGTCCGTCAGCTACGGCCACGCCCTTTACCGGACGTGTCCCGACCACGGCCACCGCGCTTGATATCGCCAGGCCGCTCGGCCACGGCGCTACCGCGCTCACGGTTCTTGCCCGAACCGCCCTCGGCGGGACGCAGCACGCGCTTGTTACGCTCGCTGCGGGTCAGCGGTTTGGAGGTCTTGCGTTGCTGACGCTCCAACTGCTCTTTCGGCTTGACCTTCACCTCAGGCAACGCCACCGGCTTCAGGCCGACTTCCTCACTGAGGATATCCACCTCGCGCTGTGCCATCTCGCGCCAGCGGCCCATGGGCAGGTCGGAGGTCATGAACACCGGGCCGAAGCGCACGCGCTTCAGACGGCTCACCACCAGCCCCTGGGATTCCCACAGACGGCGAACCTCACGGTTGCGCCCTTCCATCACGACACAGTGATACCAGTGGTTGAAGCCTTCGCCTCCCGGCGCTTCCTTGATATCGGTGAAGCGTGCCGGACCGTCTTCGAGGGTCACGCCGTTTTTCAGGCGCTCGAGCATCTCCTCGTCGACCTCACCGCGCACACGCACGGCGTACTCGCGGTCCATCTCGTAGGACGGGTGCATCAGGCGGTTGGCCAGTTCGCCGTCGGTGGTGAACAGCAGCAGGCCGGTGGTGTTGATGTCCAGGCGGCCGATATTGATCCAGCGCCCTTCCTTCAGGCGTGGCAGCCGGTCGAACACCGTCGGGCGGCCTTCCGGGTCGTCGCGGGTGCAGATCTCGCCATCGGGCTTGTTGTAGATCAGGACCCGGCGCACGGCCTCGGTGGTCTCTTCACGCTTGAGCAGACGCCCATCCAGCGCGATCGCATCGTGCAGGTCGACCCGCTGACCGAGGGTCGCCACGTTGCCGTTGACACGAATGCGGCCCGCCGCGATCCAGCCTTCGACTTCGCGCCGCGAAGCCAGGCCGATGCGCGCCAGCACCTTTTGCAGTTTCTCGCCGTGGGCGATATGGGGTTCGGGTGTTTCATGCTCGGTCATCTGGGCACCTCCCGGTGTGACATTTCCGATTGAAAGGGATCGCATCATACGCATTTGCGCAACGCAGCGCACGAAAGCCCGCCCGGGTCACCAATGGACGCGGACAAACCCCGCTCCGCTGGTTTAACCTTCGAGGCGAAGATCGACTCCAACGGCCATAAGGAAAACACCATGCCGATCCACAACCTGCAAACCCAACTCGACGAACTGCGCAACCAACTCGCGCAGGACACACCCCTGACCGAGGAGGAGCGCACCGCCCTGCAGGAAATCGCCCAGCGCATCGAAATCCGCCTGGCCAACGAAGGCTCCGGCGACGAAGAACCCCATGACAGCCTGGTCGACGGCGTGAATCTGGCGGTCGAACGCTTCGAAGCCAGCCACCCGAATACCGCCATGACCCTGCGCAACATCATCCAGAGCCTGGCCAACATGGGGATCTGAGACCCCGCCCTCAGCGCAGGTCAGGCAGCTTATTGCCTGGCCAGCCGCGGGTTGACCGGGGTGAACGGCTCGCTGCTGCGATACGGGTTGATGTCCAGCCCACCACGGCGCACATAGCGGGCACTGACCAGCAGGCGCTGCGGCTGCAGCACCCGCCACAGGTCGAGGTAGATACGCTCCACGCACTGCTCGTGGAAGTCGGCATGCTGGCGGAAGCTCACCAGGTACGCCAGCAGGCTCTCGGGCTGCAACCACGCACCCTGGTACTCAACAGACACGCTGCCCCAGTCAGGCTGACCGGTGACCGGGCAATTGGACTTGAGCAAGTGGCTGTGCAGGCTGGCGCTCACCTGCCGCGTCGGATCGCAGCTCAGCAGCTCCGCTCGTGGCGCATCGTACTCGCTGATGACGACATCCAGATCGTCGATGCATTGCCCCGGCAGTTCGACCAGGCCTTGCGCAGTGGCCTCCTGAATACTGCTCACACGCACCCCGACCGGCGCCCCCGCCACGGCGGACAGATCGCGCACCAACGTCTCGGCCACGGCTTCACGGCTGGCGAAGACCGTCTGGTTGAGCGAATTCAGGTAGAGCTTGAACGACTTGGATTCGATGATATTCGGCGAGTCGGCGGGAATGGCGAACTCGGCGATGGCCACCACCGGCTTGCCCGAAGGCAGCAGCCAGGACAGCTCATAGCAGTTCCAGATATCCACGCCACGATACGGCAGGGTCGCCGCCGTCAGGCCCAGCTCGCGCCACTTCGTCTCCCGGGAAATCGGGAACAGAAGCTCTGGGCTGTAGCTGGACACATAGGCACTGGACTTGCCCAGCGGAGACAGTTCGGCGGGATGCTGCATGGGGAAAACCTGCTGAAGAAAACGGCGGGATTGTAACCCCTTGCAGGCCATTACGCCCGCCATGGGCCGCCCGTTCACACGAAAGGCTTCATGCCTTCACGCGGCCTTGCTAACGTAGCCACCCCATACCCGCACCAGGCCACCCATGGATTCGATCACCCAAGCCGTCCTCGGCGCCAGCGTCCAGGCGAGCCTGCTCGGCCGCTGGCAAGGTCGCAAGGCGCTCCTGTACGGCGCCCTGCTCGGCACCCTGCCCGACCTGGACGTCATCATCGATTATGGCGATGCCGTCGCCAACATGACCTACCACCGTGGTTTCAGCCACTCGTTGCTGGTGCTCAGCCTGTTCTCGGTGCTGCTCGCCTGGTTGCTGCGGCGCTTCTTTCTCGACGCGGGCTATTCGGCCGCACGGCTGCTGCTCTGTATCTGGCTGGTGCTGACGACCCATGTCCTGCTGGATGCCTTCACCAGCTACGGCACGCAGTTGCTGTGGCCCCTGCCGACGCCGCCGATCGCCTGGTCGAGCATTTTCATCATCGACCCGCTGTACAGCCTGCCCTTGCTGCTGGCGGTGCTGTTGACCGGCCTGTTCGGCCTGAACGGTAAATGCCGGCGTCTGCCTGTGATCGCCCTGGCGGCATCGTCGCTCTACCTCGGCTCGACGCTGGCCGGCAAGCAGATGGCGGAAAAACGCATGCACGACGCCCTCGCACAGCAAGGCATCGAGGCTCATCGGGTGTTCAGTGCGCCGACACCTTTCAATACGCTGCTGTGGCGCATGCTCGCGGTGGATGACGAGCACTACTACGAGGCGGTCAGCAGTTGGTTCGATAACGAGCCGCCGTCGCTGGTCCCCATCGCCAGGGGCACCGAACAGATCGAAAGGCTGCAAGGTTCCGCCGCCCACGAACGCCTGCGCTGGTTCAGCGATGACCTGCTGCGCTATGACGATATCGACGGCCAGGTGGTCGTCACCGACCTGCGCCTGGGCATGACCGGCTTCCACCCGTTTCGTTTTGCGCTGGCCGAACAGCGTGCCGGTGACTGGGTCGTGCTGGAGCAGCCCCAGCGCCTGCCAGCCGAACGCGGCGACCTGCAGCGGCTGGTGCTGATCTGGAACAGAATCTGGCAGCCGCACCCCGAACTGCCGCTGGCGCAGTGGGTCGCCCCACTTGCGCAGTCGGGCCCAGGCAAGCGCTCGGCTGGACTCCCGCCTGCGCGGGAATAACGAAGGCGCTTCGAGACAAGCGCCAAGAACTGCATTGGAATCGGCCCCGCGCAGGCTAGCGCTTGGCCAATAAGCCACGCAGCAGCAGTTCCAGTGCTGTAATGCCCTGCGCCAGCCGCGTATTGCCGTCTTCGCCATCTGCGATCCAGAACGCCGCTTCGGCCAGGCTGCCGTAGATCAGCGATGCCAGCGCCTGCGGATCGGCCTCGTCCACCACCCCTTGCCGCATGAGGTTGTCGAGCAGCCGTTGCATGGACTGGATGCAGTGGCGTTGCGACTCCGGCGAAGCACCGCCCAGCACGGCCCTGGTGTCACGCAGCACGATGCGCTGGATTTCCGGCTCCTGCGCCATTTCCAGATAGGCGCGGCAGCGGTTGCGAAAGCCTTCCCAGGCGTCTTCGGCGGTGTCGGAGATGGCGTGCAGGCGCTGATCCGTCTCGGCGTCAATCTGCTCCACCACTGCGGCCAGCAATCCCTTCTTGTCACCGAAGTGGTGATAGAGCGCCCCCCGGGTCAGCTTCGCCTGTGCGGTGAGATCATCCATCGAGGTGTCGGCATAGCCCCGCTCACCGAAAACTTGCCGTGCTGTCGCCAGCAGCGTGACGCGGGTTTCTTCCGTCTCTGCGCGGGTACGGCGAACCATTGGCCTCTCCTTTCATACGGACTGCATGATTGTTTACAAACACAACGTATGAATATAGAGTTTCAATCATACGACCTGTATGTATTGTTGCCAGCGAAGCCTGTCTTGGCAATCCCGGCGCCAAAGGAGATGCCACCCCATGCTCAACCCCTACCGCGAGCTATTCGCCATGCCTGGCACCAAGGGCTTCTCCCTGGCCGGCCTGGTGGCACGCATTCCGTTGCCCATGGCCGGCATCGGCATCATCACCATGCTGGCGCAGTTGCGTGGCAGCTACGCCCTGGCCGGGGCGGTATCGGCCACCTTCGTGCTGACCTATGCGCTGTTGTCTCCACAGATTTCGCGGCTGGTGGATCGGCATGGCCAGCGTCGCGTGCTGCCCATCGCCACCGCCATCAGCGTGCTGGGCATGATGTGGCTGCTGGCCTGCACGCACTGGCAGATAGCGGACTGGACGCTGTTCATTGGAGCGATACTGGCCGGCTTCATGCCCAGCCTGTCGGCGATGGTCCGGGCGCGCTGGACGGCGCTGTATCGCGGCCAGCCACACCTGCAAACGGCTTATTCGCTGGAAACGGTATTCGATGAAGTCACCTTCATCGCCGGGCCGCCGCTGTCAGTCGGGTTGTCGGTGGCGCTGGCGCCCCAGGCCGGCCCACTGGCGGCGGCGCTGCTGCTGATGCTCGGCGTCTTCGCGCTAGTCGTGCAACGTGGCACCGAACCGCCCGTCGAGGCGCAAGACGCTGCCACGGAAGGTGCGGGATCGGTAATCCGCTTGGCAAACGTGCGGCGGCTGGCGCTGCTGATGGTGGCAATGGGCGTCATCGTCGGCACCGTGGATATCGTGAGTGTGGCCTTTGCCGAACACCTGGGCCGACCGGCGGCGGCCAGTCTGGTGCTATCGGCCTATGCCGTGGGCTCCTGCCTGGCCGGGCTGCTGTTCGGCGCACTCAAACTGCAGACACCCTTGCATCGCTTGTTGCTGCTGGCCGGGTTGGCAACGGCCGCGACCACGCTGCCCCTGTTGCTAGTCGGCAGTATCGCCGCGCTGGCTGGAGCCGTGCTGGTCGCGGGAGTGTTCTTCGCACCGACCATGATCATCGCCATGTCGCTGGTCGAGCGCCTGGTGCCCGAGCGACGCCTGACCGAAGGCATGACCTGGCTGCTGGCCGGGCTGAATGTCGGCGTGGCGCTGGGCGCGGCGGTATCCGGCCAAGTGGTGGATGGCGGTGGAGCACGAGCCGGGTTCACCGTCGCGCTCTGTGCGGGTGCAGTGGTACTGCTCGTGGCGCTGTGGGGGCATCGGCACCTGCGCGCACATGGTTTGCCTGGATCGGATGCCACGTGATGGCGACTCACCCTGTTTCTTCATTTCAAGGACTTGAGCCATGAGCACACCCGCATCGGTATCCGCAGGCGCCTTGCCTCGCCCCCCCTGGCTGGCCGTGGCAGCGGTCGGACTTGCCACGTTTTCCGTCGTGACTACGGAAATGCTCCCGGTTGGCCTGCTGTCCCCCATCGCTGACACCCTGGACATTTCCACCGGAACTGCTGGTCTGATGATCTCGTTGCCCGCGTTGCTGGCGGCGTTGTTCGCACCGCTGGTGGTGATCGCATCGGGCGGCATGGATAGACGCAGGATTCTGTGCGGGCTGCTGGGGCTGTTGATGATCGCCAATACGGCATCGGCACTCGCCCCTGGCCTGGGCTGGATGCTGGCCGCACGCGTGCTGGTCGGCTTCTGCATGGGAGGCATATGGGCCATCGCCGGCGGCTTGGCGGCACGGCTCGTTCCGGGACACGCGGTTGGTTTGGCAACGTCCATCATCTTTGGCGGAGTGGCGGCCGCGTCGGTGCTGGGCGTACCACTTGGAGCAGTGATTGGCGATTTTGCCGGATGGCGCTGGGCCTTCGGCAGCATGGCATTGCTCAGTGGACTGGTGCTGGCGCTTCATCTTGCCGTCATTCCGGCGCTGCCCGTTGCCCGGTCAGCCACCCTGCGCCAGTTCGGTGAACAACTTGTTGCCAATCACACATTGCAAGTCGGACTGCTCCTGACGCTGCTGCTGGTGGCCGGGCACTTCATGGTTTTCACCTTCGTGCGCCCGCTGCTGCTGTCGGTGGCTGGATTCGATGCGCAATGGATCGGCGCTCTACTGTTCGCCTATGGCATCGCGGGCATTGCCGGCAACTTCCTGGCGGGCATCGTCGCGGCACGGCGCACCACATGGACCGTGATGGCGATTGCACTGGGGCTGCTGCTGACGCCGGTATTGTTCCTGACCGTTGGCAACACCCACATCGGTGGAGGTACGGTGCTGCTGGCCTGGGGGCTGGCCTATGGCGGGGTTTCGGTCGGCCTGATGACCTGGATGATAAAAGCCGCACCGGGCGCCGTGGAGATCGCCACCGCGCTGTATGTGGGCGTCTTCAATATCGGCATTGCACTTGGATCATGGGCGGGAGGCCGGACCGTGGATGGCTTTGGCCTGGCAGGCAATCTTTGGCTGGCGGGTGGACTGGCCGCTGCCGCACTGCTGCTGGCGCTTGCTGCCAGCCTGAACGAACAGAAAGCGAGAGCCGGAGATTGGCGGCCTGGCTCATGAGCCTGGAACCATGCCTTTCAACGTGTAGCGCTTGCCGGCAAGACAGGTGGCGCTACCACCACTGCATGGATTCCCATCTGCGCGGGAATGACAGAGGTTAGGAACACAAGGGGGAAGCCGTCGCCCCCGCGAAGGCGGGGGTCCAGGTGCGCGGATGTCCGGGTAGCCTAGCCATGCATGCAATCGCCGGCAGTGGCTTAGCGACCTCTACGAAGACATTGAAAGGCACTCTCCCTCACACCCGGAACTGCCTGACCAACCCCTGCAACTCCCCTCCCAGGCGCGCCAATTCAGCGCTTGCACCGGCGGTCTGTTCGGTGGCCTCGGCGCTGCGCTCGCCGATATCGCGAACCCGCGTCACGCTCTCGGAGATGTTCTCGGCCACCGCGCCCTGCTCTTCGGCGGCGGCGGCGATCTGCTGGTTCATCTGTTCGATGGTGGACACCGCTCCGGTGATCCGCCCCAGTGCGGCGCCGGCCTGCTCGGACAGCTCGACAGTGTTCTGCGTCAGCGCTCGGCTGCTGCCCATCTGCTCGACCGCCTGGTGCGCCAGGTGTTGCAGGCTGGCGATCAGCGTCTCGATCTCCTTGGTCGACTCGTGGGTGCGTTGCGCCAGCGCCCTCACCTCATCGGCCACCACGGCGAAACCACGCCCCTGCTCACCAGCCCTGGCTGCTTCGATAGCCGCATTCAGCGCCAGCAGGTTGGTCTGTTCGGCCACCGCACGGATCACTTCCAGCACGCTGCCGATACGCCCACTTTCGGCGTCCAGCGCCTCGATGCCCTCGGCCGACTGTTCGACCTCACTGGCCAGGCGGCCGATTTCAGCGATGGCCTGGCGCACCACGGCCTCGCCCTGACGCGCTTCGTCGTCCGCCTGCCGGGCGGCAAGCGAAGCCTGTTCGGCATGGCGCGCCACTTCCTGCACCGTGGCGGCCATCTGGTGGATGGCCGTCGCGGTCTGCTCGGTTTCCATGCGCTGGCTCTGCACGCCGGAACTGGTCTGCGCGGTCACCGCCGATAATTGCTCGGCGGATGATGCGATCTGCGCCACGCCACCGCCGATACGCCCGATCAGGTTGCGCAGGCTTTCGGTCATGCCCTGCATGGCCCGCTGCAACTGCCCCAGTTCATCGTCACGCCGGACCGCCACGAATGCTTCGCTCAGGTCACCCTCGGCCACGCGCTGGGCCAGTTGCACCGTGCGCCGTAGCGGGACGGTGATGGTGCGGGTAATCGAGATGGCCGCGACCATGCCGATGACGATGGCCAGCACGGCGATACCCGACAGCAGCAGGTAGGCATTGCGGCGTTGCTCGCGCATGTCCTGCGTCGCCCGCTCCACGCTGTGCTCGACCGAAGCGATCACCGACGCGGAGTGTTCGGCCAGCGCCTGCTCCAGGCTTATGCGCTGCTCCCTGACTTCACGGAAAGCGGCGAAATTCTGCCGGTAGGTTTCCAGCTCGGCCAGGGCGGTATCCATCGCGGCAGACTGGCTCTCGTTGAGCCAGCGCTTGAGGTTGCGCCCTACATCGATGACGTTGACGTGGACCTCGTTCCAGTTGTCCACGGCTTCCTGGGTCGCGTTGCCGACATAGACGTTCTCGAAGGTGCGCAGGTCGAGGATGTTCTTGGTCAGGCCGGAGGCAGCCTCGGCCACGGTCAGCGGATCGCTGCCGCGCAGGCGGTCGCCCTCCAGCCTGAGTGCGCGGACGGCATCGTACATTTCCAGCTCGATGCCTTCGAACTCATAACGGCTGTTCTGCGCCGACTCGTCCATGCGCTCGCGCAGGCTGGCGACCTGCTCGATCAAGGCACCATAGCGCTCGAACTGCTGCCCGTACTCCTTCGCCGCCGAGGCGATGGCGGCCAGGTCGGCCTGTTCGCTACGGGAGGAAATAGTGCCCAACGCCTGCAACGCCTTATCGAGCCCGGCCAGCGAGTCACGCAGCGCCGCCGCCGAAGCGGGGTTGCGGGTCAGGGCGAAGTCGCGCTCCTGGCCACGGGCCGAGAGGATCAGCGCATTCACATGCGCCAGTTCGTCCACTTGCTGGGCTCGCCCGATGATGCCGCTGACGGCATAGAACCCGGTGAAGGCGACCCCGAGGGTCAGCAACAACACCACGCCGAAACCCAGCAGCAGCTTCTTGCCGACGCCCAGGTCGATAAATATGCCAACCAGAGATCGCATCATAAATACCCTGAAATCGTGCTATTTCGCCGATAGATCAGCACCGCATACTACGAAAGTAGGTGCACCAAAGTGGGGTATTCTAATCAGCAAAGCGTGGCATTTCGCCACTTTCGCCAGAAAAATTACAGGGACAAGTGCCAATATCGTGGCACCGATGGTTGTACGGGGCTGCGTGACCCATGGGTCGCGGCCCGTCCGCTCAGTGCTGCAAGTGGCCGTACAACCTGGCGTAGAGCCCGCCCTCGTCGATCAGTTGCTGGTGCTCGCCCTGCTCGACGATGCGCCCGCCATCGAACACCAGCACACGCTCGGCCTGCCTGACGGCCGACAGACGGTGGGCGATGATCAGCGTCGTGCGCCCCTGGAGGAAGCGCTCCAATGCCTCGTGCAAGGCGTGCTCGGTGGCGGTATCCAGGGCTGAGGTTGCCTCGTCGAGTATCACCACGTGCGGATCGGCCAGCACCATACGGGCGACCGCCAGGCGTTGGCGCTGGCCGCCCGAAAGGCGCACACCCGAACGCCCGACGACACTGTCCAGGCCTGCCGGCAGGCGTGCGACGGTGTCTTCCAGCTGTGCGATACGCAGCGCCTCCCAGCACGCTTCGTCCGTGCGCTCGCGGCCCATGCACAGGTTGGCCCGCACCGTGTCGTCGAACAGCACCGGATGCTGCAGCACCACCGCCACATGCTCACGCACGCATTCGTAGCCAATCCGCTCCAGCGGCA
Organism: Pseudomonas sp. ABC1; assembly: GCF_013395055.1. NCBI lineage: Bacteria > Pseudomonadati > Pseudomonadota > Gammaproteobacteria > Pseudomonadales > Pseudomonadaceae > Pseudomonas > Pseudomonas sp. ABC1. Next base: position 477,351 of record NZ_CP058349.1, read on the forward strand.
CCCCGCCCATGCGGATTTCACCACGCTGCGGCTGGTAGAGCCCCAGCAACAACTGCACCAGGGTGCTCTTGCCGCCGCCACTGGCACCGACGATGGCGACCTTCTCGCCCGCCGCGATCTCCAGGTCCAGGCCATCCAGCACCTGCTCGTCCTGATAGGAGAACGACACCCCATGCACACTGACACCGACCGTTCGCTGCCCCCGGAACGGATCGCTGACCGAGGCATATCTCGGCTCGTCAGCGCGGGCCAGCAACTGGTTGATCCGCTTCAACGCACCGCTGGCGGAATAGAAGGCGTATTGCAGGCCGAGCAACTGCTCGACCGGGCCGATCATGAACCAGAGGTAGCTGAACACCGCCAGCATCTGGCCGATGGACAAGTCCGAGAACAACACCGTCAACATCGCCGCGGCGCGGAAGATATCGATACCGAACTGGAACAACAGGCCGCTGGCACGGTTGGAGGCGTCGGTCTTCCATTGCGAGGCCACCGCATGATCGCGGACCTGGTGGGCACGCTGGCCCAGGCGCGAGAAGAAGTAACCCTGGCGATTGGCGGCACGCACCTGCTGGATGGCATCCAGGGTTTCCGTCAGCGCCTGGGTGAAGCTGGCGGTGCTGTCGTTCTCGCGCTTCTTCAGGTGTTTCACGCGCTTGCCCAATTGCACCGTGGCGTACACCACCAATGGGTTGAACAACAGGATCAGCAGCGCCAGTTGCCAGTGCATCCACAGCAGGATGGCTGCCGTACCGAGGATCGTCAGCACACCGACCAGCAGGCGGCTGAGGGTTTCACCGATGAATTTGTCGAGGGTTTCCAGATCGGTGACCAGGTGCGTGGTCACCGTGCCGCCGCCGAGGCTCTCGTACTCGGCCATCGCGATCCACTTCAGGCGCTCCAGCAGGCGCAGGCGAATGCGGTAGATGACATCCTTGGACAAGCGCGCGAACAACCAGGCCTGCAGGACGCTGAAGATCAGGAAAGCACCACGCAGCAACAAGGTCAGCACCAGCATCAGGCCGACATAGCCGATGGCGTTCTCCCAGGCCGACGGCAGCAGGCGGTTCATCCAGGTGACGGCCGAGCCACCCTGGCCGAGCAGGACCTCATCCACCAACAGAGGCAGCAACAGGGGAATCGGTACGCTGCACAGCGTCGCCAGGACCGCGACCAGGTTAGCCAGCACCAGCGCCTTTCTATGCTTCAGCGCCAGGGTGCGGATGTTCGCCCAGCTCAACCCTTCAGGCATGCCCACCCTGCTCCAGCCAGCGGCCCAGCAATGGCTCCAGGGCCTCCAGGGGCTGGTAGCCATTGGTCACCAGGGCATAACCGCCTTTACGCTTCGCCAGCAATGTCGGGAAACCGGCGATACCCAGGTTGCCCGCCCAGGCGAAATCCTGCTGCGTTTCCTCCCGCGCCGCCACACTGTCGAAGCGGCTGGCGAAGGCCTCGCGCGGCAAGCCCAGTTCCGTGGCCAACCCCAGCAACACCTGGGCCTGGGTGATATCCAGCGCATCCTGATAGAAGGCCTTCTGGATCGAGCGCGCCAACGGCCAGGCACTCGCGGCATCCAGGCCGCGTGCGGTGACCAGCGCACGGCAGGCGGGCTCGGTGTCATACACCAGCCCCTGTGGCAGGCCCGAGGTGAAATCGAATGCCTGTCCGGTCGCCGCCTGCACATCGCGCCAGTAGCCCAGGATGCGCTCGCGCCCCACCGCGTCCATCGGCTCTTGCTCGCGGCGCAAGCCACCGACCACCAGCCGCAGGCCGACCCCGGCCCGCGCCGCCTGCTCGCCCAGCCGTTGCAGCACCGGCTCGAAGCCCCAGCACCACGAACACATCGGGTCCATCACATAGATCAGTTGGGCGCTCATGGCGGACTCCTTCACTCTTCGTTGCGGCGTGGATCGCGTCCTATCGGATGCGCGAGATCACGCTGACGCGCCAGCTCGACCTGACGCTGGCGCTCCTGCGCCCTGGCCCGGGTCTTCGGGCTCAGGCTGTCCCAGCAATGCGGGCAACTGATGCCCGTCACGTAATGTTCCGACTGCCGCTGCTCGACGGAAACCGGCATGCGGCAGGCATGGCAAAGCTCGAAATCCCCTTCACCCAGGTCATGGCGAACCGTCACGCGGTTATCGAACACAAAGCAGTCGCCACGCCAGCGCGTCTGCGCCTGTGGCACCTCCTCCAGGTATTTGAGAATGCCGCCCTTGAGGTGGAAGACTTCCTCGAAGCCCTCTTCGAGCATGTAGCTCGACGCCTTTTCGCAGCGAATGCCACCCGTGCAGAACATCGCGACCTTCTTGTGCCGGGTCGGGTCGTAATGGGCCTTGATGTACTCGGGAAATTCGCGGAACGAACGGGTCTGGGGATCGACGGCGCCTTCGAAAGTGCCCAGGGCCACTTCGTAGTCGTTGCGCGTGTCGATCAGCAGCACCTCGGGGTCATCGATCAGTGCGTTCCAGTCGGCGGGTTCGACATAGGTGCCCACCCGACGATTGGGGTCCACGCCCGGCACGCCGAGGGTGACGATCTCTTTCTTCAGCTTGACCTTGGTGCGGTAGAACGGCTGCTCGTCGCAGAAGGATTCCTTGTGGTCGATATCGGCCAGGCGCTCGTCCCTGGCGAACCACTGCAGCAAGGCGTCTATCGCCTGCCGCGAGCCCGACACCGTGCCGTTGATGCCTTCTTCCGCCAGCAGCAGGGTGCCCTTGATCCCCTGCTGCAACAGGGTGTCGAGCAAGGGCTGGCGCAGAGCCTCGTAGTCGGGCAAGGCAACGAATTTATACATCGCCGCCACGACGATTTTTTCCGTCATCGGGTAATCCTCGGTAATCGCCCTCGCAAAGGGCGGACTGCAGCACCGCAGAGCGCGCACAGCCTCTTAACGCGGGCCTGCCGCGGAACGGCGCATGATCTTGATCGAATGTTTCAACGCGCTGGGCTTCTGCGTCACGCTGATGGCACGGCGTGTGACCGTATCCAGGGTGATATTCCAGAAACCGCTGCTGGGCACCACGATCTTCGCCGGAAAGCGATCGAACGCACCGCCGTGGTAGGTGTGCCGCCCGCCATTCTTGAAGCTGCGAAAGTTCGCATCGTTCATCAGACGGATGTTGCACGGCTTCGAACACTCGATCAGCACGATGTCATCTTCGTTGAGATACTCGCGCTGGTGGATGAACTTCATCGAAACTCCATGGGCCTGCGGAAAAAGCGCGACGATAACATGACGGCGCGACGGAGAAGTAACCGCTCGCCCCTGCCTGGCGGCGAGCGGGTCGGGATTCAGGCATGCCCGCCGCGACAGGTCGGCGAAGCCGGGGCAACCTTCTGCTCGCTCCACTCCTGCGGCGTATAGGTGTGCACGGCCAGCGCGTGAATCTGCCCCATCAGCTCGCCCATCGCTACGTAGACGCGCTGGTGACGCTTGACCGCATTCAGCCCGTCGAACGAGGCGCTGACCACCACGGCCTTGTAATGGGTTTCCTGGCCACGGCTGTGCATATGGCTCTCATCGAACACCTCCAGGTGCTCGGGCTGCAACTGGGCGTCGAGGGTCGTACGGATGCTGTCTATCTTGGCCATGGGTCACTTCTTCCTCGTGTCGAGTGTCTTGCTCATGTCATCCAGCAACTTGTTCACCTCGGGTACGGCCGCTTCCAGCTTGTCCTGGGTGATCTGCGCCGAGCGCATGTTCAGTTCGGGCAGTTGCGTCAGCACCTTGCGCCCCAGCGGCGAACGGTAGAACTCGATCAGTTGGCGCAACTCCTGCTCGCTGAACTGCCGGGTGTAGAGCTTCACAAGTTCGGGTTCGAGCTTGTCCCAGCCGATGGCTTTGTCCAGCGCGGCGTTGGCGCGCGCCTGGTAGCTGTCCAGCAGCGCCTGCTGCTCCTGACCGCCCTGCAACTGGGCGTAGCGTTCGGCGAACATGCCCTGGACCTGCGCATAGACCGGCGTAGCCAGTTGCTGCGCCCGCGCCAGTTGCAGGAACTCCTTGGCATTGCGCACATGGGTCGCCTCATCCGCCAGCACCGGTGCGACCTGCCCACCCAGCGCAAGGGCGCCGGCCAACATCAGGGTTCTAAAAAAGGACATGCGGGACTCCTGGGTATCGAGGACAGGATGCAGGCAGCGCAATGGACGATGCCCGGCTCGGGCCGCACATTCTGCGCTGCTGCATCCATGCACTCAAGGCAGACCAGGGGAATTGGCAAGGCAATCGCGCTATAACCGCCAAGGAGCGGTCTTGCGATCGGATTGGCATATTGTCTGGGCTTTTGGCGTACACCCATGACACGTGTGGTGGCCGGGCCATCGGTTGCGCCCTTACGGCGCCTCCCTTTCTTTGCTCGTGCAAAGAAAGGAAGCAAAGAAACACGCTCCCAGTCATACGGCCCCTGCGCTGCGCTCCGGGGTTCCTTCACTCTGGCATCGCTCCGGGGGCCGGCGTACAAGGGCCGTCCTGGCCCTTTACGCCTCTCGTGGCATCCATGCCACTCGCTCCCCTACGCAATGCCTGCGTTCAGCCTTCTGAAAGGGGGTGGGGATGCTGCGTCTGTAACATCCTCTATCGCTCCAGTCTAAATATAAACTTCAATCAAGTTGGTTTAATTCGTTCGTCCAGTCACCGCCCGCTTCACCACCCCCATCAGGAGGCCGAGCGGAATCGTCGTGTAAGGGGTTGAGCGGCAGGGATGCCGCGAGAGGCGCGATGGGCCATGGATGGCCCTTCGCGGCGTGCCCCTGGAACGGCGATGGAGCGAGGGAACCCCGGAGCGCAGGGGCCGTATGTTTGGGGTGCCCTTCTTTTTGCTTACTTTTTCTTGGGCAAGCAAGAAAAAGTGAGGCGCCGTAAGGGCGCAACCGGTGGCCCGGCCACCGCCCCAGCCACGGGTGTACACCAAAAGCCCAGACAATATTGCCAACCCGGGTGCATTCGACTCGGACAGATAGCGCCAGATGCCTATGGCCTTTGCATAACGAACCAAGCCGCGCCTCTCGCATCAGAACTGATACTCGACCCCCGCCCCGGCAAACCACGAGCGGCCCGGTGCTGCTTCGTAGTAGCGCTGGTTGCTGTCGCCGACGATGACCGAGCCGACGTACTGGCGGTCGAACAGGTTGTCCAGCCGCAGGGTCTGCTGCAAGCGCCAGTTCCCCAGGCGCTGCTCCAGTTGCGCACGCCAGTTGAAGACCGCATAGGCCGGCGCGGCCTTCGCGAGGTTGCTGTCCTCGGTATAGACCTTGCTCCGGTACAAGCCTTCCACGGCCGTGTTGAAGCCTTCCAGCGGCTCCCAGTTGAGCTCGGCGAACAGCGTGGTGCGCGGCACGCCCGGCAGGTTGTTGCCACTGTCGATACGGTTGCCGCCCGCGTTGAAGGAAGAGTCGTAGACCGCCTGCAGGTAGGTATAGGCAAGGCTGACGGTCCACTGGGAGTGCAGTTGCGCTTCCAGGCCCAGCTCCAGGCCGCGACGCTGCGTCCTGCCGGCATTCTGGTAGCTGGTACGACCGCCCTGACTGCCCGAGACGACGATTTCGTCATCGGTGTCGATCTGGAACAGCGCCGCATTGATGCGCGCACGCTCGCCCAGCAGCGCCTTGAGGCCAAGCTCGTACTGGGTGCTGAGGGAAGGCGACAGGTTGCGATTGAAGCTGCTGTCCAGGCCGTAGGCCAGCTCGCCCAGGGTTGGCGTTTCATAACCGCGACCGACGCTGACATAGCCGTTCAGCTCGGGTGTGAAGGCATAACCGACGCTGAGCGAGGGCGTCGCCTTGCGGTAGCGCTGGGTGCCGCTGTCATCGCCATTCAGGCCCGCGATGTACTTGTCGTCCACCTCGATCTCGACGTTGCTGTAGCGCACCCCGCCCTGCACGGTCCAGTCGCCCACCTGCCAGGTCAACTGAGCATAGGGATCGAGGCTGGTCACCGTGTTGATCTCGTCGCGCCGCAAACGGCCCTTGACGCCCACCTGGCCGCTGGAAAGGAAGTTCTCGTAGCCCTGGCGGTCATCCTGGCTGCGGTCGTACTCCAATCCCAGGGCCAGGCGCAGGTCACCGATGCGGCTCTGCAAGGGTTGCAGCCAACGCAGGCTGCCACCGTGGAAATGCCGTTCGAAATCCACTACCCCGCCGCCGTGGCGCGCATTGCCCTGAGGGCCAGCCGGAATGGCCAGGTACTGGATCACATGGCGCTTGCCGCCATAGAGCGTGGCTTGCAGCGTCGCTTCGCCAAAATCGCGCTCGTAGTTCACGCCGAGTTGCTGGTGGTCGATGCTCTTGCGCGTGTCATACAGCAGCGCATTGGGCGTGACCGAACGCGGATCGTCCTTGTAGGCCTGCCAGCTCTGACCGAGCGGGTCATCGGTGCCGTTCTGCTCCAGGCTGCTGTAGACCACTGCCAGGCGGCTGTCGTCGTCCGGGGTGAAGCTCAGCTTGCCGAATACCTGGTCGCGGCGGGCGGCGCTGTGATCGCGATAGCCATCGGTGTCCAGGCGTGAAGCGTTGAACAGAAAGCCCACGCCATTGGCCTCGCCCTCGGCGTTCAGGCGGTTGCGCCGCAGGCCGTCGCTGCCGAACAGGGTGCTGGCACCGATGCGCGGCGCACCCTGCCCGTCCCGCGAGAACATCTGCACCACGCCCCCGGCATTGCTGCCGTAGAGCACCGAGGCCGGCCCACGCAAGACTTCGATGCGCTCTGCGGTGTCGAGGTTGAAGGTCGCCGCCTGGCCCTGTCCATCCGGGGTGCTGGCCGGTATGCCATCGGTGATCAGCTTGATGCCGCGCACCCCGAAGGCCGAGCGGGCACCGAAGCCACGAGAAGATATCTGCAGGTCCTGCGCATAGTTCTGCCGGTTCTGCACCACCAGCCCAGGCACACGGGCCAGCGCTTCCGAGGCGTTGATGCCCAGTTGCCCGTCGCGAATCTGCCGTGCGCTGACGCTGTCGACCGAGAACGGCTGATCGAAACTCGACGCCGCACTGCGCGAGCCGCTGACCACCAGCGGGTCCAGTTCCAGCTCCAGGGCCAGCGCCTGCCCGGAAACGGCGGCACTCACGGCGAGGAACAGGGCGTTGCGGCTAAGTCGGGCAAGGCTATCGGTCATGGTCGCTCCATCTCGGTATCGGCACAGGGAATGGGTGAACAATAATGCCTATCCTCGCCCGGGGCGTCCGGCAAAGGTCTTACGACCAAAGGACCATGCTGCCTGAAGGCGGCAGCGATACACACCGGGAGTCAGCCCTCTGACGCCCGCAGTACGCGCCGTTCATAAGTCGGATAGAGGTGGCTGACGGTGCGGATCAGTTCGTAGCGGGTCAGGCTGATCGCGGCGAAGCGCTCCGGTATCGGCGTGCGCAACACCTCGTTCATGTCCGCACCGGACACGGCGGCATCGTTCAACACCATGTCGAGCCAACCCAGGTAATCGCGCATCTGCACGAAGGGCGTATCGTCCTTCGCCACCGGGCCATGCCCCGGCACCAGCAAACGCCAGGGCAGCGCCGCCAGGGTGTCGATGTCCTTCAGCCAGACATCCAGTCCCGGCGAGTTCGGCGTGGTCAGGGCGCGCTGATAGAACACCAGATCCCCAGCGAACAGCACGCCCGTGGTTTCATCGAGGATGGCCAGGTCGGCGCCGGTATGCCCACTCAGGGACAGCAGGCGCAGACGATGATCTCCCACTTGCAGCACGCCCGGCTCCAGCACTTCGTTGGCCAGGACCAGCTCAGTGCCGCGCATCCAGTCCCCGACCAGACGGTACATGTTCTCGGCCATGGCATCGCCCTGCTCGCGCAGCAACTGGTTGGTACCGGCCAGAGCGGCGATGGGCGCCTCGGCGAAGGCCTGGTTGCCCAGCACATGGTCCGGGTGATGGTGAGTCAGCAGCACCTTGACCACCGGCTGGCCGGTCGTCTCGGCGATCACCTGGCGCATGGCTTCGCCATAACGGCGGGAAGGCCCGGTGTCGATCACCACCACCCCGGCGGAGGTCAGGATAAACGCGGTGTTGACGATATTGCCGCCGTTTTTCCGGTCGAAATCGTCCGTACTGCCTTCCAGTAGCCAGGTGTTCTCGGCGATCTGGCGCGGTTGCAGACGGTACTCCAGCTCGCCCAACGCGGGCGTGGCGAGGCACAGCAGAAAGGTGAAATGAAGTAGTGAACGCATGAAGCCTCCCCGTTCGATGGAGCAGCCGCATGTCGCGACCAAACCGCCACGCCAGCCACATCGCCGATTGCCCCTGGAAGTAGCGTGCGCCGTGCGTACCAGAGATCGCATCGCCAATCCCCCGGTACACGCCGCACACCCTACGCAAAGCGCGCGTTAGAACGTCGCCTCGAATTCGTTGCCATTGTTATCGCGCAGCCACAACCGCGCCGCGTCCTGGCTTTTCAGCTCCAGGCTGAGGGTCGGGTTTTCACTGACAGCCGGATAGAGTTCGAGGGTGGCCAGGGCTTCGCCGTGCTCATTGCGCAATTGCGCCTGGTTGAGGAAAAACTCGGGGATGCCGCCGATCAGTCCATTGTCCATCGGATGGGAAATACGCAGCCGCAGGCGGCTGCTGTCGGCACGCTCGAAACGGCCGCCCTGCACTTCGCCCAGGTGCTTCTCCCAACCTGGCTGGCTGCGCACCACGCTGGGCGCCGTACAACCGCCGCCTGCCGCATCCACACGGGCGGAACCGATGTGCCAGACACCATCGCGCGTCAGCACCGCCGCGCGGATGGCCGTTGCCTGTTCGACACGAATACGGATCGCCGCCACCGGCAGGACCTGCTCGCCGGGGTGGAAGGTGAAGATGCGAGGAATCGGGTTCAATTCGGCCCATGCCTCTATGCGCACCACTTCACCGGGCACCTGGCGGGCATCCACCTGGATCGGCACCTGCCGCGCATCCTCGGCGAACGGCGGGGTCAGTACCTTGACCCGCTCATCGAAGACGTAAGGCTCCCCATTCAGCAGGCGCTGATAGTGGTAGTCCCACATCGTCGATTGCAGAGGGTCAGTCCCGGTGGCCCAGGCACTCCCCAGCACGTTCACCAGCAGCAGAAACAGCAGGTATCTGGACATGCAACCATCCTCGAACCGCGATCACTTGCCGACGCGACTCTCGATATAGGTACGAATGGCCCACAAGGCTTCCTGGTTCAGGTGGTCAGCCATGCGCGGCATGTAGACCGCACCGTCGCGTACCGCACCATTGATGACGCGTTCCTTGAACCATTCGTCGCCGTTGATATTGGCTTCCAGCTCGCGCAGATCAGGTGCGATACCACCGGACATGGCTTCGAGACCATGGCAGCGAGCACAGTTCTGATTGTAGGCGGAAGAACCGATGTCCACCGCCAGGTCGTGCTCGGGGGAGTCGCCACGGTAGGGGTTCTCGTCCAGCCATTCCTTGCCAAGCGGGGTCAGTCCTTCAGTGTTCACGGCTTGCGGCACCATATCTCCATGTGCCAGGGCTAATCCGGTAGCGCTCAGTGCACCTGCGGCCAACAGTGCGCGCAACATTTTCTTCTTGTTCATGACTACCACCTTCTTTTCGGGATTCCTGCAAGGCACACACGCCGAGGGACAGAAGCCCTGTGCAGCGCATGGCAGACATCTTAGAAAGGAGGCGGGAAGCGCCAGAATGCTGCTTTGGTGGTCGACCCCTGCTCCCTTGGTATAGGCGCAAGGGAGTAGATTTCACACCCCCGGTAGCACTACCTAAGTAGCAATTCCAAATCACGTCCGGATTGGGAATTTTTCCCGAAGTTCGCGGGAATAATTCCGTATCCGGACGATGAGCAAGGTTCCAATATCGAATTGCCAGGCCGCTTGATGCAGGCCACGTGGCAACTTCGCAGGCAACGCTGCGAACCGGCGGGAAAGGCTGACCTCCAGGTGGTAGGCCAGCGTGGAAGACCGGTGAACAACGCTACTGGAAGTCGTTGTACAGCCAGCAATGGCGGCCTAGTTCGAACAATAATGGGAACCAGAACATGACAACAAAATCGTTACCCAGCAGCAAACGCCCCCTCGCCTTTGCCGTTCAGTGCCTGGCACTGGCCGGTACTCTGGGCCTGGCTGGTGCAGCCAACGCCAAGCCTGTCACCTGGGAGGACATCGCCAACGACCACGTCACCACGAAGGACGTCCTGCAATACGGCCTCGGCACCAACGCACAGCGCTGGAGCCCACTGGCCAAGGTCAACGACAAGAACGTATTCAAACTGACACCTGCCTGGTCCTTCTCCTTCGGTGACGAGAAGCAGCGCGGTCAGGAATCCCAGGCCATCGTCCATGATGGCGTGATCTACGTCACCGGCTCCTACTCCCGCGTGTTCGCCCTCGACGCCAAGACCGGCAAGCGCCTCTGGAGCTACAACCACCGCCTGCCCGACGATATCCGTCCGTGCTGTGACGTGGTCAACCGCGGCGCCGCCATCTATGGCGACAAGATCTTCGTCGGCACCCTCGACGCGCGCGTCGTAGCCCTGAACAAGGACACCGGCAAGGTCGTCTGGAACAAGAAGTTCGGCGATCACTCCGCTGGCTACACCATGACCGGCGCCCCGACCCTGGTCAAAGACAGCAAGACCGGCAAGACCCTGCTGATCCACGGCAGCTCCGGTGACGAGTTCGGCGTAGTCGGCAAGCTCTTCGCCCGCGACCCGGACACCGGTGAAGAACTCTGGATGCGCCCCTTCGTCGAGGGCCACATGGGCCGCCTGAACGGCAAGGACAGCACACCGACCGGCGACATCAAGGCTCCGTCCTGGCCGGATGATCCAAACCATCCGACCGGCAAGAAAGAAGCCTGGAGCCAGGGCGGTGGTGCACCGTGGCAGAGCGCCAGCTTCGATGCCGAAACCAACACCATCATCATCGGTACCGGCAACCCGGCACCCTGGAACGGCTGGGCGCGTACCTCCGACGGCGGCAACCCGCACGACTACGACAGCCTCTACACCTCCGGCCAGGTTGGCGTAGACCCGACCACCGGCGAAGTGAAGTGGTTCTACCAGCACACCCCGAACGATGCCTGGGACTTCTCCGGCAACAACGAACTGGTGCTGTTCGACTACAAAGACAAGAACGGCAAGGTCGTCAAGGCTACCGCCCACGCTGACCGTAACGGCTTCTTCTATGTGGTCGACCGTAACAACGGCAAGCTGCAGAACGCCTTCCCGTTCGTCGACAAGATCACCTGGGCCAGCCACATCGACCTGAAGACCGGCCGTCCGGTCGAGAACGAAGGTCAGCGTCCGCCGCTGCCTGAGCCAGGCGAGAAACACGGCAAGTCCGTCGAAGTTTCTCCGCCGTTCCTTGGTGGCAAGAACTGGAACCCGATGGCCTACAGCCAGGACACCGGCCTGTTCTATGTTCCGGCCAACCACTGGAAAGAGGACTACTGGACCGAGGAAGTCAGCTACAAGAAAGGCTCCGCTTACCTGGGCCAGGGCTTCCGCATCAAGCGTCTGTTCGACGACCACGTCGGTATCCTGCGTGCGATGAACCCGACCACCGGCAAAGTGGCCTGGGAACACAAGGAAAAACTGCCACTGTGGGCCGGCGTTCTGGCCACCAAGGGCAACCTGGTGTTCACCGGCACCGGCGACGGCTACTTCAAGGCCTTCGACGCCAAGAACGGCAAGGAGCTGTGGAAGTTCCAGGTCGGTACCGGGATCATCTCCCCGCCCATCACCTGGGAACAGGATGGCGAGCAGTACATCGGCGTAACGGCCGGTTACGGCGGGGCCGTACCGCTGTGGGGCGGCGACATGGCCGAACTGACCAAGCCGGTCGCACAGGGCGGTTCCTTCTGGGTGTTCAAGCTGCCCAGCTGGGAAAAGAACTGATAGCGATGTAGCGCGCCCTGCGGGGCGCGTTTCCAGAAACCTGGCTCACGCCAGGTTCTCTGGGAAAGCAGCGGATCGCCGCTGTTTTCCCAGAGAACCTACAACTACAACAAACGGGTATCGCCATGAAATTGCACAGACTGCTTCCCCTCGCCCTGCTCTTCACCAGCCACATGGCGCTCGCCGCCGACGACAGCGACGCCCTGGTCATCAATGGCTGCCGTATCGCTCCGGAAAGCCAGTGCCCGAACGCCGACCTGCGTGGTGCCAACCTGAGCAACCAGGACATGAAAAACATGAACCTGGCCGGTGCCGACCTGCGCGGCGCCGACCTGCGCCACTCGCGCCTGGACCTGGCCAACCTGGAGAAAGCCAAGCTGCAGAAAGCCAACCTGACCCGCGCCAGCCTGCAACAGGCCAACCTGCGCGTTGCCGACTTCACCGGAGCCCGGCTGGTCGCCATCCAGGGCTGGGGGCTGTTCGGCCAGGGTGCACAATTCCAGGGCGCCGACCTCTCCGCCGCTTACCTGGAGTTCGCCCGTATCAGCGGCGCCAAGATGCATGACGTCAACCTGACCGCTGCCGATCTGGAAATGACCTGGCTGAGCAAGGCCGACCTCAAGGGCGCCAACCTCACCGACGCCAATCTGCAGGAAGCCAAGTTCGGCGAAGCCAACCTGGAAAACGCCATCCTCACCGGCGCCCGCCGCCACTACGCCAACTTCCAGGGCACCAATATGGCAGGCTGCACCGATTGTCCGCAGGGGTGGGACAAGTAAGCACGGATGGCCCTGCTCGACACTGCTCCGATGCAATAGCCCGCTCCTGTGCGAATGCCAGGTGGCGGGACGGGGCACGCATGAATACATCCCTGTAGCTCTACGCCGCCATCCCTGGCGGCGAAGGCCCCGTCCCGCCACCTGACATCCGCACAACCGTCTTCGGTGGTGACTGTAGGAAGAAACCCGCCGACCTTGACTTTGCGCACCTAGGCTCCCGCCTGCGCGGGAGCGACGGGGTGAGCTTTTCCCCAGGACCACCTCGGTATTGACCGCGAGCCCTGCCAGTCCCTCGGAGCCATCTTCGCGAAGATACTGAAAGGTATCTGCCTAGAAACTGTACTTGGCTGAAACAGCCAGATTGCGTGGATCTCCATATAAGCCATATCCATCGACAATGCCCGAGTAGTAGACCTTATCGAAGACATTGTTGAGATTGGCCTGGAAGCTCAGGTTATGACTGGCCTGATAGATTCCGAAAAGATGGAGCAACTCGTAGCTCTCCTGTAGCGCATCTTCGCCAGACGGGCCGATATCCTTCTCATAGGTCCTGCTCTGCCAAGAGGCATGCCCACCCAGTGTGATGGAACTCAGATTACCCGGGAGCCTGTAGGCACTGGTGAGTCGAAACAGGTTTTGCGGCTCGATGGTTTGAATCGAGGTGCCATCACCGGACATGGCAAGGCGTCGAGTGAATCCACCCGAGACGTTCCAATTCGGGGTCAACTCTCCGGATACCTCTAATTCATAACCGCGAACGGTGGCACCTTTGATTGCGCGGTAGCGGTTCTCACCATCGATAACCGTATCGAACTCGGCAAGGTTGTCCTGCTTGACCTTGAATACTGCTGCGGAAAGATTGAGTCGACCGTCATAGAATTCGCTCTTTACCCCGGCCTCATAGTTTTTACCGGTGACAGGATCCAACAACGTACCGCTTCGATCCCTATTGGTTTGCGTCTGGAAAATATCCGTATAACTCACGTAGACAGAGTGATTGTCAGTGATGTCATAAACCAGGCCGGCATAAGGTGTCAGCTCACTGCTGTAGCTGGCAGAGGTTTTTGTCGTAGACGTGCTGTAGGCCTCATCGAAGTCAGAGTCCGTCACCCGGAGGCCGGTGATGAACTTGAGTGAATCTGCCAGATTCCAGCGGACGGCGGCATAAGTCCCTGTTTCACGCCACTTCGAATCGCGAGTACGGTTGTAGTTTTTACCGAACACGGGCTCAGGGTAGTCATCCCTGTCGTAGAAATTATCCAGCGGAGCAGAACCCAACAGCGGGTGCCATTTATAGTTTGCCTCGTATTGACTGTAAGAATATCCGAACACCAGTTCGTGCCCACGCCCCAGAAGCGGGAAGAGACCTGTTGTATAAGCGTCTATAGCGTCCTGCTTCGTGTCGATGTGGTAGCTAGTGGAGAATGCGCCTATACCCTGGCCTGTCGTGGCGTCGGGAAAGCCATACATATACAGCAGCTTCGGACTGGCCTCGATCTCGCGGTGGGTATATTGCAGCTTGGCTTGCCAGCTGTCGTTGAACCTGTGCTCCAGACTTGCGAAGGCGACGGTTTTTTCTTTATCGAGCGAAGTCCAGTCAGCGGCCGTTGTCGTCGAACGAGAGAAATGAGCTTTTTGGCCGTTGTCATGGAAGAGCGGTACCGGAGCCCCATAAGTAACGCCACTGGCATGACTGTTGTGATAGTCGAGACCAAGTGTCAACAGGGTTTCATCACTCAAGTCTGTTTCGAGTATGCCATACAGGCCTGTGGCATCTTTCCCGTAATAATCCAGATTGGACTTACGGTCAGCATAAGTCCCGACAAAGCGACCGCGAATCCGACCGTCGCTTGACAGGGGGCCGGACAGATCCATTTCACTACGGTAATTGTCCCAGCGGCCGACGCTGCCCTGCACATGCCCCTGGAATTCAGTTGTAGGACGTTTGCGTATCAGATTGATAGAAGCCGAGGGTTCTCCACTCCCGCTCAACAGGCCAGTGGCTCCACGAACGATTTCAACCCGATCGTAGATCGACGTATCGGACAACAAGTCGGTTTCATAGCCAAAGCCATTATCCCGGGTCGAGATACCGTCATACTGCAGCTTGGTAATGGCAAAACCCCGCGCGTAGATATAGTGGCGGTCACTTTCGGTTTTGCTGAGGGTAACGCCCGTGGTGCGCTCCAGAACGCTAGCGAGGTTGGTCAGGTTCTGATCATTCATCTGCTGACGGGTAACCACCGTCAGCGACTGAGGCGTTTGTCGAGCCGTCAGCGATAGCTTGGTCGCGGTACTCATTGCCCCCGTTGCATAGGCGTTCGAGTGCTCGGTGGTTTGTCCCAGCCTGTCACTTGCGGCACTGATACTGGTGGCACCCAGTTCCAAGGCACTGCCAACCTCACTGCGAGCCAGTAATACATAGCTGCCATTCCCTTGCCGCACCGCCTGGAACCCCGTGGCCGCCAGGATCACTGCAAACCCCTGCTCGACGCTGTACTGCCCATGCAGCCCGGCGGACTGGCGCCCCGCGATCAGGCGCGAGTCGAACGAGATCGCTGCGCCAGCCGCGCCGGCGAAACGGCTGAGCACTTCGCTCAAGCTGCCGGCCGCGATCTCGTAGTGCCGGCTTTCCGCCTGGGCTTGCGCCACGCCGGTCACCAGCAAAGGGCTGGCGCCCATCAGGCCGAGCAGGCTGAAGCGGATGGCATTGGCCAGCAGGCCGGCCCTGAATGGTTGATGGATCATGCTGTTCCTCCCCTGTCGGCGCTCGAATGACGCCGTTCGAGGAAACAGCCGAATGGGGATGCAATAAAGTGCAAAGCGAATCGCTTTATTTTGCAATTGATCGAATGCGCAGAGGCAAAGCGCCAATTTTCATTTGTGGTCCTGCTGTGCCCTGGACATGGCACGCAAGCCTTCGGGACATCGCTCCTGTGTAAATGCCAGGGACCGTAGGAAAAATTCATCGATCATGAGTCCGCGCACCTGGGCTCCCGCCTGCGCGGGAGCGACGGAGTGAGCTTTTCCCCTGAGTCACTTCGATATCGACTGCGACCCACCCTACCCCCGCTCCTGGGTCAGCGTCACCCAATAGCGCGTGCGCCTGACGACCGTCAACCCAAGCCCACTCTCCAGCGCCGCCAGCGCCAGGTCGGTGTCATCGATGGGGAAAGCGCCGGAGACGTTCAGGTCGGCGATGGCCGGATCGCAACGCAGGATGCCGGTGCGATAGCGCGACAGCTCGGCCAGCACCTCATGCAACGGACGGTCGACCACCACCAGACTGCCCTGCTGCCAGGCCGCCACACCCGGCGCATTGCGCTGCACAGGAGCCAGGCCCCGGTCATCGAAACGACCGGTCTGCCCGGCTTCCACACGCTGTGCGCTGCCCTGGAGTGGGGTAACCAGCACCGCACTCTGCAGGACGATGACTTCGCTGCCCTGCTCGTCGGTGCGGACGGTAAAGCGCGTACCCAGCGCCTGCACCCGGCCATGGGGCGTGTCGACCAGGAAGGGCCGCTGCAAGGTATCGGCGGCGGTCTCGACCAGGATTTCACCGCGTAGCAGTCGCAACAGCCGCTGCTGTGGATCGAAATGCACGTCCAGCGCCGTACCGGTATTGAGCAGCAGACGGGAGCCATCCGCCAGTCGATGGGTTTGCCGCTCCCCAACGGCACTGCGGTAGTCCGCCTGCCAGGCCTGCCGGTAATCGCTGCGCCAACCCAGCCAAGCCGCCCCGCCCAGCAGCACGGCGAACCCCAGCAGCTCGCGGCGCGATGGATGAGTGGAGCGCGGGCGCAGGGTGTCACGTGCGATCCGGACAGGCACCCGCCCGACCTGCTCACGCACCGCTTGTATACGCTGCCAGGCCTGCTGGTGCAGCGGATCGGCGGCATGCCAGAGTGCCCATTCGGCCTCGTCCGCCGGGCTGGGCACGCCCGAGGACAGGCGTGCATACCAGCCTGCGGCGGCGCGGATGGCGTCACGCTCCTGCTCGGAGATATCCGTCTCCAGGCGACTCATAGACCCAGCTGCATCAGACAGCAGTGCTCCATGGCCTTGGCCATGTGGTTGTTCACCGTGCGCAGGGAAATCCCCAGTTCTTCGGCAATGCGCGCATAGGTCAGGCCTTCGACCTGAGAGAGGATGAACACCTGGCGGACCTTCGGCCCCAACCCTTGCAACATGTGGTCGATCTCAACCAGCGCCTCGAACAGCAGCGCCTGCTCCTCCAGCGAGGGCACCTGCTCTTCGGGCAGGCTGGCGAGCACGTCAAGGTAGCTCTGCTCCAGCGTGCGCCGGCGGAACAGGTCGAGCATGATGCCCTTGGCCACCACCGACAGGTAATGCCTGGGCTCGCGGATATCCAGCGCGTTGCGCTTGCGGATGATGCGCAGGAAGGTGTCCTGGGAAACGTCGTCGGCATCGCTGACGCTGCCCAGCCGCTTGCGCAGCCAGCCTCGCAGCCAACGGTGGTGCTCGGTGTAGAGACTGGTGACGGCACTGTGCAGGGCTGGATCATCCGACGGCATGACAGACACTTGAGCAGTTAATGAAAACGACTTGCATTGTCAGCCGCACCCTGGACGCTTGCAAGCCTGCCCAAAAGAAAAAGGGCGGAATCATCCGCCCTTCGTCAGTACACGTCTGGAACCTGTCGCGGGCGCGTCATGTGAACGCACCCAGTCTAGGCGTATCAGATCTGCGCGTCAGCCAGGAAGAACCAGGTGTCGAGCACGGAGTCGGGGTTCAGCGAAACACTTTCGATGCCCTGCTCCATCAGCCACTTGGCCAGGTCCGGGTGATCGGAAGGCCCCTGGCCACAGATGCCGATGTACTTGCCGGCCTTGTTGCACGCCTGGATGGCGCTGGCCAGCAGCTTCTTCACCGCCGGGTTACGTTCGTCGAACAGGTGGGCAATGATGCCGGAGTCGCGGTCCAGACCCAGCGCCAGCTGGGTCATGTCGTTGGAGCCGATGGAGAAACCGTCGAAGAACTCGAGGAACTCGTCGGCCAGCAGCGCGTTGGACGGCAGCTCGCACATCATGATGACCCGCAGGCCGTTCTCGCCACGCTTGAGGCCGTACTTGGCCAGCAGGTCGACGACCTGGGAGGCTTCGCCCAGGGTGCGCACGAAAGGCACCATCAGCTCGACGTTGGTCAGGCCCATGACGTCGCGGACCTTCTTCATCGCCCGGCATTCCAGCTCGAAGCAATCGCGGAAGGATTCGCTGATGTAGCGAGAGGCGCCACGGAAGCCGAGCATCGGGTTCTCTTCTTCCGGCTCGTAGAGCTTGCCGCCGATCAGGTTGGCGTATTCGTTGGACTTGAAGTCCGACAGGCGCACGATGACCTTCTTCGGCCAGAACGCGGCGGCCAGGGTGCTGACGCCCTCGACCAGCTTCTCGACGTAGAAATTGACCGGATCGTCATAGCCGGCGATGCGCTTCTCGACGCTGCTCTTGACCTCGGCCGGCAGCCCGGCGAAGTTCAGCAGCGCCTTGGGGTGCACGCCGATCATGCGGTTGATGATGAACTCCAGGCGCGCCAGGCCGACACCGGCGTTGGGCAGTTGCGCGAAGTCGAAGGCACGGTCGGGGTTGCCGACGTTCATCATGATCTTGAACGGCAGTTCAGGCATGGCGTCGATGGAGTTCTGACGGATGTCGAAGCCCAGTTCGCCTTCGAAGATCAGGCCGGTATCACCCTCGGCGCAGGTCACGGTGACGCGCTGGCCGTCCTTCAGCAGCTCGGTGGCGTTGCCGCAACCGACCACTGCCGGGATGCCCAGCTCGCGGGCGATGATCGCCGCGTGGCAGGTACGCCCGCCACGGTTGGTGACGATGGCGCTGGCGCGCTTCATCACCGGTTCCCAGTCCGGGTCGGTCATGTCGGAGACGAGTACGTCGCCTGGCTGCACCTGGTCCATCTCGGCGACGCTGTGGATCACCTTGACCGGGCCGGAACCGATACGCTGGCCGATGGCGCGGCCTTCCACCAGTACGGTGCCTTTTTCCTTGAGCAGGTAGCGCTCCATCACATTGATGTTGCTACGACTCTTAACGGTTTCCGGACGCGCCTGGACGATATAGAGCTGGCCGTCGTCACCGTCCTTGGCCCACTCGATGTCCATCGGGCGGCCATAGTGTTTCTCGATGATCAGCGCCTGGCGGGCCAGGTTGCTGACTTCTTCGTCGCTCAGGCAGAAACGCGCACGCTCGGCGGGATCGACTTCGACGGTCTTGACCGACTTGCCGGCCTTGGCTTCTTCGCCATAGACCATCTTGATCGCCTTGCTGCCCAGGTTGCGGCGCAGGATCGCCGGGCGACCGGCCTCCAGCGTGTGCTTGTGCACATAGAATTCGTCAGGGTTGACCGCGCCCTGCACCACGGTCTCGCCGAGACCGTAGGCACCGGTGATGAACACCACGTCACGGAAGCCCGACTCGGTGTCCAGGGTGAACATCACCCCGGCGGTACCGGTTTCGGAGCGCACCATGCGCTGCACACCGGCGGACAGGGCGACCAGCTTGTGGTCGAAGCCCTGATGCACGCGGTAGGCGATGGCACGGTCGTTGAACAGCGAGGCGAAGACTTCCTTGGCAGCGCGGATCACGTTGTCCACGCCACGGATGTTGAGGAAGGTTTCCTGCTGGCCGGCGAAGGAAGCATCCGGCAGGTCTTCGGCGGTGGCCGAGGAGCGCACGGCCACCGCCATGTTGTCGTTGCCGCCGCTCATCTCGGCGAAGGCGGTGCGGATATCGGCATCGAGGCGTGCCGGCAGTTCGGCGTCCATCACCCACTGGCGAATCTGTGCGCCAGCCTTGGCCAGGGCATTGACGTCGTCGACATCCAGGGCGTCCAGGATCGCATGGATACGGTCATTGAGACCGCTCTGCTCGAGGAAGTCACGGTAGGCCTGGGCCGTGGTGGCGAAACCGCCCGGTACGGAAACACCGGCACCGGCGAGGTTGCTGATCATCTCGCCCAGCGAGGCGTTCTTGCCCCCTACGTGCTCGACATCGTGGTTGCCGAGCTTATCGAGGGAAACTACGTACTCTACCAAGGTGATCTCTCCAGTCATGTTGGAATCTCGATCCGAGCCATGTCGCCGACAGTGACCTGGCCCCGCAAAATAAGTGACAATGCCCGCCATTCGACGCTCGGCAAAACCTGCCGAAACGCCCTTCACTCAAGGCCGCAGCCCATGAAACGAACCGCCTTTTTCATCTCCGACGGCACCGGCATCACTGCCGAAACCCTAGGCCAGAGCCTGCTCGCGCAATTCGAGAACATCAGCTTCATCAAGCTGACGCGCCCCTACATCGATACTGCGGAAAAAGCGCGGGCAATGGTACAGCAAATCAACGCGGCAGCGGAAAAGGACGGTGTCCGTCCGATCATTTTCGATACGCTGGTGAACCAGGAAATCCGCGATATCCTCGCCGAATCCGACGGTTTCATGATCGATATTTTCTCGTCCTTCCTCGCTCCGCTGGAAAGCGAGCTGAGCTCGCGCTCCTCCTATTCCGTGGGCAAATCCCACTCCATCGCCCACAACACCAGCTACATGGAGCGGATCGACGCGGTCAACTTCGCCCTCGACAACGACGACGGCGCGCGCACGCGACATTATGACAAGGCCGACCTGATCCTGGTCGGTGTATCCAGGTGCGGCAAAACGCCCTCCTGCCTGTACATGGCCATGCAATACGGCATCCGTGCCGCCAACTACCCTCTGACCGAAGAGGACATGGAGCGCCTGCAACTGCCGGCGACCCTCAAGCAATACCGCGACAAACTGTTCGGCCTGACCATCGACCCCGATCGCCTGGCCGCCATCCGCAACGAGCGCAAGCCCAACAGCCGCTACTCGAGCTTCGCCCAGTGCGAGTTCGAGGTCCGCGAAGTGGAAAGCCTGTTCCGCCGCGAAAACATTCCGTACCTCAACTCCACGCATTTCTCGGTGGAAGAGATTTCCGCCAAGATCCTCGTCGAGAAAGGCGTCGAGCGCCGTCTCAAATAATGCTGGAGCGGCAGGCTCGACTCAGAACCTGCCGCTTTCTTACACTGCCTAAACCGTCAGATCACCAGCAGATCGACGAATTTATGCACCGGCGTGGCCTCCAGCCGCGCCTGATCCCTGGCCAATTCGAAAATCGCCGTGCAGCGCTGCGGCGCGAAGCGTGTCGCCAGGTTCGCCTTGAACTTCTCCTCCAGCAGCGGAATCCCTTCGACCCGGCGGCGACGATGACCGATGGGGTATTCCACCGCGACCTTCTCGGTGCTGCTGCCATCGGTGAAGAACACCTGGATGGCATTGGCGATCGAACGTTTGTCGTCTTCCAGGTATTCCCGGGTGTAGCGCGGGTCTTCGACGATTTCGATCTTGTCCCGCAGGTGGTCGATCAACGGGTTGCCAGCATGGAAGTCATCCTCATAGTGCTCGGCCACCAGGTTGCCGAAGATCAGCGGCACCACGCTCATGTACTGGATGCAATGGTCGCGGTCGGCGGCATTGGCCAGCGGTCCCACCTTGGAAATGATGCGGATCGCCGATTCATGGGTGGTGATGACGATCTTCTCGATCTCTTCCAGCCGATCCTTGACCTGCGGGTGCAGGATGACAGCGGCCTCCGCAGCGGTCTGTGCATGGAATTCGGCGGGGAAGCTGATCTTGAACAGCACGTTCTCCATCACATAGTGGCCGAACGGCTGCGGGAAGCTGAACTGGCGCTGGGCCTGCGGCTTGGTCGCCAGGTCCTTGTTGGTGTGGCTGAAGGACACGTCGTAGAAGCCCCACTGCGGCGCCGTCAGCACACCCGGAATGCCCATTTCGCCGCGCAGGGCGATATCCGCCAGGCGCAAGCCACGGCTGGAGGCATCGCCCGCCGCCCAGGACTTGCGCGACCCGGCGTTCGGCGCATGGCGGTAGGTACGCAGCGACTGACCATCGGCGAAGGCATGCGACAGCGCCGACAGTATCTGTTCGCGGTTCGCCCCCAGCAGCTTGGCACTGACCGCCGTGGATGCCAGCTTGACCAGGAATACATGGTCGAGCCCGACGCGGTTGAACGAGTTCTCCAGGGCGAACACACCCTGGATCTCGTGGGCCTTGATCATCGCTTCGAGTACGTCGCGCATCGTCAGCGGCGCTTCGCCCTGGGCCACGCGCTTCTGCGACAGGTGATCGGTGATGGCCAGAATGGCCCCGAGGTTATCGGAGGGATGGCCCCACTCAGCGGCCAGCCAGGTGTCGTTGTAGTCCAGCCAGCGCACGATGGCGCCGATATCCCAGGCTGCCTTGACCGGGTCGAGACGGAAACTGGTGCCCGGCACCCTGGCCCCATGGGGCACCTGCGTGCCCTCGACCAGCGGCCCGAGATGCTTGGTGCACTCCGGGAAACGCAGGGCGAGCAGGCCGCAACCGAGGGTATCGATCAGGCAGTTGCGCGCGGTGTCCCAGGCTTCGCGGGAGACGATCTCGTAGTCGAGAACGTAATCGGCGATGTCCTGAATCACCTGATCGTAGTCGGGGCGATTGTTAAGGTCGACATTGGAACTCATCTTGCAATCCTCTCGTATGAAGGGTTGGAAAGTTGTCCTCAGTCTTCAGGCTGGCTGGCCCTGCCTCCGGGTGGGGCGGGCTTCTTATGAATGACTTGCACGTGGCATAGGGTGCGCTACGCGTTCTGGAGACGATTGAGTCGCCACCCAGGTGCGCGCGGCGCACCCTACGTTTGCAGCTCAACCCATCCTACCCACTCACTTAGAACGCATCCCCTGGCACGCGCACCCAGCCTTCCATCAGGATGCGGGCGCTGCGGCTCATGATGGCCTTGGTCACTGCCCACTCGCCGTCCACCTGCCGGGCTTCGGCACCGACACGCAGGGAGCCGGAGGGATGACCGAAACGGACTGCGCTGCGCTCACCGCCGCCTGCCGCCAGGTTGACCAGGGTGCCGGGAATCGCGGCCGCCGTGCCGATGGCCACCGCAGCGGTGCCCATCATGGCGTGGTGCAGCTTGCCCATGGACAGGGCACGCACCAGCAGGTCGATATCACCGGCGGCGATGGTCTTGCCGCTGGAGGCGATGTAGTCCCTGGCCGGCGCAACGAAGGCGATCTTCGGCGTGTGCTGGCGGGTCGCGGCTTCTTCGGGGGTCTTGATCAGCCCCATGCGCAACGCGCCGGCAACGCGGATTTTCTCGAAACGCGCCAGCGCCACCGGGTCGCCATTAATGGCTTCGCGCAGTTCGGTACCGCTGTAGCCGATGTCGGCAGCATTGACGAACACCGTGGGAATGCCGGCGGTGATCATGGTCGCCTTGAAGGTACCGACACCCGGCACCTCGAGGTCGTCGACCAGGTTGCCGGTGGGGAACATCGAGCCGCCCTCCTCGCCATCGTCGGACGGATCGAGGAACTCCAGCACGATCTCGGCTGCCGGGAAGGTCACGCCATCCAGCTCGAAATCACCGGTTTCCTGCACCTGCCCCGCCGTCACGGGCACATGGGCGATGATGGTCTTGCCGATGTTGGCCTGCCAGATACGCACCACGCACACGCCGTTCTCGGGAATGCGTGACGGATCGACCAGCCCGGCGTGGATGGCGAAGGCACCGGCAGCCGTGGACAGGTTGCCGCAATTGCCGGACCAGTCGACGAACGCCTTGTCGATGGAAACCTGGCCATACAGGTAGTCGACGTCATGCTCCGGCTGGGTGCTCTTCGACAGAATCACGCACTTGCTGGTGCTGGAGGTGGCGCCACCCATGCCGTCGATATGCGCCGCGTACGGATCGGGGCTGCCGATGACGCGCTGGAACAGGCGGTCACGGGCTGCGCCAGGCACCTGGCAGCTGTGCGGCAGGTCCTGCAGGCGGAAGAACACGCCCTTGCTGGTGCCGCCACGGATATAAGTGGCGGGAATCTTGACTTGAGCTGCGTGGGGCATTGCTTGCTCCTGGGTTGAGAAACATGACGCTCAAAAACGAAACGCGGGGCACCGTGGCAAGGTGAACCATGCGCACCAAGGCTGCCGGGAAGGCCCGCCCCGGTGCGCTCGGCGCACCCTACGCCCCCTCGCGGGAGGGGAAACGTCTGCTATCAGGCCTTGCCTTCGAGGAAGTCCTGGGCGAAGCGTTGCAGCACGCCACCGGCCTCGTAGACCGAAACTTCCTCGGCGGTGTCCAGACGGCAGGTCATCGGCACTTCCAGGGTTTCACCGTTACGACGACGGATGACCAGGGTCAGGTCGGTACGCGGCTTGCGCTCGCCGACCACGTCGTAGGTCTCGGTGCCGTCCAGGCCCAGGGTCTTGCGCGTGGTGCCCGGTTTGAACTCCAGCGGCAACACGCCCATGCCAATCAGGTTGGTACGGTGGATACGCTCGAAGCCCTCGGCGGCGATCGCTTCCACACCGGCCAGGCGCACGCCCTTGGCGGCCCAGTCGCGGGACGAGCCCTGGCCGTAGTCGGCACCGGCGACGATGATCAGCGGCTGCTTGCGGTTCATGTAGGTTTCGATGGCTTCCCACATGCGCATGACCTGGCCTTCCGGCTCGACGCGAGCCAGCGAGCCCTGCTTCACGCTGCCGTCCTCGTTCAACACCATTTCGTTGAACAGTTTCGGGTTGGCGAAGGTGGCGCGCTGCGCGGTCAGGTGGTCGCCACGGTGGGTCGCGTAGGAGTTGAAGTCCTCTTCCGGCAGACCCATCTTGTGCAGGTACTCACCGGCGGCGCTGTCCATCAGGATCGCGTTGGACGGCGACAGGTGATCGGTGGTGATGTTGTCCGGCAACACCGCCAGCGGCAGCATGCCCTTGAGCGTGCGCTCGCCGGCCAGCGCGCCCTCCCAGTAAGGCGGACGACGGATGTAGGTGGATTGCGGGCGCCAGTCGTACAGCGGGCTTTCCGCTTCCTCGATGGTGCCGAGGTCGAACATCGGGATATAGATCTGCTTGAACTGCTCGGGCTTGACGCTGGCGGCGACGATGGCGTCGATTTCCTCGTCGCTCGGCCACAGGTCCTTCAGGGTGATCGGGTTGCCCTGAG
The DNA here is from genome assembly GCF_013395055.1 of Pseudomonas sp. ABC1. Classification (NCBI taxonomy): domain Bacteria; kingdom Pseudomonadati; phylum Pseudomonadota; class Gammaproteobacteria; order Pseudomonadales; family Pseudomonadaceae; genus Pseudomonas; species Pseudomonas sp. ABC1. Next base: position 502,042 of record NZ_CP058349.1, read on the forward strand.
CATCATGGCCCAGCACGTCCTGCTCGATGTCGAAGCGCACGGTCCCGGCGATGGCATAGGCCACCACCAGCGGCGGCGACGCCAGGAAAGCCTGTTTGGCGTACGGGTGGATGCGACCGTCGAAGTTGCGGTTGCCGGACAGCACCGCCGTGGCATACAGGTCACGGTCGATGATTTCCTGCTGGATGACCGGGTCCAGCGCGCCGGACATACCGTTACAGGTGGTGCAGGCATAGGCGACGATGCCGAAGCCCAGCGCTTCCAGCTCCGACAGCAGGCCCGCCTCTTCCAGGTACAGCTTGGCGACCTTGGAGCCCGGCGCGAAGGAAGTCTTGACCCACGGCTTGCGCACCAGTCCCAGCGCGTTGGCCTTTTTCGCCAGTAGGCCGGCGGCGACCACGTTGCGCGGGTTGGAGGTGTTGGTGCAACTGGTGATGGCGGCGATGATCACCGCGCCATCGGGCATCAGCCCCTGGGCTTCTTCGGCCCTGGCGGCCTCCAGCTTGGCCTCGTCGGCGATGCCGCGCTCGTGCAGGGCGGAGGTCGGCAGGCGACGGTGCGGGTTGGACGGGCCGGCCATGTTGCGCACGACACTGGACAGGTCGAACGTCAGCACCCGCTCGTACTCGGCGGTTTTCAGCGCATCGGCCCACAGGCCGGTGGTCTTGGCGTAGTTCTCGACCAGCGCGACCTGTTCCGGCTCGCGGCCGGTCAGCTTCAGGTAGTCGATGGTCTGCTGGTCGATGTAGAACATCGAGGCAGTGGCGCCATACTCGGGGCACATGTTGGAAATGGTGGCGCGGTCGCCGATGGACAGGCTGTCCGCCCCTTCGCCGAAGAACTCGACGTAGGCACCGACCACCCGCTCCTTGCGCAGGAATTCGGTCAGCGCCAGCACGATATCGGTGGCGGTGATGCCTGGCTGGCGCTTGCCGGTCAGCTCGACACCGACGATATCCGGCAGGCGCATCATCGAGGCACGGCCCAGCATCACCGTCTCGGCCTCCAGGCCGCCAACGCCGATGGCGATCACGCCCAGCGCATCGACGTGCGGCGTGTGGCTGTCGGTGCCGACGCAGGTGTCCGGAAAGGCCACGCCATCGCGCGCCTGGATCACCGGCGACATTTTCTCCAGGTTGATCTGGTGCATGATGCCGTTGCCGGCAGGGATCACGTCGACGTTCTTGAATGCGGTCTTGGTCCACTCGATGAAGTGGAAGCGGTCTTCGTTGCGGCGGTCTTCGATGGCGCGGTTCTTCTCGAAGGCATCCTTCTCGAAGCCACCATGCTCGACGGCCAGCGAGTGGTCGACGATCAGTTGGGTCGGCACCACCGGGTTGACCTTGGCCGGGTCACCGCCCTTCTCCGCGATGGCGTCGCGCAGGCCGGCCAGGTCGACCAGCGCGGTCTGCCCAAGGATGTCGTGGCAGACCACGCGAGCCGGATACCACGGAAAGTCCAGGTCACGTCGACGCTCGATCAACTGCTTGAGCGAGTCTGTCAGGGTCGCCGGATCGCAGCGGCGCACCAGGTTTTCCGCCAGTACGCGCGAGGTGTACGGCAGCGTGGCATAAGCGCCCGGCTGGATCGCATCGACCGCGGCGCGGGCATCGAAATAGTCCAGGGAGGTTCCAGGTAGGGTCTTGCGGTTTGCGGCGTTCATTGGGCAGGAACTCGATCAGGTCATTACACGTATGAATCGGAGGGCCTGGGCACACGCCCGGCCCCCTCTCTGCTTTTTACTCAGCGCTTGTCGATCTCCGGCACGCTGCGCTGCTCCACACCGATGTAGTCGGCGCTGGGGCGGATGATGCGGTTGTTGGCGCGTTGCTCGAACACATGGGAGGTCCAGCCGGTCACACGCGAGCAGACGAAGATCGGCGTGAACAGCTTGGTCGGGATCCCCATGAAGTGGTAAGCCGAGGCATGGTAGAAGTCGGCGTTGGGGAACAGCTTCTTCTGCTCCCACATGGTCTTGTCGATGGCTTCGGAAACCGGGTACAGCACGGTGTCGCCCACCTCGTCGGCCAGCTTCTTCGCCCACTGCTTGATCACTTCGTTGCGCGGGTCGGACTCGCGGTAGATCGCGTGGCCGAAGCCCATGATCTTGTCCTTACGCTCGAGCATCGCCAGCAGTTCAGTCACCGCCTCTTCCGGGGAAGAGAAGCGCTCGATCAGCTCCATCGCGGCTTCGTTGGCACCGCCATGCAGCGGACCGCGCAACGAGCCGATGGAACCGGTGACGCAGGAGTACAGGTCGCTCAGCGTCGAGGCGCAGACGCGGCCGGTGAAGGTAGAGGCGTTGAACTCGTGCTCGGCGTAGAGGATCAGCGAGACGTTCATCACCTTGCGGTGCAGTTCGCTCGGGGCCTTGTCGTGCAGCAGGTGCAGGAAGTGCCCACCGATGGTGTTCTCGTCGCTGGTGCAGTCGATGCGAACACCGTCGTGGGTGAAGCGGTACCAGTAGCAGAGGATCGCCGGGAAGACCGCCAGCAGGCGCTCGGCCACCTCTCGCTGTTGCTCGAAGGACTCCTCGGGCTCCAGGGTACCCAGCATCGAAGCCCCCGTGCGCATCACGTCCATGGGGTGTGCATCGGCGGGGATGCGCTCCAGCACCTCTTTCAGCGCAGCCGGCAGGTCGCGCTTGGTCTTGAGCTTTTGCTGGTAGTCGGCAAGTTGCTGGCGAGTCGGCAGCTCCCCGTAAAAGAGCAGGTAGGCCACTTCTTCGAAGTCCGAATTGGCCGCCAGCTCACGCACGTCATAACCACGGTAGGTCAGGCCAGCGCCCTCCTTGCCGACGGTGCAGAGCGCGGTCTCGCCAGCGATCTGGCCACGCAGGCCAGCACCACTCAATACTTTTGCTTCAGCCATTGCTTTCTCCTTCTTGGATTTATTCTGGATCGTGCAAAACAGGAAATCCGGCGGAGGTGACAGATCAGGCAACTGCCACCTGTGCCCGCCCGGTTCAGCTTTTCTTCTGGGCGAACAGTGCGTCGAGCTTCTGCTCGAAGGCGTGGTAACCGATGCGGTCGTACAGCTCGGCACGGCTTTGCATCAGGTCGATCACCTCTTTCTGGTGGCCATCGCGGCGCACGGCGGTGTAGACCGCCTCCGCTGCTTTGTTGGCCGCACGGAAGGCCGACAGCGGGTAGAGCTGGATGGCAACGCCGACCGAGGCCAGCTCTTCGCGGCTGAACAGCGGCGTGGCGCCGAACTCGGTGATGTTGGCCAGCACCGGCACATTCAATTCGTCGACGAAACGCTTGTAGGTCGGCAGGTCGTAGGCGGCTTCGGCGAAGATGGCATCGGCACCGGCCTCCACGTACTTCAGCGAGCGTTCGATGGCGGCATCCACACCTTCAGCCTGGATGGCATCGGTACGGGCGATCAGGAAGAACGCCGGATCGGTCTTGGCATCGGCGGCGGCCTTGACGCGGTCGACCATCTCCTCGACGGAAACGATTTCCTTGCCCGGACGGTGACCGCAACGCTTGGCGCCAACCTGGTCCTCGATATGCGCGGCGGCGGCGCCGGCCTTGATCAGGTTCTTCACCGTGCGCTCGATATTGAAGGCGCTCGGACCGAAACCGGTGTCGATATCCACCAGCAGCGGCAGGTCGCAGACGTCGGTGATGCGACGCACGTCCGTGAGGACGTCGTCCAGGGTGTTGATACCCAGGTCCGGCAAGCCGAGGGAGCCAGCGGCGACACCGCCGCCCGACAGGTAGATGGCCTTGAAACCGGCGCGTTTGGCCAGCAGCGCATGGTTGGCGTTGATGGCACCGATCACCTGCAAGGGCGACTCACTGGCCAGGGCGTCACGGAAACGCTGGCCCGCTGTAGGAAGGGTCATGCCTCACCTCTCTTTGGTTGGTTCTGGATGTGAGCGACACCGAAATGGCGCTCGATATTGCGCTTGGAGGCCGCGATATGGCGGCGCATCAGCAACTCGGCCAGTTCGCCGTCACGGTCGGCGATGGCATCGAGAATGCGGTGGTGTTCGTTGAAGGCCTGGCGGGGGCGATTGGGCACCGAGGAAAACTGGATGCGGTACATGCGCACCAGTTGGTACAGCTCGCCACAGAGCATCTGCGTCAGCGTGCTGTTGCCGCTGCCCTGGATGATCTTGTAATGGAAGTCGAAGTCGCCTTCCTGCTGGTAGTAGCCGACACCGGCGAGAAACGCCTCGTCGCGTTCGTGGGCACGCAGCACGCGGCGCAACTCGTCGATATCCACTTCGCTCATGCGCTCGGCCGCCAGGCGACAGGCCATGCCTTCCAGCGACTCGCGGATCTCGTACAGCTCGATCAGCTCGGCATGGCTCAGGGAAACCACCCGCGCCCCGACATGCGGTACGCGCACCAGCAGCTTCTGCCCTTCAAGGCGGTGAATGGCCTCGCGCAGCGGGCCACGGCTGATGCCGTAGGTGCGCGCCAGCTCGGGCTCGGAAATCTTGCTGCCCGGCTTGATATGCCCTTTGACGATGGCCGCCTGTATCTGCCGGAACACATGTTCGGAACGTGTTTCGCTATCCAGGCTGGGCTCTACGGGTAACTCAAGCATGATTGTCGACACCCACAAACAGTTCGGGGGAAATCTAACCACTAGAACCTGTGAGGTCAATTTCAAACCAGGCAGATTGTCGACAATCCATCTAATACCTTAGGTTAATAGGCAGGGCTGAAACATATGAAAAACACACCTGCAGGCAGCATAAAACCTGACAAGCACCAGTTATCATCAATGATTTTCAATTAGATAAATGCCAGCGGCAGGCTATATGCCCGGCAGCGGGGATTGAGGGAAAAAGGGAGATTGTCGACACTTTGTGTCAGGCGGTCGGAATCAGCCCACTTGGTCGGTCGCCACCGACATCCATCATGCGGCCATTCCCAGGCTCATCCTGATGTTCACGCGATCGGTAGCTGGCAATGAAGGTTGCAGACTCAGGGCATGGAGCGCACTTTCAGTATCCCCAGGCATTCGCCGAGATCACAGTACGCGTCCTGGACGACGAGTGATTGCACCCGAAACAGCCGCATCCCCACCGACTCAACCCAGCGAGAAAACCGATATGTCCAATGACGTGCTTTTCAGCCCCATCAGTATCCGCGGACTCACATTGCCCAACCGCTTCGTCATGGCGCCGATGACCCGGGCAATGGCCCCCAATGGAGTTCCCGGCACCGCGCACGCCGACTACTACCGCCGACGCGCGCTCGGTGGCGTGGGCCTGATCCTGACCGAAGGGACAGTGATCGACCGACCCGCCTCGCGCAATGAACCGGGTGTACCCCTGTTCCACGGCGAGGCCGCGCTGGCCGGCTGGCAGCAGGTTGCAGAAGCCGTGCATGCCGCTGGCGGACGCATAGGCCCGCAGCTCTGGCACACCGGATCGACGCGCGGCATGGGCACTGACTGGGTGCCTGACACGCCGGTCGAGAGCCCTTCCGGCCTGGTCGGCCCCAACGACCCGCGAGGCGTAGCGATGACCGAAGAGGATATCGCCGACACCGTAGACGCCTTTGCGCGCGCGGCAGCCGATGCGCAGCGACTGGGCTTCGACATCGTCGAACTGCACGGTGCCCATGGCTACCTGATCGACCAATTCTTCTGGAGCGGCACCAATCAACGCAGCGATGCCTTTGGCGGGGCAACCATCGCCGAGCGCTCCCGCTTCGCCGCCGAGGCGGTGCGCGCCGTACGTGCGGCGGTCGGCCATGAGTTTCCCCTGGCGCTGCGTATCAGTCAGTGGAAACAACAGGACTACACCGCCCGCAACGCTCACACCCCGGACGAGTTGAGCTCATGGTTGCTGCCACTGGTGGAAGCCGGCGTCGACGTACTGCACTGCTCGCAACGCCGCTTCTGGGAGCCTGAGTTCCCCGAACTGGACGGTGAACACGGGCTGAACCTTGCCGGCTGGGCCAAGAAACTCACCGGGGCAACCACCATCAGCGTGGGCTCCGTCGGCCTGGCTGAGGACTTCTTCGGCGCCTTCGGTGGCAAGGGCTCGGGAGCCACGGATTTGCAGGGCGACCTGAACGGGCGCCTGGAGCGCGGCGAGTTCGACCTGATTGCAGTGGGCCGCGTGCTGATCTCCGATGCCCAATGGGTCAACAAAGTACGCGAAGGACGTACCGGAGAACTTGAGGGCTTCAAGGCTGCCGACCTGGCCACGCTGACCTGAGAATGGACCGACACCCCAGCATTGCCCTGACAAGCCCGGTAAACCGGGCGCTGCAGGCCAGCTCAGTGCTGGTGGGCTTCACCGATGAAGGTCAGGGATGTGAACAGGCTACGCTCGGAGACACCCTCCTCGCCGGCTGCCGGCACCCTGGCCTGGGCCGCGATGATGTTCAATCCGGCGTTGCGGATGACGATATTCGCGCGCCCCTGGGCATCGGTCTTCACACCACTGGCATCAGGCATTGCGCGGTAATCATCGAAAAGGGCGATGTCGGCCGCTGGCTTGCCATCGATCGTCACCTCCACGGGCAGGGGATTGCCTGCCCCGACGGTCGTCGGGTCTTTCAACGGGCGGATGACCATCGCCAATTTCAGTCGCTCGGGAATATGGGCGTGCGGCGCCAGAATCGCCAGGCTGTATTTGTAGCTATGGCTGGCGCTGGTCGCACCTGGCACCTCTGTCATGGGCGCATTGACGGAGACCCCATCCTCACCTTTGCTCCAGACACCGTTGTCCAGCGCAACCGTCACCACGGCAGGTGGCGCCAAAGGCTGCAAACGCGCATGGCCGTTCAGTCGCTCGACGGTGACAGGCACCGGCTTGCCGCCGGGATCATAGGCCCACACGCCCCTGATCTTCTCGGGCGCATAGGCGTCATCCTCGGCGCCATGCCCGTAGACCACGGCAAGATGGCCATGACGCGTCTCTATCCAGATGCCATGGGCACAAGCGGCCCCCGCGCTCAGAAGCCCTATTGCAGCAGCGAGTGAAAGTAAAAGCTTCATATGCCTTCCTGATGTCGTGTGTGGGTAGAACAAAGCCAGCAGCGCGCCAACTCAATCCCGAACCGAAACGCTGGACAGGCTGCGCTGAACGCCACAAATTGATATGTTATATCTTTAAATAACAAAACGTCACGCCCACAACACACTCGAGGAATTTTGCTTCATGTACAGATCTGCACATCACGGCAGGGATTGGATTCTTGGCAGCACAGCACTGGCTTGCATGGTCGCCTGCGCACCAGCTTCGGCGGCGGAAACGGAGACCGCCGGCATCACCGAACTGAGCACGATCGAAGTCACTGGCAAGGGAAACAATCCAGGGGCCATCAAGCCGCTGGCGCGCAACAAGGTCAGCAACGCGCCTGACAGCCTGCCCGCGTCGGTGTCCACGATCACGGATGAAGAAATTCGCACCCTCAACGTCGGCCGCGATATCTCCAATATCTATCGCCGCGTGCCTGGCGTGGTCGCCAACAACATCGACCAGGGCGACACCGGCAATGGCTTTCGCATGCGCGGCTTCACCACCAATGGCACCCACGGGGCCGACGTGGCCGTGCATGTCGACGGCGTACCACAGAACATACCGTCGAGCCAGGGTGGCGCTGGCCACGGCCCGGTCTTCATGGAATGGCTGACACCACAGATGATCAAACGCGTCGACGTCATCAAGGGTCCGGTTTCCGCGCTGTATGGCGACCAGAACCGCGCAGGCGCCGTCAACATCGAGACACTCGACGGCGGTGACGTGGCCTCGAGCATTGGCCTGGAAGTCACCAGTTTCGATGGACGCAGGGCCAACCTGGTCCTGAGTGGCGAGCATGAGGGCTTCGAATCCCTGCTCGTGGCAGACATCTACAAGACCAACGGTTACCGCAAGGCCGCGGAAACCAATCGCGACAACTACTTCTGGAAGCTCTCCAAGGTCATCGATGACGCCAGGTACTCGGTCCGCTTCAGCCACTACCAGTCGGACTTCAAGAACGATGGCTACCTGAACCTGCCAGCCCTCAAGGCCGGCAAGATCAGCCGCCGCGACACCGACAACCTGTATGGCTTCGGCAACGCCAACCGCAATACCTACGTCCTCAACCGCAGCCCTGCCGAAGGCGAGGAAGGCCTGTACTACACCGCCTACTTCGAAGACTTCAAGCGCGTGCGTGGTATCGCCAACGGCACCAGCACCCACAACTACGGCAAGGATGACCGCGACATCTACGGCGGTCGCCTGGCCTACAACTTCGTCTACGAAAACGCGGCGGCGCTGATGATCGGGGCCGACATCCGCCGCGACAAGGGCGATGCCTACCGCCAGCAATACCGCAACTTCGAACCGACGCAGAACTACTACTTCGATTTCGACATGGACCTGATCACCTACGGCGTATTCGCCCAGGGTCAGTACAAACCGGTCGATTCGCTGAAATTGCTGGCGGGCCTGCGCTATGACCGCTTCGACTACGACATCGACAACCGGAAGTTTCGCAATGCCGATACCGGTTACCACAGCTCGGTCACCACACCCAAATTCGGCCTGGTCTGGACACCAGTCGAACAGCTCGAAGTATTCACCAACGCCGCACAGGGTTTCCGCTCGCCCGCGGCGGAATACATCAGCTCCGGCAACAGCGGCGCACTGCCGCCGAGCGAGTCCGGCGGCCGGATCAACGGTAACGTACGCCCCAGCAAGGTGACCTCCTACGACATCGGCTTCACCCTGCGCCCGACGGAACGCTTCTCCAGCACCACCGAGTTCTACTACATCCAGAACGACAGCGAGACACTGCAGACCTCACCTGGCGTCTTCGAACAGGTCAGCGACACCACACGCAAAGGCGTGGAGACCAGCTTCAACTACCAGGCCACATCCACGGTCAGCACCTATGCCAGCTATGGCCGCATCCTCGATGCCGTGATCGACAACCCGCCCGCCGGCACCGGCGACAGGCTGGTCGTACCGGAGCACACCTACAAGGCAGGCGTTCAGTACCGCGATGCGTTCATGGCAGGTCAACTGACGCTCAACGCCGACGCCTACCACCTCACCGGCATCCCCTACTACATGGGCACCGAGAGAAAGGAAATGCCGGTCTATACCCGGTACGACCTGCGCGCGTCCTATGACTATGCCGACTATCAGTTCAGCGTATACGGCACCTTCCAGCCACACCGCTACGGCACGGAAGTCGCCTATGGCACCAGCAGCGGACTGGTCATCGTACCGCAACCCTCGACGACGCTGGGCGCATCGGTCAGGTACTTCTTCTGATCCACTGGCAATGCCGACAGCAGCCCCGTCGCGGCCACACCCAAGGTAGCCCACGACCTTTCAAGCCAGGGCCGCTGCCGTGGCATCCGAAAAGACGTGGGGCATAGACGAAAAAGGCCGAAGAACAGTGTTCTTCGGCCTTTTTGCAATTGACCTGTAGACGCGCTACTGCGCCGCGGTGGCATTGATTCGTGCAAATACCTGTTCAACGCGCCCTTCTCGCTCAGCCCAGCGCTGCACCCGGGCGCGCTCCACAACGATCTCATCAGGCACGGGCTGCTCAACCAGCAGCGCCATGACTTCATCGATGAACGCGGCCAGCGGCATATAGCCTTCACGCACCGATTGGCCTGGCGTGAGTTCTGTCTGAATCGCTGGCGCAACCAGCTCCATGACCTTCACCCGCCCTGCGAGCTGATGGCGCAGGCCTACCGTATAGATGTGGATGGCCGCCTTGGTCGCGCTGTAAATCGCTGCATCCGCGCGCGGGACGAAGGCCAGCCCGGAAGAGACATTGAGAATCGCCGGCGCAGGCTGGCTTTTAAGGTGCTCGATCAGCGCGTTGGTAAGACGGATGGGGCCCAGCAGATTCGTACTGATCTGAGCCTCAGCGTCGCGCAAATCGCTGTGCGTGCCCAGATTGTCGTAGCGCATGATGCCGGCATTGTTGAAAAGGACATTCAGCGACGGATGCTCGGCGATAACGCGCCGCGCAAACGCCTCGATCGCACTCGGATCATCGGTGTCCAACTCCATCGCGTACATATTCTGCCGGCCCGCAATAGCCTGCTGCAGGGTTTGCAGGCGCCGACCGGCCACAATGACTGTATTGCCAAGCGCGTTCAGCCGCAGGGCCAGTTCGCGGCCAATACCGGAGCCGCCGCCAGTGATCAGTATGGTGTTGTTGTGAGCCCGCATGCCGGGCTGTGCTGTCGCATCGATACCAAGCGGATTTTGCGGTGCGGATGAAATGCCGTTGGACATGAGCGTCAACTCCTGAAGATCAATAAGATCGTCAGCATAGGATTGACACTCACTTTTAGAAAGTAGGAACCCAAAAGTGCCATACTAACCATCGGGTTAGATTTGAGTTTCATCTACTGATGGAGAGTGTCGGATGAGCATCGATGCAGCCAAACATGCCCAGGTACGCAACAAACTCGCCCAGGAGCAAGCGCCAGATCCACGCGTTGAAGCACTGGTCGCCGAGGTAATCAGCAGGGTTGCAGACAAATGGACCATGATCGTTCTCGAGGTGCTGGCAGCGCACGGGGAATTGCGCTTCACGCAGTTGGCCAGGCAGGTGAGCGGAATCAGCCAGAAGATGCTGACGCAAACACTGCGCGAGATGGAGCGCGAGGGCCTGGTGATCCGCACCGTGCATCCCGTGGTGCCGCCCAAGGTCGAATACCGCTTGACCGATTTGGGACTGGGGCTGGGAGCCGCCTTCTGTGGCGTGTGGATATGGGCCGAAGAGAACCTCAATACTATTGAACAGGCTCGTATCGCGTATGACCAACGGCACGATTGAATCGTAATACCCCGCTCGCGGGAGGCGGGGTATTACGCCAGTCGCCAAGCAGTTCAGTAGTGAGACATCACTTGGGCCTGACGCAAAAGCTTCGCTCGGGGTTCGACATGTCACAGACGAAATAGCGAACCTGCAAACGCTTACCCGCAGAAGCAGACGGACTGACCGCCAGCACCTTACCGCCGCGCGCTATCACGCCTGACAGGCCCCAGCCACGATACGGATCAGCGCACTGCTCCCCCTTGTCGGGCTCGATGAAACAATACAGCACGGCCACAGGAACCTTGCAGGTACTGACGATCTGCTTCACGTCTGCAGAGACTCCAGCTCCCCAGTTCTTGAACTTGATGCAATCACTTTTGATGACCGGCGCACGGATATCGCTACGTTTGCCATTACCCGCCTGACGATCTTTCTCATGCACATAGGCCAATGACTCGCGGTATTTGACCGAAGCCTCGCGCTGATAGCTTTGGGCATCCAGGATATCGGCCTGCTCGTCCTGTCCCTGTCCCTGTGCCAGGGCGGGCGCGGAAGGTTTTGGTTTTTTCTCTGCTGGCGTATTCCAAGCCTCGAATACCTTGGCGTTCACCTCCACCATCGGGCTGGTCAACCCTGCCTTGGCACCGACGCACATTGCCCAAAGAGCAGGTGCCAATTCGCTGGCAGCAATATTGGTATTCGTTGGAACATCCATGACGCCGGTTGCCGCGAACGGACGGACGCGCTCATAGAACTCGAAGTCCATCGAACGCTCCATCGCATTCGACCGTGCGTGACGGGATTTCAGATCGGCCACCGCAGCAGCCTCACTGACCGAGGGGCAATACCGACGCTGCGCATCGCAGAACCGTTCACATGCGCCGCTGGCTACATCGATGGTCTCAGCCATCGCACCTGCGGAAAAACACAATGAAAGCACAGCGCCAATGATTGTCTTCATGTCATTCAATTCCCAGGGATGAGAGCGCAACAGCAGAAACTGTGCGCGATGATACTCATGGCCCATCGACCAGAAATCATCTGAATGAATGAAGAACCCTGTGCTTGTCGCGCCTCTTTAGGCTCGCACGTCATCTCAAGCAATGCCCGGCACGCCGCCATCACAGGCGCACACCGATTTGCCCGGACTTACAGCGGCCGCCGCTTTTGGCCTTTCAACATCTTTGATCCCTCCCAACGGTTTGACGCCATTGCCAAGCCGGCGAAGAAAGATCACCTGATAAGCCATTGTTGAAGAGTACGAACAGCGGCGCCCGCAGCGGTTATGACAAGGCTGGCGCAGTGGATCAACGAGCACAACCGTCAACACTAGAAACGCCGTAGATGCATATCCGCCAGTACAAGGAGATATCTACCGCGCTTTTTGGGAGGGATATTTAGAAATAATACGAACTGCCAGCCACCCGGATTTCGTGTACTGATTTATGTACTGATCCGGCGTGGTTGACAGTGGATTTCAGCAGATTTCGCTGGATGCTCCACAAGGATAAAACCCTGTGGAATCAAGGCGCCGTAGACGTTGGTGGCTGTCTGCAGCTTAAGAATTGGAGCGGGAAACGAGTCCTTGGATGAGACTCTAACTCTTTGATTAAAAAAGAATTTTCGTTACCCCGCTTAACAGGATGGACTATATTATGGACTAGATCGAAGCGGATAGCAAGGTTGCTAGTCAAAAACCCGTCCAAGGGCATCTGCTGATATCCACCTAAATCCACACGCCTCACCAAGAACACATCGTGCCTTCGATGTTCAAAGGACAATAATAACCATGCAGAAAATCATGCGGTACCTCTCGAAACAGAAGCTCGAATGGCTTCTGGCTGATAAAGGCCTGTACGTCAGTGCGGCTCAGAATCAAAGTGATACAGAAGAAGGCACCTCCGATCATACATTTTTGGCTAAACACATCGCCGCGAATGTTGAAGGCGTGGATGCCAAATTACTGACCGATATCGACAAGATCATGCTGGGCATGCAAAAGGTAGGCCGCGAGACAAACTATCTGAGTTGCTGGTACCTAGGAACAGAAGAAAGCGAGTCCATGTGGGAGGAGTTCGGCAAGGATGGCATCATCCTGATCAGCACGGAATGGGAGCTGATGAGCGCGTTTTCCGAACCACTGGAACAGGCCTTAAATGGGTATCCAGTGACTTACAGCGATGAGCTAAAGGCTAGTCCGCTGAATGAGCCGCTGCGTGTGAAGCATGCAAAATTTCAATCCGAGAAAGAGTTCCGCGTCGTTTTCAATCTCACCCACTACTCGATACTCACAGGCTTTGAAGGCATAGGTGTCTACGTCGGTAATAAGCCATCGCATTTGAACCCTCAAATCACCGCATGCATGTCGCAGAAAGGCATAGAGCAAGGCCAAAAAGTGATCCGCAGAAAGGATGCTGGCGGCCTTGTGCTCGATTTCGATTTCGCACGAGCGATTATTGAGGTGCGGGTACACCCCCAGGCTACTGACGAAGATCTGCTCGACGTGCAAACACGACTGCTAGGCATAGGAGTGAAATGCCCGGTCAAGCATTCTGATCTGCGCCAGGCCCGACCCCGTGGGCTCTAAGTGTTCCAGGCCGGGCTCGGGAGACGCTCGGCCTGGAAACTAATCAGTACCCGCACCTTTGACGGCAGATGTTTGCGACTTGAATAGACCGTGTAGATATCCCCAACAGGCATATGAGCAGCATTGACGTGTAAACCGTCACATTCTGCTTATTTACAACTTCTTGGGCACACTAAAGGCGTTGCCATATCAGGCTATCAGCATTACAGCCTGATCTTACAGGCGAGTTATCCTCTACGACCTTTTGCCCATGGCGTATTGCAAGCGATGGCAAGCCACCTGTAAGACATACATCAAAACATGTAAGACCCAATAAGTCTTGATGAAGTGCCTGAGACCTATAACGCTCACGTGTGAAAACGATTATTGAGTTATCTGTCGGTAGGTTTTTTAACTGTGCTGCAGTTTCATTTTCACACAATGAGCGCGTGATAGCCACATGCCTTCAAAGGAATGTGGAATTTCGTTTCAGAGCGATGACCTGGATTTTTCTGAAACACTGACTCAAATTGGTAGATAAGCCAACGCTGGTTGGCATCAGAGGAGTCTGTGATGTAGCGCTCCCACAAGGAGATTGATGCATGCATACTGATCCGCCAATGTCGAAGGTTTTCTATCGACCGATTGAGGCAGCTATACGATGGGCTGGGTTATTACGGTATAAGCAGGAAATTTTGTCATCAACGATAACTCCAAGAGAGTTGCCGCAGGATATTAAATGCCCTCGATGGAGCGAACTTCGATTGTGTTTGGATCGCATATACGATGCATTAATTAATCAGGAGTTGCCGTATGGCATGAACGGCGTCACGTTAAATGATGAATCACTACTTGATAAACAGGATTTGACTATTCGCCATATAGACCTGAAACGCTGGATGCGCACCCACTACCCTGAGCACCGACCAGCATTTCTTTTCAGCCGCAGCGAACGCATTGCGCATCCCGTCATCACCCTGGAAACCGGCCAGGCACTACTGGTTGAGCGGCAGGCCCTGAAGGCAGACCTGATGCAGTGCCGCCGACAAATGCAGGAGCTGCAGGAACGGTATGACGGGCTGCTGAAACAATCCACCGTGATTCCCGCCTGCAACCAATGCCCCATCAGTGATCGCGCAGAGACGACTTACCTCAACATCATAGGAGGGATGCTTGAGTTGATGCTCAGTCAGTCACCTTCAGGAGTGCCGTACTCCAGCTTCAGGACACAAGAGGCTATCGTCAGCGCGATGGTCGCTAACCATGGAGGTGCGATGGGCATCACGGAAAGAACGCTGAACGGTAAGTTTGCCAGTGCAAAACGGAATTTACGTAATGCAATGTGATGAGGAAGTCCAGCTTGTATTTGCAGTCTCGGAAACTGCATATGCAATGTACTTCCACAGCCATGTCTATTGAATAGAGGTCACGCCAACAAACGCCACTGAGCGTTAAGGAGTGACCATCATGTCGCAAACGCAGATATTGCACCCGGGTGAGCGCCGTATTCTTCGGCTCGATGAAGTCGAAGCGAAGTCTGGTTTCAAGCGCGCTCACATCTACTCCCTGATGAAGAAAGGCCAATTTCCACAGGCGCTACGTCTTGGCATCCGTGCGGTTGGCTGGGATTCGGCGGAAATCGACCAGTGGATCAGCGAACGGCTCAAAAACCGGGCGCAATCGGCTCTCCCACAAGAACAGTGAGGGGAAGCCCCATGCAGGTTGTCTCCATCATCTCGACCAAAGGCGGCGTGGGCAAGACGACCACAGCAGCCAATCTCGGCGGCTTTGCCGCAGATGCAGGGCTGCGTGTATTGCTGCTCGATCTCGACGTGCAACCTACGCTGTCGAGCTATTACGAACTGGCCCATCGCGCTTCCGGTGGTATCTATGAGTTGCTGGCGTTCAATGAGCGCGATCTCGGGCAACTCGTTTCCCGCACAATCATCGCGGGCCTTGACCTGGTGATCTCAAACGATCACCGGGGTGAACTGAATACGCTCTTGCTGCACGCTCCGGACGGACGCTTACGGCTGCGGCACCTGCTACCGATCCTGGCCCCATTCTACGATTTGGTTCTGATCGACACCCAAGGCGCACGTAGCGTGACCTTGGAGATGGCAGTGCTGGCTTCAGATCTGGCACTGTCACCAGTGACCCCGGAAATCCTCGCAGCTCGCGAACTGCGCCGTGGCACCATGCAGTTGATTGAGGACATCGCACCGTACCGACATCTCGGCATTGAACCGCCACCACTGCGTTTGCTCATTAACCGAGTACATCCAGTCTCCTCGAACGCAAAGCTGATCCAGCAGGCATTGCGCGACCTGTTTCAAGACCATGAGGGTATCCGTGTGCTAGACACCGTGGTGCCGGCCATCGAAGTCTATCCACGCGCCGCTACTCGCGGACTGCCGGTTCATCGTGTCGAATACCGGCAACCGCCAGGCAGAGTAGCCCCCTCTGCGCTGAACACGATGCGCTCGCTTGCCGGTGAACTGTTTCCAGCCTGGCACGCCGATTTAGTCTGCGTGTCAGGTCGCGAACCGTCTGCTCTTGATGCCGGGAGGTCTCATGGCAAACGCACATGAACTGGCACGAGGTCACAAGCGACTGCGTGCGCTGATCGAGTTCGCTGTTGGCGAAGGCTGGCATGTGAAACGTACCTCGGGAGGCCACCTTAAATTCACAAAACCGGGCTGCACGGCCATTTACACCAGTTCGACGGCAAGCGACTACCGAGCGGCCTTGAATGCCCGCGCCCAGATCCGCCGTGCCGATCGCGATGCCTTGATGCAAGGAGGCAGTCATGGCTGAAATGACCTCCCAAACGATGGCCAGCAAGCTGTTGGCCGCAGGGTTCGAGCGCAATGGGTCATCAGCTACCTCATTGAGCGATCCTATTGCTGATACGCCCATGATCGTGACCCTCGATCAATTGCGGCCCTACGATCACGATCCGCGCAAGAAGCGCAATCCTGCCTACGAGGAAATCAAAGCCTCCATTCGTGAGCGTGGCCTAGATGCGGCACCAGCCATAACCCGGCGTTCTGGCGAGGATCACTACATCATCCGCAATGGTGGAAATACGCGATTGGCGATCCTGCGCGAACTCTGGGCGGAGACGAAAGACGAGCGGTTTTTCCGCATATCGTGCTTGTTTCGGCCGTGGCCCAACCGCGGCGAAGTCGTCATGCTGACAGGGCATCTGGCCGAGAACGAATTGCGTGGCGGGCTCACGTTCATTGAACGTGCCTTGGGCGTGGAGAAAGCACGCGAATTCTACGAGCAGGAAACAGGCACCAGCCTGAGCCAGTCCGAACTGGCCCGTCGCCTCGCTGCAGACGGCTTCCCCGTCCAGCAGTCGCATATCAGCCGCATGGCCGATGCGGTGCGATATCTGTTACCAGCTATTCCTACGCTGCTTTATGGCGGATTGGGTCGTCACCAGGTCGAACGATTGTCGGTGATGCGCAGAGCTTGCATGCTCACATGGGAACGCCATACCAAAGGCCGTCGGCTGGTACAAAATTTCGATGAATTCTTCCAGGAAGTGCTGTCGCAGTTCGACGCCCAGGCAGAAGAGTTCTCGTCGCAACGGGTGCAGGATGAGCTACTCGGCCAGATGTCCGAACTGTTGGGCATGGATTACGACATGCTGGCCCTTGATGTCACCGAGTCCGAAAGCCGCCACCGCGCCCTGGTCAGCGACCCGACTCCTCCATCAGTGCCCCCCGTACTGCCCGAACCTGCGGCTATTGCGCGTCCGCCAGCACAGACACTGTCGGGCACAGTGCTGGAACCAGAACCCTCGTCACAGGAACACGAGGACGAAGCCGGGGCAAACCAGTCATCAGCAGGAAACCCTACGACTGCGCCTAGCAAGAAGCTAAAAGAACACATCGTATCACCGGCACCGACAACCGAGCGCCTCCAATCCATCCAGCGGATGCTCGCTGATGAGCTGGGCGATGTGCTGCCCGATTTCTCGACCAATGTCTTGCAATCTATCCCCGTTCAAGCGGGTGGGCTTTATCCAATTTCCGACATCTGGCATATCGAACCTGGCCTGGACACGCCTGACCGACTGCGCATCCACATTGCGCAGTTCGCGCGAGAAATAGCCAGCGAAGCAGACCTTAATGCGTGCATTGAGGACCGCCCGGATGGCTTGGGTTTCACATGCCGTTTCGATGCACAGGCATCATTGCCGCACGCCCGCGCCGTACTTGCACTGCTGGCGTGCTTGGCTGGCCAGGTTTCGCCAGATGTCGAGGGGAATAGCAGCCAGATCGCCGCTGACCTGCCTGCGCTGCTTCACGGACAAGGACCGAGCAGCGGTGAAAGAGAAAAACGATTGAGCGACACAGCACTGGTTAAATTGTTCCGCCTGCTACGCTTGGCCCGACGCCTGCGAGATCTGAATGCCGGAGCCGCGGGCTCTGAAATGTGAGCGAGGGAGGCCTGCATGTCCGCACCACACCCACTCAACCAGGCCGTCATCGCTCAGGCGCTCTATGACCTTCGCAATGGGCAACTGCGCCGATGCAAGCTGATGGGGTTTGGTGAGGAAGAACTCGATGCCCTCAAACACCCTGCGCTGATCAGCGTGCTGACCAATGCCAGCGTCTCCTGGTGTTCTGTGACGGTCAATCGTGACGTACTCCGTCGGCTGCTCCAGCAGGCCCAGGATGTCGAGAAAGAAATCGCCACAGTTGACCGGATGCTGAGGCTGGGTGCCAGCACAGAAATGGTCAGCCGCTTCTACGGCCTCACACACCAGGAAGTGGCGTTGCGTCGCGAGGTGCTGGGCCTGCCCAAGCGCAAGGGTCGGCATCCCGTTCTGGATGAAGATCAGGACACGGAATTGTGGCGCCGCTGGAAAGCCATCACCAGCAGCAGAAATGTCGAACTGGAAGATGAAAGCTCCATCCTTGACGCGGCGATGGACTTGGCCGAAGGCATGGATTTGCCGCTTTCGGTTGTCTGGGCTGCTGTTAAAGCTTGGGTCGATCAAGGGTTGGGTTGAACCATGACTTTGGACGATACCTCACCCAATCGTGGCCCCGTCGCACTTTCCGAGTTGTTCGATACAGCGCTCAAGCACCTTGACCACGCGCCCAGTCCCAGTGCGCCTGCCACCATGCCTGAACCGGCAAGCACAACGTCTTCGAGTGGCGCATCCGGCGACGGTTTTTTGTTTAGTGGCAACCGGCATGAAACTGTGCCGCGAAGGCTGTTTCTCGACCGCCGCCTGACACCACTGGAACGGAATGCGTGGCAGGTGTTCCGGCTAATGCTCAACGACGACGGCGTGACGGCGTTCCCAACCTATGAACAGCTTCGCCCCTGGCTGGCCTCGATGCCGTGTGCCGGGCAAGCCTCGCACGAAACCGTGGCGCGCGCACTAACGCTGCTGCGCCTGACCCGTTGGCTGAGCCTCGTTCGGAGGCGGCGTGACTCAAAGACCGGCCGTATCCTCGGAAATCTGTACGTCCTGCACGATGAACCTTTGACGCCGTTCGAGGCAATGCAGCTAGACCCGGACTACTTGCAGCTTATCAGCCAGGCTCTCAGCCACTCTGCCAAATCTGTGCAGATCGTGGGCCTGCACACACTCAAGGAAATTGGAGAAGACCCATTACTGTCCGGTCGGACACTGCCTTCGCGGCTGCACATCCTGGCCGAACGTCTCGGCAGCCAGAGCATCACTGAGACCGAAAGTTATTCACAAGGGGATGCCACTCACGATTCCGAAGAAGGGCCGACGAGCCTTCTTCGGAATCGTGATGACCCCACTTCGGAATCCGAAGCAAGCCCGGAACCCGCGCCAGACGCCTCTCTTCGGAATCCGAAGCAGGCCCGTACAGTACGTAGTAGTTGTATTAATAAAGTACTTACTACCGCGCAAGCACGCGCGCTGGGCAATCTGCACTGGCCCAAGCGCTTCACGGAACTGAAAGCAGAGCAGCAAACAGGTGTCAGGATGGCTTTGCAGCAGGTCGATGCTTCGCTGAGGCAGGCAGTGCTGGACGATTGGGCTGTGCGCTGTAGTAATCAGAATGTTCGCAACCCTGCGGGGTATCTGTTTGGAATCATTCAGCGCGCAATTCGCGGGGAGTTCAATGCATGGGCCAAGCAGGCCGCACCCGTGCCACCCTCATCACCCGCACCAGCGCCACCACCTGAGTCACCTCGGAATGTGGTGCCACCAGAAGTAGCCCGACAGCACATCGAGCGGCTGCGCGACCTGCTGAGCAAACCCTGACCACACCGCAAAGACTATGAAGCAGACGCCAGTGGTCGTTAGCAGAGCTATCCCCTGGGGATAGTTCGCACTATCCAGGTTGCCAGCTATGTTTCGGGCTCTTCCTGCCAATACACGTAGTTGAACAAGGCGTCTAACTCGGTAAGGCTGCTCAGTCCCAAGTCTTTTTGCACCGATCGGGCTTGTTGGCAGTAACGCGCGTAGAGTTCGCCATCGACGTTCGTCTTTGTCGGATGCACTGGATAGCCACCGAAACCAGCTACCGCAAGTCCGGTTACGGCGTTCTGATTCATCACCGCGTAGCGCTTGTGATTCAGCGCATGCAGGATTTCTGTCAGCAAGTTGATACCTGCCCCTTTGATGTGCTGGAAATGCGTATGCAGCACATTGAAGGCCTCGGCTTGCCCAAGATGGGACTGACTGGTGATATCGGCGATTGCCGCCAAGAATCGAGCCGGCTCACTGGCGACACGGGTTTTGGCGCGGTGCAGTCCGCCCGAATGGAACAGGTTAATCAGGGTCTCGTACTGCGTAAGGAAACTCCGCGTACCGTCTCTGTCTGGAACAGCCAAGGCCCGAATCTGGTGCCGAGCCAGCCGAAGATTTCCCTGCCGCAGCACTTGTTGCGCAGCAAAACCATGTGACGAATCATCACGTTTCATCTCGTTCAAGTGGTCGACCAGCACCGTTAGGTCCTGCAGGTCATTACGGCTGACACGATCGGCGCGCTTCTTGGCCATCTTTCGCCATGCATCCTGAATGGAAAACTCTACGGCATAGGCATCAACCCGCTTCTTGGTCGCGTGGACAAGCGCCCCATCAGCGATGAGCTGATTGAACTGCGCTTGAACCGACAAGAACAGGGCGTTATCTGAGCCGTTGATCATCACCGATGCTTCGTGGTTGTCACCCAGCCCGCCGGCAGTCATGTTGGCAGAGCCAACGATCACAGTGGACTGCTGCGGCGCTTGTCCTGCATAGATTTTGGGATGGAAGGTGGTGTTCGTATCGCTCAGGTACAACTGCATTGCATGCTGCGTTGACAGGTAAAGCAACTTACGTAACAAGGCCGGCTCGGTGAGATGGAAGCTCAGGCCGACCGCGACGCGAGCCGTCATGCCGCGAGCGAGAGCTTGTTCCAGCGGCTTCAGCAATGTGGCCAGCGCGGAGCCCTTGGCGAAAGCCACCATGCACTCAAAGTGATGGGCATACCCGAGCAACTCCACAACGGCGTCTCCATGCGCATGTTGCTCACCATTCACAACCAATTGAACGCGCTCATCCATTGTTTTCCCCCTGCTGAACCTTGTTTGCAATAGAACGCTATCGTAGCTCGACAGGTCGAAGCGGTCATTGGACTTCCTTGGAGCTATCCCCTGGGGATAGCTCGTGCCGCATACACCCTCCGCGTCCTGAACCGGGACCTGACGGGTTCCGGTTTGTTGACTGACTGCCTTCCTTTGTACGCCGATGCTGATGGCTCCTTGTTCAACAGCGAGCAGTCAATATGGCAACCAGTGAACCTCTGCAACTCAATCTCGGCTCCTTGCGCAGCGCAATGTCGCTGACGCTTCACACGCATCACGCATCACGCATCTGGCATGGCCGGGCCGCAGCCGAAGGGCGGCCTGGCATCGTCGGGCTCAATGGCTACATCTCTCAGATGAACAAAATGAAGCGTGGTTCGGAGCAAGACGACCCCTATAGCGACTGGTGGATGCTCAGGATCGAGGACAAACTCGACCAGACCAAGGCCACTTTGCATGCTTTGCGTGAACAGGTTGAGCAGGCATTGGCCGGTGTCCCCGCCGCCTTGAGCCTGGGTGAGAACCTCAACGTCCAACCAGTCAAGCTGCCACTTTTCGTCAATGCCCAGCTCGGCTTCGCCGCCGTGTATCTGCTGGCCGACTACGACGATATTGCCCGCAAGCTCATCCTGGCTCACCACACTGCGCTGATCGACCGCAACACTCTGGAGCGTTGGCTCAACGAAGGCGCGCATGCACTGCGCAGCCTGTTTTCACTGGCGCAGCAGTTCCGGTACTCAGGCTGCACCCGCGATGATTTTGCGGCGAACAATGCCGCAGCGCGGACGGCGCTGGAGAAATACGGCGAACTGCCGCAGGACGTTCTCGAAGGCTCACTGCGTTCAAAATTTGCCCCGCCGATCCCGCGTCGGGGACAGCCGCAGCGTGCTGAGAGTGCTGGAACAGCAACTGTCCAAGATGAAGAGGCCACCTCCGGCGATCCAATCGAAGCCAGTACCGTCGAGGATGAACCGGCATGATGGTTCCGAGCCGTATTCCACGCTACTTCCGCGCGCTGGAACAGGTTGCCTTCATGAAGCTGGAACACGCAGGCTCTCAAAAAGGCCTTTTAAAGCCTTTTAAGGGTAAGGGGGACTTGGAGGACTGGGCCAGTAAGTGCTTTGGCATGCGCGACGAACTGATTGCCTTGGCGCAACGGCAGGTGCTGCAACAGGCAGTCGGGCATCCATTCCACCTGCTACCCATTGAGCTGGCCCAGCAAACTACTGGCGCAGGCACGACTTTTTTACGATGGCGCAAGCGCGACAGGTCCGCCATGGGCGTGTCCTTGTGGCAGGGATTGATGGCGAGTACCGGCACACCGGTAAATCTGCTGGCCGACCTGCACGAGATTGAGTTGCAACGCATTACGCTGAATATGCAAATCAGTCTCCTGCACACGATGGGCAGGCAGGCCAAAGAGTGCGCCAGCAAGGCCGCAGAGGCAGAAGATGTCTTCCTGCGCCGGTTGAGTGCCAGCAGCCAGCCTAGGGCTGAGCGTAGGGGGACGGTATGAGACCGCCACAGGTGCCGTCGCCTTGCGACTTCAGCGGCATTTCATTGGCTGCGAACTCGTTCGGTCATTCATCGACCAGCAGTGTCTGCACTGACGCAGGTTCGCGCAGATTTCAACTACCTTGATGGAGATTGCAATATGAGCACGCATTTTTCTGGCGAAGGCAATATCGGCTCGCCTCCCGAATTTCGGGAATTCCCCAACAGCAACGACGAGCCACGGCGCTTGCTTCGGCTGAACGTGTATTTCGACAACCCTGTTCCGACCAAAGTCGGTGACTTCGAGGATCGTGGCGGCTTCTGGGCACCAGTAGAAGTCTGGCACCGCGACGCCGCGCATTGGAAGAACCTCTATCAGAAAGGCATGCGCGTGCTGGTTGTCGGCCGCATGGAGCGCGAACCCTGGACGGACAATGAGGATCAGCCACGCGAGACCTGGCAGATCAACGCGCGCAGCGTTGGCATTCTGCCTTTCCGCATCGAATCCGTGACCCTCAGTCAGAAGTCGCAGGACGCGGAGCTGAAATCACAAAACGTCCAGGAATCAGCAGTCCCCAAAGAGACCAAGCGCAGGAAATGAACCAGCATGGAGGGCGGTTGCTGAGAAACTCTGCCGCTCGCCCTCCCCACTCAACTATCCCCAGGGGATAGATCCACTAACATCCAGTGAACGTTGTTGGGTTGCTTACCAAACGAAACATCCTTCGCGCAAACGACCGTTCTTGTCGGATACTGGAGGAAATTTTTTGATTTGGAGCATTCAAATGATCAGTCAACGAACCAGGTACTCCCTCGCCCAGTTTCTTGCTCAACAGGACGTTTCCGTCTCAATCACGCTACTGGCCAAGTACAACGTCCAGCATCTGTCTCTTTCATATGCCAACTTGCAGATGAGCCTGAATAACACGATCCGCGATCAGAGCGACAGAACTTTGCTGCTCGTGCTGCAAGAGATCGTGGCGACAACTGGCAACCTACGAAAGAATATTTCGCCCAAGCTCATATTTGATGAGCGTCTACACGACTTGACTCAATGTCTATTGCTTGATGGTTATATTGTTCAAGATAAGCGCTTGCTGCAGGCTGACCCCTCGATTGCAGACGCTGCACCGATGGAGGATGACCTCGTCACTGCACTACGCCAATCAGCTCCACCTCAACACGAAGCCATCATCAACAAGATCAATGATTCAGCAGAGGCCTTTCGTTCCAGTCCACCGGATTACAACGCGGCCTTGACGAACGCGCGGGTCGCTCTCGAAACTTTGGCCGTGGATGTCGCTGCAGACGTCGCGCGACAACATCCAGGGAATGGAACGTACGAACCAACAAGTTGGGGCTCCGTCATTGCATTTCTGAGCAAGTCGGGCGAGATCACCATCGAGGAAGAGAAAGGCTTGGCTGGAGTGTTTCGGTTTCTTAGCCCAGGTGCGCATCGCCCGATTGGTATTCCCCAAGAGCAAATGGCGAGGCTGGGTCGCTCCTTTGCTTTGAACATGTGCTGGTTCCTGCTGCAAAATCGGCTCTCCCAAAGAGAAAACTAACTCTCTCCGTGGAGATCGCAGCCGCAGAGAGAACAGTGATCAAAAGCCTATCAACCGGGGGACATTCACGTTCCTATTGTTCGCTACCTACTTTAGACCTTACCGCCATGCTGTCCGGCATGATCATTATTCGGATACAGCAGTATGCGACTCTTTCTTTGCGAGAAGCCCTCCCAAGGCAAGGATATAGGGCGGATTCTCGGCGCAACGCAGCGCGGTGAAGGCTGTCTCAGCGGCTCCGGCGTCACAGTCACCTGGTGCATCGGCCATCTCGTAGAAGCGGCAGCCCCAGAGGTCTATGACGCGGCGCTCAAGCGCTGGTCGCTGGAGCAGTTGCCCATCATTCCTCAACAATGGCGCGTCGAGGTCAAACCGAAGACTGCCACGCAATTCAAGGTCGTCAAGGCGCTTCTGGCGAAGGCGACCCATCTTGTTATCGCTACCGATGCCGACCGCGAAGGCGAGTTGATCGCCCGAGAGATAATCGAACTCTGCGGCTACCGCGGCCCCATCGAACGCCTGTGGTTATCAGCGCTTAACGATGCGTCGATCCGCGCCGCACTTGGTAAGCTGAGGCCTTCGGCCGACACGCTGCCGATGTACTACTCGGCGTTGGCACGTTCTCGCGCCGACTGGCTCGTGGGCATGAACCTGAGCCGCTTGTTCACCGTGCTGGGCCGGCAGGCAGGCTACGACGGCGTGCTGTCCGTCGGACGCGTACAGACCCCGACGCTGAAGCTTGTGGTGGATCGTGATCGGGAAATCGCGGCTTTCAAGTCGGTGCCGTTTTGGACCATCGACGCGTCCCTGTCCGCAGGCGGCCAGGCTTTCAGCGCACAGTGGGTTCCGCCCGATGGCTGCACCGACGACGCGGGCCGCTGCCTGCAGCAGCTAGTTGCACAGCAGGCCACGCAGCAAATCCGCGCTGCGGGCAGTGCTCAAGTGGTGTCGGTCGAGACCGAGCGCGTGCGCGAAGGCCCGCCGCTACTGTTCGATCTGGGCACTTTACAGGAAGTTTGTTCCAAGAAACTCGGCCTGGACGTGCAGGAAACACTGGAGATAGCACAGGCCTTGTACGAAACCCACAAGGCCGCGACGTATCCTCGCTCTGATTCCGGGTATCTGCCCGAAAGCATGTTCGCGGAAGTGCCGACTGTCCTGGACAGCTTGCTCAAGACTGATCCCTCGCTGCGCTCGATCATGAGCCACCTCGACCGCTCCCAGCGCTCGCGCGCCTGGAATGACGGCAAAGTGACGGCCCACCACGGCATCATCCCGACGCTCGAACCCGCAAACCTCTCTGCCATGAGCGAGAAGGAACTTGCGGTGTACCGGCTGATCCGCGCGCACTACCTGGCGCAATTCCTCCCTCACCACGAGTTCGACCGCACTGAGGCCGAGCTTTCCTGCGGCCAGCAGAAGCTGGTGGCCACCGGAAAGCAGGTGGTCGTCATGGGCTGGCGCCTGGTGCTGGCCGAGCCGCAAGCGGACGAGGACAGCGAAGCCGCCGCGCGCAGCCAGGTGCTGCCCGCGCTGCGCGAGGGGCTGTCATGCCAAGTGGCCGAGGTCGAGATCAAGACGTTGAAGACCATGCCGCCCAAGCCCTACACACAGGGCGAACTGGTCAAGTCGATGAAAGGCGTGGCGCGCTTCGTAACGGACCCGCGCCTGAAACAGAAGCTGAAGGACACGACAGGCATCGGCACCGAAGCCACTCGCGCCAACATCATCACCGGCCTGCTGACGCGTGGCTATCTCCTGAAGAAAGGACGCTCCATTCGCGCATCGGATGCGGCGTTCACGCTGATCGACGCCGTGCCCGCGGCGATTGCCGACCCCGGAACCACCGCCGTGTGGGAGCAGGCGCTCGACATGATCGAGGCTGGACAGCTCACCCTGGACGTATTCATTGGCAAACAGGCCGCCTGGATTTCGCAGTTGATCGCACAGTACGGCAGCATGTCTCTGTCCATCAAGGTTCCCCAGGGACCCGCCCGCAGTGTGGCGCACCCACGCGCCAACGCACCGGCAAGAGCGGCCCGTTTTGGTCATGCTCCAAGTATCCAGACTGCAAAGGCACATTGCCTGTCGAATCCAGCAAGTCCAAGCGTGGCACTTCGCCCACCCCACGTCGTAGCAGTAGCAGCCGCAAAGGCTCCTGACCGACCCCGTTCCCCGTGAGCCGCGTCCGCCTTGGCGGCACGGCCTTTGTCCCGCACACCCTGCGGGACGCCCAGCGCGCAACGCCTTCTTGATTCGTGTGCGCGTCCCGCCAGCCGTCTTCCGCTGTGGGACTTGAAGGTAGTTTCTACACGAACCGCCGCCGGCGCGTTCTGCTGATCTGCATTTTTCCGCTTCTACGAAGGGTCCCCGGATGGCTTGCCGGATCGCGAGCCATCCGGAGACCCTTCTCGGTCAGCGGTATTCGATGCCGTGCCCAACGGCGAAAAACTGGGCTCCTTTTGTGCGCGGATGTGCGCCAGACGTACCGACCCCAGCCACGATATGGGTCGGGTGTGATTGCTTGATGCGCAGCCGGTTCTAGCGACGACCTGGTCTGCCAATCAGCCCACGGGTGGTTTTTCTTTCCTTCCGAGCCGAGGGCCACTGGGCCTTCGGCATCTTTCTCCTGCCCAGCAACGTACCGGCCATAGGCCACACGAACAGGAGACCCAACATGAACCCCCAACCCCGCCATTCTCTTGGCATGCCACGCAATCCGACGCAGCTCTACGGGAGCGTAGCAGTGGCATTGAAGCCGCGACCTAGCCCTCTCTAGGCGGGCTGTGGCGTAACAGCTCAGGGTCGACCAGGCGACCCACAACGGGTAAGATGCCAGGTTTTGCGTTCGGAGCCTTCGATAGGCGCAAGGGAGTATTGGTTGCCAGCTTGGCACATCAAGACCAGCAGCCGAGGCCGCCGAAACTGGTGCGAACCGCGAGACGCACCGCCCACGGCCCAAATGTGTGGGCGCTGGGCCTGCGAACACGCACTAGTGCTGCTGCCGCCAAGACCACCGCGCACTGCGAGCGCACCGCTCAGTAAAGGGCGACGATTAGGATTAAATGATGGACGATATAGTCAAGTCCGGAAAACGGGAACGAACTAGCACCGTGGGGCGCGGCAAAGCCGTAACTAGAGAAGCGCCCCTTGATGATTACCATTGGCAAAACGATCTAGTCACTGTTTCCTTCGGAGATAGCCTACTGCATTATCAGAACTGGGAAACCCCCACGTGTATCATCAGTGATGGTGCATACGGGGTCTTGGGCTTCGAAGGCGATACGTCAGACCACACTGGAATTCCGGAATGGTATGAGCCGCATATCGCAGCTTGGTCGCGCCAAGCAACCGCCCAAACGACTCTCTGGTTCTGGAATAGCGAAATTGGCTGGGCTGCTGCCCACCCGATTCTTGAAAAATATGGCTGGCGCTATGTCAATGCGAATATCTGGAATAAGGGCAAGGGGCATATTGCTGGCAACGTCAATACCAGCAAGATTCGGCGTTTTCCCGTAACGACGGAAGTGTGCGTCCAATATGTGATGGAAGCCCGCGTCGGTGGCACGCCCCTAAAGGAATGGCTTATCAGCGAGTGGAGTCGTTCGGGGTTGCCGAGAAAAGCCGCGAACACAGCTTGTGGAGTGGCGGATGCTGCAGCCCGGAAGTATCTGGACAAGGGGCACCTTTGGTACTTCCCGCCGCCGGACATGTTTGAGAAATTGCAGTCATACGCCAACGAGCACGGAGACCCTGCGGGCAGACCGTACTTCTCCCTTAATGGGGAGAACCCAGGGACGGCGCAGGAGTGGGAGAAAATGCGCGCAAAATTTAAGTGCCCCTACGGTGTCACGAATGTGTGGGAGCGTCCTGCGCTTCGCGGCAGCGAACGCTTTTCAGTGCCTGGTGGGAAGGCTGTTCACCTTAATCAGAAACCGCTAGACCTTCTTACCCAGATCATCGAGGCGACCACAGATGCGAGTGATGTCGTATGGGAGCCGTTCGGCGGTTTGTTCTCTGCTTCCGTGGCATCCCATCGCCTGGGCAGGCGGGCCTATTCGGCTGAAATAGACCCTACCTATTTTCACTATGGACTGGAGCGCCTCAGAGCAGAAGGTCTTCAGCGCTCTCTTCTCTGATGCCGAGATGAACCTCCAAGGCTTGACGAATCTGCTGATCAGATCCCCTGCTCAAGAGGCAGTTCCATTCGTAGATCGTCATACCGTGGATGGGTTGCTGATACACCCTACTCTTGAAGAGTTCAATCTCCGGATGGGCGATGCGATCCATCTTTGCGTAATTGGTATCTAATCGGTAGGGATACAGCCGGATCAACTGTCGCAGAAGAGCTTGGTACTCTGGCGTTGGCTGGTACTGATGGCCGTTGTCCCCCCAGCTCGCGACAAGTCGCTGTGCTTCATCAAACTGCGCCCTGTTTCCCTGAAACTTGTATCCGTTGGTGTTCGTCTGCTGCAAGTTGGCTGTGCGCGAGCTGGTGTCTTCGGGCTCCAGAACAAGATAGTCCGGCGGATTGTGGTAATGGTTGTCACGCGCCTGGGCGACAGATAGCCCGGATACGACACAGACTCCAACGATCTTGGGCTTGCCGTAGATAACCATCTCCGGCAGCCAAGCCAGCATGGCAACGTAGGTCTGGTCTTGGGAAAAATGGTTCTGGCTGTCCTTGAAGCGTGCCGTGATCTCAGTTGCGAGCGGGAACCACGCCTTGATCTCGAACCCTGGAGTCGGCCAAACCGCCCCCTGGAAAATCGTATCCGGAAAGCCAGGGTCTTGCCGGAGCCAAGACCCGAAACCGGAGAAGTCCGGCTGATCGTTTAAGAACTCAACGGTGTTGAACTCAATCAGGTTGCCTACAAGCGGGGACAACTTGGAGATGATCTTGGAGAGATTCACCGCCGCCTCTGGGCTGATAGGCTGGCTGACGGTCAACACATCAAAGTCGTGCCCAGCCATGCTTTGCAGATGCCGCATACCAAGTTGAAGAACGTCCCTAGTTTGCATTCTCTACCCTCACGTCAAACACATGATCATAACGCCGAAAATGAATGCTGTCAGGGCTTGTTGAGAATTACCGAATGAACCGCTCCGAAAATTCCGGAGGCTCTTTGGTGTGAGTCATGCCGCTTGGGCCAACTCGGTAAGTTGTCGATAGTAGATCGCCTCTGCTTCTGCTTCTGCTTGCGTTATGTTCCCGATGGGCTCCAATAGCCGTCGGTGGTTGAATCAGTCCACCCACTCCAGCGTTGCTAACTCCACTGCTTCCCGATTCTGCCAGGAACAACGATGGATCACCTCAGCCTTGTACAGGCCATTGATGGTCTCGGCCAAGGCATACGAGTCGCCCACACTGTCCACCGAGAGCTCGCCCCCAGCTTTTCGCTGATCAATCAGGGCGGTCTCCGATTCCCTTTTCCGCATGACGTTAGCTCAGCGTTGATCGAAGCTTCCTGCATGTTCGCTGATTCGTCAGCACATGCCAGCAGTCGGGGTTTTCAGGCTGCCGCGGGGTTCTCCCCGTGCGACCCACCAGTCCGCTATCGCATCGAGTCTGCGGACGCGCGCCACTTGTGGCGTTGATGCTTTTTTTCAACCGCGTGCGGGAGCTGCCATCCCGCCAGGGACAAGGCCTCGCTTTCTTCAAGGAGCATAACCATGTCCCCCAAAGCATCCTATGGCTATCTGGCCCTGAACTATGCAGGCAAGTATCTGCTGCTCGAAGTGCTTCACAGCGCTGCAGGCCATTACATCGGCACGCGCGATACCGAAGGTCCCGTTTCTCGGGAGTCTCGTGAATATTTCCGTAGCCAACGTGCAGCGGAGCGTGCCCTTGAAAGAGGCGGCTGGTCCCAGCTCGCCATTCCTTGATCCATCGGGAGAAAGTACCTCATGAACCAGCTTCTGCCTCCGGAAGTCGTCGAGCAGATCGCACAGGAGCAACGGCATTTTGCCGTTGCTCCTGATGCGTTTTTCAAAGCCTGGAAGCGTGGTGTGCAGATTGCCGGACCTCAGTGGTTCGGTGAGGGCACGCTCGATGGACTGAACAAGGCACAGGACAAATGGGATTTATGCCCCGATGTGCCGAGGATCAGCAAGGCCATTGGTGTCATGAGCGGCGGGGAACGCATGTTTCTTGCTGCCATGGTGAGTTTCTACAACGAGCGCAAGGGAGGCGCATTGCTCAAGCGTTGCGGATTCCATGGGCTTGCTGATTTCAGTGGCCTGGATCTGCAACGCCGCAAGGTGATTGCCGAGCTGGTGTTGCACTACAGCGGCTGGTAATCCGCTCTCGCCGCATCACTGCATGCGCTTTTCCAACCCCACGGGGACATGTGTTCCCATCCAGGGCCATGTCCTCCTTTTTATTCCAAGGAGTGATCCATGCCCCGAACCCCATCCATCGCCGTCGTCATCGAAGGCGGACTCGTCCAGGTCACACTCGTCGAGGACTGGCCCGGACAGGTGCCGCTTCCGCACATTGCCATCGTGGACTACGACGATGACGGCGCAACCGATGATGAGTTGACGACCTTCAACATCGGTAACGATGTTCTGGACGCACGCTGCCATGCAGAAATTCCCAGCGTGTACGAGTCATTCTCCAAGCCTGCGCTTTCGCCGCGTGCCGTACTCCGCGCCCTTGGCGTGGATGACGATGGCGAAGCCCAATCTCCGTTGCAGATCGCCCAACGCATCCGGCAAAGCATTCTTGATCTTGACAGCAGGATCAATGCAACCGAACGGGCGCCGGACGGCAGTGACTACAACGAGCTTTATATGCTGGCCAATTGCGGCCTGATCGAGTTGCTGAAGTCACTGGGGGACCCCAGCAACTTTGGCGAATAGCACCATTCTCCTAACATGGCTCGGAACCTTCCTGTTTCTGGCCATTTCCACGCGGATGCCACTGTCCGCATGGATGGATTGGCTCCGCTCACTTCTCGGAAGGAGCCAATCATGGCCAACAACTACTACGAAGGGACTGGCGTGCTCATGCTCGACCATGTCACTCCCATCATCAGAGCGCTGTTCACAGCTTTCGCACTGGATGAGCACTATCCCGGCAATGGTAATGCTTACATCGCCCGGATTGCCGAGACCAACGACCCACAATGGGACGACGTATTGGAAGGTCTTGTTGATCTCATGGCATCACTGGGCCTGGACATACCTGATCAAAGAGATGGTTCGTCATTAGCAGGTGTCCTGGGGACGCTGGCCGTTCACTTCGATGCAGAGGATGACGAAGATCTGGAAAACCTGATCGAACATCATCCATTCGAGGACAGTGTTGATCTGGATGCATTGCTGCTTATCGCGACTTGCTTCGATGACGGCCATCACCTGACCGCCATTCAGTTCGAAGGGTGCTGGTATTGCAGCAAACCTCGGCTGTTTGAATTTGGCGGCGAAAGCTGCTTCCTGAGCCGTGAAATCCGCCTTTTGGGCTCATCCACCCGAATTCGGGAGCTTGGCAGCCAACTACGGCAAGCTTTTCTGGATAAGGATGTCGAAGAGGCTTCGGCTTTCATCGCTTTGGAAACCGCCAGCTTACTGGCCGGAATCAACGACGAGATGTTCCGCAAGGAAGTCCGCCACCGCATTGCCGAGCGGCTGGCTCAACCACCAACGATCAGCGCGGCCTAGCGCTTTTCTGCTTTCAACCCACCGGGGGCCAATCCCCGCTGGCGGGATTGCCTCCACGATTCAATCAGGAGAAATCCCATGTCCCAACATTCCAATCCTTTCATTCGCGGTTACTGGAATCTGAGAATCATCCGAACGCTGTCTATCAGCTATGAGGATGGAAGCCCGCATGTATGGCGTCCGCTTCATCCCAACCAGCAGCATCTTCGTGATGAAGAACTGCTCTCGTCTTTCTGCATCGTCACCAACGACTTTGCGCTGATCAGAAATGGCAATGAATCCATCAGTGCTGAACTGCAGGCCGAGTGTGATGCAGTTGCAGGCACGAATGGCGATGGCATTGCTGGTGCGGTGGTGTACGCCATCCATGGCAATGACTTCGACGGTCGCCCGATCCACATTGGCGACACCTATTCATCTGAAGCTGCGCGTGAAGCCCTACAGCGCCTGAATTTCGAGACCGGGTACTACAGCCGGTGCTGGGAAATCAGTAGCGCGCACCTGTCCGAGCGATCCTGGCATTACCTGTCCAGTCTGGCGAGTCGTGAGGCATCAGAGAACTTGCTGTTCGTTGCCTTCCCGATACCAGAGAGTCCCGCAATCGGTCTCAAGCTCATTTCCACGCCCTGGACAGACCACAACCTGGAGCACGTCATGGGCATTGACGCGCAGCAGATTCGGCAAGAGCACAAGGACAAGGGAATCCCAGACGATCTGGCAAACATCCTTGAACTGGCTGGTCAAGCCGACGTGCGCATTCTGATTTTTGATGGCGATGCGCCTGCGCTACTTGGCCTGCCATTGATGCAATCCGAGTACTGACAAGCGCAGAACACATCTGCCTTTTGTTTCGTCCCCATGCTGGCCCTCCTGTCGCCAGACGTGGGGCCAGTGCAATTTTTCGAAGGAGAAAAACCATGTTTCCAGACCTGATCGCACCTGTACTCGACTTCGAGGAGCAACTAGGTGCTTGCATCAATTCCATGTGTCAGGACGATGCCACCGGCCAGACCCTGGTGTTTGAACGTATCCGCGGCGGATTGGAGATGCGTGAAATTCACTGCACCTATCTCATTGATGTCGACATCAACGACTACGAAATGGTGATTTTCGACGGCGGCAACACAAGCGGCGACGCATGGAAGCACATTTTCCTCCCACGTCAGCGTCAACACTACTTCGTGTACGAAGCCTGACTCTACCAACCCCTCATCTGAGGGGTTTTTCTTGCGCATAGCACAAGAAAGCGGTTTCGACGCGATGCCGTTTTCTGCAAGCGAACTGACTACTCCAAAGCCATCCTTGCTCCATGTTCGTCGGCGTTGCCGACACATGCCCAGGCAGCCAAGACCTTCAAGGCTGCGAGTGCGGCAAACCGCGCTGGTCATTGTCTTCCCCTTGGACGCATCGCGTCCATCTACGCCACCCACAAGGGACTCCCTCCCTTGTGGACGGGAAACCCCTTGTTTTTCTCAAGGAGATTTCCATGGACCGTTCCCTTATCAAAACCCTGATGCCTTCACTTGTTGCTGGTCA
The DNA here is from genome assembly GCF_013395055.1 of Pseudomonas sp. ABC1. Lineage (NCBI taxonomy): Bacteria > Pseudomonadati > Pseudomonadota > Gammaproteobacteria > Pseudomonadales > Pseudomonadaceae > Pseudomonas > Pseudomonas sp. ABC1. The sequence goes on from NZ_CP058349.1 coordinate 535,200, forward strand.
TGTACCGCGCAACGCCCGAGCATTCAAGTATCTGGTGTATGACGGCCAGCCCCAGTCTTCGACGATGGGGTTTACTGTCGATCCCAAGCCGTTTGACGGTAAGGTTGTCGCGGCCAACGACGACGCCATCGTCGTCAAGGTCAAACCTACCGAATTCGCGGTGCTTGATCCCCGTCTGGTTGCCGTTGTTCCAAATGAGGGCGTCAAGGTTCATGTCGAACCGTATGCGCGTCGCCGTTTCGACGGACTGCGTGCTGATACCCCGGAAACGCTCACCGAAATGACCGCAGATGGTGTTCCCTATACCGTCAAGCGGCTCATGCTCGGTGCTGCGCCAGCCAAACTGCCCATTCCCAAGCCTCAATGCATGGAATTGGGTCAGCTCATCAAGCAAATGGAGGAAATGCCCGCACCTGATGGGTTCCGACGCATTACTCATATGTTGGTCGATGCAGGTGCCCGTGACTTCACTTGGGTTGATCCCAAACCCTCGATGATCATCGAAACGCCGCCGGCAATCAGCTTTACGGCTTCAACCGAGAAGTTCGGAGGCCAAGTGACGATTCTCTACGACCGCGCAAGCGACACCTATGTCGTGGAACTGCGCCGCGAAGGTGAGTTGGTCGATCGACATGATGAGGTGTACTTCGACATGCTGGGTGAAGTCCTGGAGCGGCTCATCGACGATGGGCGATGGCGCCAGATCGGCGTGAGCGTGATTGATGCCAAAGTGGCCCGGAAACGTCGGGAGCTGGCAGCATGACATCGCATACTACTGACTGCCGAGCGGTAGAAGACCAATAGCGCTACTGATAAATCAGCAGCTTATCGACTATTTATCCCCCAAAGGCCTTCCATCCGTCCAGGTGAAGGGCCTTTTTTTCGGCTGCGACTGAGCAGCATGAGCCAGTCAAAGGGGAACGCGCGGATACCGATTGATTGATGCCGCGCACACCAGGCTTGGTCATGCTAATCCCATGCTTGCTGACGTTGTCAGCGACATGCCAGGCAACCATCGGTCTTCGAGGTTGCGGCGCAGCTTCTGCTGCGTGACCGAACCAGCTCGCATCGCATCCGTTCGCGAGCGGCCACCAATCCTGGTGGTGGATGCTTTCGCCTTATCAACCCATCGCGGGGTTACGCACCTTTCCCCGCATGCGTGGGCTTGGTGTGTCTCCGCTTCATCCCTATGGAGATTCACCATGAACACCACTTCCAATCAGAAATCAGCGTATTTCGACATTCACACTTCTGGCATCGGCTACATCCAACGTGCCCGTGAAGTGCCTGTTCGGGGCGGCCGCCGTGCGCAGCCTTTCCTTGCATGCACCATCGCCGCTCTGGTCGGTTCCGCCAAGGACCCGAGCTATCGCTACTTCGATGTCAAGGTCTCGGGTGCCGAGGCCATGAAGCTCGTCAAGCGCTACATCGGCGTTGACGATCCCAGGCAGCGCCCACTGGTGCGTTTTCGTCTCGGAGACCTCTGGGGCGATGCGTACATCCGCGACAAGGGAGAGCACAAAGGCCAGGCCGCCGCGTCCCTCAAGGCGCGACTGCTCAAGGCCGAACTGATCGACCGTGCCGAACTGGCTTCGATTGAGCAGCACGAGCTGATCACTCGCGGTATCGGTTATCTCAACCGTCCGAAAGAAGTCACCCCCAAGGATGGCGACCCATTCCTGTCGTGCTCCGTTGCCGCGTTGGCTGGGACAGCCGATGAACCGGAGTATCGCTACTTCGACACCATTGTCTCCACCCCTGAAGCCCAGCACCTGGTTCGACGGTGCGTACAGGCCATTGAGGGGGAGCGCAAGGTGCTGGTTGGCTTCAAGTTGAACGACATGAAGGCCGATCCGTACATCCGCACCAAGGGCGAGCGCGCTGGGGAACCAGCCGCAAGTCTGAAATCAACGCTGATCCACATCGGTCTGATCAAGATCGACGGTATCCAGGTCTATCCGACGAGCCAGGCGCAAGCCGAGGCACCGCAAGCCGCAGCCCCCCTGACTCTGGTGCAGGGCGCATCCGCGCCCGAAACCGAGGACGCTGCCGACACCTTTGCCGATCAGCCTACCGAACCCGCCGAGTGCGAGTCCGCAGGTGAAGTCGAGCAGCAAGAGCCGGCACTGGTTGCTTCGTTCTGATCTGGCATGGCCCCTCACGGGGCCTTGCCTTTTCCTATCCATCAAGGAGAGCCATCATGGTAGCCACATCGGCACCCACAAGATCAGTCTTGCCTATCGTCGTTCCTGGCCAACTTACGCTGCGGACAATCCGGGGCCGAAACGGCCCGTTCACAGTCGGTCGCCTGACTACTCCCATCGGTGAGTTTGCAGTTAAAGACGCTGAGTTGGAGCAGTACCCAGAAGGCAAATACGACGGCGATTTCGTCATTCGATACATCTTCGCCAAGACCTACCCAGTCGCAGGTGGTGCACGCTTTGAGGTTCGTGCCAATCTCGATGGGATGACGCTTCATGGTATCGACAAGCTAAGTCGTGACGAAGCCCGCAGCTTTGCCACTCAGGAAGTCGATCCTCTCGACGAAGAGCAAGGGTCACAATCTGCGGCAACGCTGGTCAAACCCTCCAAAGCTTCCAAGCCCGCGAAACCAGCACCCGTGCGGTTGTCTGCAGACCCGCTGATCGACACCACGCCCTTTGGGGCGGATGCATCGTCTTCTGCTGAGACTGCTGCGACTTGCAGTGTCGAGGAAGGAGACGCCGCCTTGTTTGGCATCTTGTGGCCACTGGAAGACAGCGTGAAGCTGGATTCAACCATTGGTCGCCGCACCCTGCGCATGCAAATTGCCCGCCTGGGTGAGCTTGGCTATGCGTTGGATTTCAAGACACAGGAGTGGAGCCGTCAGGCCAACCAGCAACCTGCGTAATTGCAGACACCGCATCCGCAGCGTCTGCTTCATCCACCCGCCGGGGCTTCTACCCCAGCGGGGAAGGCCTCGGTTTTTTGGAGGTCTCCATCATGTCCACTATCGTTTGCGATACCCGCCGTTCTACGTTGGATGAATCCGCGTGGCAGGCACTCTGCGAGACAGAAGCCGCAAAAGCAGTGAAAGGCTGCGGCCTGTCTCACGATTACTACGTAGAGCGCTTCAGCGTTGCCGTCGAGACGCAAGTCGCGCGATTGCCTGAAGACCAGCGCGCGCAGGCTTTGCAGATTGCACAGGATTGGAGCTACGCGTCACCTGCGCAAAGACAGGCCACTCAAGACTGGAATGCCAAGCATGGCTTTTGCTCGCATGGCATTTCATTGGGTTGCTGCCCTGCGGGTTGCGGCTCGTACTGATCGTTCCATTCCGCCCTATAGCCGCCCGTGCGGCGCTTCATAACGGGACAGTATCTGCCTTGACGGGCAGTGCTGCCTCTTTTCATCCAAGGACAGCACCATGAGTCAACATCACTTCCAAACCGTTCACAAGGGATTTCCCATCACCGTCATTCTCGGCTGGGACCGGCCGATGCAGCACTTCTTCCTGCTCATCCGCAAGCCGGCCGAGCTGGAGGACGACACCATCCAGGTTCTGGACGAGAATTTCCTGTACAGCAACCTGTACGAGGCCGACCCGTTCGGCCATGACCTGGACTACTACCGCGAAGTCTTGCGGCGCTTTCAGGTCAGCGTGCCAGAAAGCATGCTCAACCAGGTTCAGATCGACGCCGTGATGAATGCGGGAAACCGTTTCGTCAATCATGAGGCCGATGGTTCGTTCGCCGAACTGGGAGCCTGACGTCACCTGCGGCGCAGCCGGGGCATTCCCTCCGGGCGCTGCGCGCTTTTCATCCCTAACGGGGCAATCACTGCCCCTGCGGGCGGTGCGCCCCTCACATCGAGGACATCACCATGCCTGCACCTTCATCCAACCAGCCCCTGTACCGCATCGACGAATGCAGCGACCTCATGGCCGATGCCTGCGTTTGCAGTGACCAGGGTGACTTGATCTTTCTCTCGGTCTGGGCGCGCGACACCGCGATCCAGCAGTTCATCGGGCGGCTCACTCTGGGCCGCAGCGAAGACGGCCTGGACCAGTTCCACGTCATCACCGATCAGGGCGGCTCGCTGCCCGTATTCGTCGGCTCGGTCGAGCGCCTTGAAAAGCGCCTGACGCGCAGCTATCGCCGCACGCTGTTCGGCTCGATGGTCAATCTGTGGCTGTTCGACCGGCGCTGCATCCAGCCCGACAAGAGTTCGGCCAGCGCCTTGGCGCTGCTGCCGCGCTCTGCGGACGATCCCACGTCACGTCTGTGGCACCTGGTCAAGGAAACCTGCCCGCTGCCGCTGCTGGACCACTGGCAATCGCCAGTCCTGGCGCTGCTGCGCGAGCGCGAGATGCTGCGTTCCCTGCCCATGGCCCTCGGGCCGCTGCAAGGATTCCGACTCGCTATCGACGTGCCCGTACTCACCAATGCGCTGGGCGATCTCATCCGCCAGAGCGTTCTCACCGCCTATCCCTATCCGGCCAAGATTTGGATGCCTGAAGCGGTAGCAGCTTGAGCCACCTGCGAAGGCACGCCTTGGCGTGCTTCCGTGTTTTATCCCCGCCAACCAGGAGATTTCCATGGCATTGATGTTCCCCAGGCTCGCCAGGAATTTTGCGAAAAATGGGTACTACCCAACTGACGAAGCCACCCTAGAAAGAACTCTCAACGCACTGGCGCCCAGCGATGGGCTGATGTGCATTTGTGATCCCTGCGCCGGCGAAGGCGTCGCCATTGCCGAAGCCGCCCATGCCCTCGGGCCGGAGCAGGCCAGCGCCTACGCGGTCGAATTCGACCAGGAACGGGCCAACCATGCCCGATTGCTGGTCGATCACTGCATTCACAGCGACCTCATGGACACCATGATCTCGCGGCAGGCCTTCGGCCTCTTGTGGCTCAACCCACCGTATGGCGATCTCGCAAGGGATGCCAACGGCAACCTGGGCTACGAAGGCAAGGGCCGTGGGCGGCTGGAAAAACTCTTCTACCAGCGCACGCTGCCCCTGTTGCAGTACGGCGGCATCCTGGTCTTCATCATCCCGTTCCACGTGCTGGATCAGGAGATGGTCGGCTGGCTGACACGGCATTTCACGGACCTGTCCGTGTTTCAGGCCGTGGACAAGCAGTTCAAGCAGATCGTGATCTTCGGCCGTCGTGTCCGCCAGCGTGAGCAGGCGGGCGATGACGTGAAAGCCTCCCGCGCCCGTCTGTTGCAAATCGGCCAGGGCGAACTAGAGGCGGACGAGCTGCCGCCCGAGTGGACGTTGCTGCCGTATGTGGTCCCCATGTCCCAGGCTGAACCGGAGCATTTCTACCGGATCAGCATGGAGCCCGAGCAGTTCGCCGACGAAGTGCGGCGCCTGAAGGGTTTGTGGCCCGCGTTCGAGACCCATCTGGGTGCGACGCAGCAGACCTTGCGTGCTCCGGCACGCGCCTTGTCCCAATGGCACCTGGCTCTGGCCCTCGCGGCCGGCGCGATCTCCGGTGTCGTGCAGTCCCCTAACGGCCGCACCTTGGCCGTCAAGGGTGACACGTTCAAGCAGAAGTCTTCCGCCGTGGAATACCGCGAGCGCGATGACGGCACCTTGGCCGAGACCCGAATCCTTACCGACAAATTCGTTCCGGTGATTCGGGCCTGGGACCTCACCCCTGACTCGGCCACGCTGGGCCAGGTTCTGACCATCCACTGATCCACAGGACGGATTGCCGTCCACGCACGCTCCAAGGAGTATTTCAATGTTCAAGAAATTGCTATCCAACAAGCCCATCCACAGCCAGAAGACACCTCGGTTTTCCGTCGGTGCAATCAAGCTCAGCGAGAAAGTACGCTGGCTGGATGACCACGGGTTGCTCGATCCCATTGATCTGGTGCAACGGCATATCCGTGGCGACTGGGGCAGCATCGGAGAGTCCGAACGACGCTCGAATGAAGATGCGCTTTCCCAGGAAGGCATCCTCTTCTCGCGCTACATCATCACACCACGTTTGACGGTATCCGTTACGACCGATGAGCATCGCGACCTGACGCTTGTCAAGCTACTCGACGAGCAAATCAGTATCTGAAAAAACTGCTTATCCACCCACCGGGGCACTTCGCCCCGATGGGGAGAAGTGCCCCTTTTTTTGAAGGAGCATTCTCCATGTCCACCTCTGCGCAACACGCTTTTCCAAGGTTCAACCCCGGCCAGGTCGTCATGACCTCGGGCATCGCCAGTCTGGTTCAACAAGGCCAGCTCAATCCGCGTCCCTATCTGCTGCGGCATCTGTCCGCCGACTGGGGAGACCTCTCCGATAACGACCGGCGTCAGAACGATGCCGCACTGCAGTTGGCGAGAACCGCCTGTTTTCTACCTACGAGATCGGCCCGAGCCTGAAGGTCTGGGTCATCACCGAATGGGATCGCAGCGTCACGACGGTGTTGCTGCCCAGCGAGTACTGATTTTCCTCATCACCGGCCAGATACCGAATCCAGCCGGTCTTTCCTTCCCACCTGGGGCATGTCACCGCCCCTTGGGGAGTGGTGCATGCCCCGTTTTTTTGGAGCATCATCATGAACACACAAGTCATCGAAGCGGCCCCAGCCGTAGATCCTTCGTCCCTGGACGACGACCTGCTCGAACAGGAGTCGCCCGAGCTGTCCCTGAGCCTTCAGGACTTCGTTTCCGAGTTCGGCGACGAATTGCTGGACTCTCTCAACCGGGCCAACCCGCCCGTCTACAGCGGCACGCCACGCCCGCACCGCCAACTGGTGCTGGCTGGCCTGAAACGCCAGTTGTTCCCCGCCCAGGCCGAGGTCGTGCATGCGGCCTCGGAACTGCTAGTCAACCAGGGCGAGCGGGCTGTCTTCGTCAACGGCGAGATGGGGACCGGGAAGACCACGATCGGCATTGCGCTGGCCGCGGTCCTGCATGCCGAAGGCTATCGCCGCACGCTCGTTCTCAGCCCGCCACACCTGGTCTACAAGTGGCGCCGTGAAATTCTCGAAACCGTCGCGGGCGCGAAGGTCTGGGTGCTCAACGGCCCGGACACGCTGCTCAAGCTCATCAAGTTGCGCGAGCAGCTTGGCGTACCTTCTGCGGCCCAAGAGTTCTTCATCCTCGGTCGCGTCCGCATGCGGATGGGCTTCCATTGGAAGCCCGCCTTCGCGCGCAAGCGCACCCGTCATGGTGACGTGGGATGCTGCCCGCACTGCGGGGAGGTCATCACCAATCTCGACGGCGAGCCGATCAGTGTTCAGGAACTGGAGGCGGAAGAGTTCCGCCGCAAGTGCAACGGCTGCAGCTGTGCTCTGTGGACGCTGATGCGCCCGCGGTCACTGTCCGGCAGCGATCAGTCCTCGGCCGTGCTGCGTGCCTTAAAGCGCATTCCGACCATCGGCGAAGCCACCGCGCAACGCTTGATGAAAACCTTCGGTGACAGCTTCCTCGCTTCGATGCTCGGCGACAACCTGCACAACTTCATCAATCTGATGGATGCGAGCGGGAAGCTGGTTTTCTCGGATCGTCAGGCGCACCGCATGGAGCGGGCCATGGCGAACATGGAGTTCGGCTTTGGTGAAGGTGGATATCAGCCCTCAGAGTATGTGAAGAGGTATCTGCCGCGCAGCACGTTCGACCTTTTGATCGCAGACGAGGCGCATGAGTACAAGACGGGGGGCTCAGCGCAAGGCCAGGCCATGGGTGTCATCGCATCCAAGGTCCGCAAGACGATCTCGCTGACGGGAACGTTGATGGGCGGATACGCCGAGGATCTTTTCCACCTGCTGTTCCGCGCGCTTCCGGGCCGCATGATCGAAGACGGCTACGTCCCCAGTCGCAACGGCAGCATGAACGCCGCCGCGATGGCTTTCATGAGGGACCACGGTGTTCTCAAGGACATCTATTCCGAATCCGATGGTCCGGCCCACAAGACGGCCAAGGGCAGCAAGGTCACGGTCAGAACGGTCAAGGCTCCGGGCTTCGGCCCCAAGGGCGTGCTGCGCTGCATCCTGCCGTACACCATCTTCCTGAAGCTGCGAGACATCGGTGGCGTACTGCCGCCGTATGACGAGGAGTTCCGGGACGTGGCGATGAGCGCCGAGCAAGGCGAGGCGTATCAGAAGCTGGCTTCCAGCCTCACGCAACAGCTCAAGAAGGCTCTGCGCAAGCGGGACACCACCTTGTTGGGCGTGGTTCTCAACACGCTGCTGGCGTGGCCCGACTGCTGCTTCAGGGCAGAGACGGTCCGCCATCCGCGCACGCGCGAGGTGTTGGCATTCACCCCGGCTCAGTTCAACGAGCTGCAGGTGATGCCCAAGGAGCGTGAACTGATCAACATCTGCCGCCAGGAGAAGGAAGCGGGTCGTAAGACCCTGGTGTATTCGGTCTACACCGGCACGCGGGATACCACGAGTCGGCTGAAGATGCTGCTGGAGCAGGAAGGCTTCCGGGTGGCGGTGCTGCGCGCAAGCGTCGATGCCAGCCAGCGAGAGGACTGGATTGCCGAGCAGATCGAACGGGGCATCGACGTGCTCATTACGAACCCCGAGCTCGTCAAGACCGGGTTGGACCTGCTCGAATTCCCGACGATTGTTTTTCTCCAATCGGGCTGGAACGTATACACGCTGCAGCAGGCCGCGCGCCGCTCGTGGCGGATCGGTCAGAAGCTCGCCGTGAAGGTCATCTACTTGGGATATGCCGCCTCTTCGCAGATGGCGTGCCTCGCATTGATGGCCAAGAAGATCCTCGTGTCCCAAAGCACATCAGGCGACGTACCCGAATCCGGGCTGGATGTGCTTAACCCGGACGGTGATTCCGTCGAGGTCGCATTGGCCCGGCAACTGGTAACAGCGTAATCCTTTGTCTGCCGGCATCCTCTCAGGGGCCGGCATTTTTTTTAGTTGAGGATTCGATCACCGCCCCGCCCCAATCGCTGGGGAGCGCTAAACTGATTGGACAATACCGAGATTCAAGGAGGCACTATGGCTATGGTGATCGAAGCAGCATATGCAGATGGCACTGGTGCAGCCAACGCACTGCGTATGTCTCAGGCGCAGTGGGAGGAGTTGCAACGGGTGTACCGCGTGGGTGATCTACTGATGCCGTGCTGCAACGCTCCAGCGATTCCCAAGGTTAGTGCCAATGGGTACCCCTTCTTCGCGCATCTAGGAGGTGCGTGCAGTACTTCCGAAGAAAGCCAATGGCACCTGGCAGCAAAGATACTTGTGCGCAGCGTGCTCGAAGATCTAGGATGCCGTGCCTCGGTTGAAATGCCGGGTTCGGGTAACGCAGGCCGCTGGCAGGCTGATATCTGGGGTGAGCGCAATGGGGTTAAGTTGGCTGTCGAGATCCAAAGATCGTATCAGTCGCTCCGCGACTACCGTAAACGCCAGGAGCGGTACCGCGAGGCGGGCATCAAGTCTCTTTGGTTGCTGCGGCAGGAGCGATACAGCACTATCACCAAGAGCATGGGAAAGGAGCGTCTGCGCACCGAGTTCGGCGGCAAGTTCCCTCCGGTCGGCCACTTCGGCCCGTGTCTTTCTGACCTGCCAGTCGCGATGCTTGAGCTAGATCCTGCCCCAGCGGTTAAGGGCGCCGGTTTCTTCACTGCAACCCTTCCAAACTTACTTGAGGCAGTGCTTAGTGAGCGCTTTCTTTGCATCAACGGTCTATGGTGTATCGATAACCTAGACTCGATGCATAACGCCGCCAGACTCTCGCGCGAACGTCTCGCAGCCAATCGCTTGGCTGCAAACATGTAGTTCGACTGTGGCGTTGCTCGACCAGCACTCCAGTTCCTTGGTTCACACTCAAATGCCAGCGGCGCGCATTCGCCCCTCTAGTTCATCAAGGAATGGCGAGCGCCCAAGGCGCATGGGGCCATAGCGGCCATCAACGAAGCCCGAATACAACATGTGGACCTCGTCGCGAGCACGTGTGAGTCCCACATAGAACAGCCGGCGGCTTTCGCGCAACTTCTCAGGACTCTCGTTGCGCCACGGTAGATTTCCGAGGTCGAGACCGACCATGATGACTACGTCGTATTCGCAGCCTTTTGCAGAGTGGAGTGTCAGGAGATTCAGGTGATCAGGCGAACCATCCCGGCCGCCCAAACTCGTCATGTCCAGCGTAGCCAGTGCGCCGCCTTCGGCGAGTGCTGCCGTCATGCGATCCAGTTGTTCCTTCTGATCGGCAAGTGCTAATTCAGCAGCCAACAGACGGTCAACGATGCCGTTACGCAGCGAAGCGACAAAATCACGCGCGGGTTGTTGGTCAGCGCGCAACTCCCATAGCAAAGCGGTTAGCTCTTGTCCCTGGCGCCTAGCTTGTGCATCGTCCAAACTCGTTCGGTGAAATGCGAGATAGCGGTCGATCAGTCCGCGCAATTGTGGGCGTCCGACACGCCAGCCACCCGCGCACCACGCCGCGCAATCTTCCACCCAACTCGTCAAGGAAACTTTGCGGTAAGGCGCTGCAGTGTCCACGCGGATGTAATCGAAACCGCCGGCTGTCACAGCTTCGGAGACGATATCGCCCGCGCGGTAGTCTTTGTACAAGATTGCGATATCACCCAGCGTTCGTCCTTGTTTGGAAGCCAATGCTGCGGGGATGATCTGCGCGACCGCGTGTGTAGCTTGGTCCGCCATTCCACCTGGGCGCAGGACAAATTCGATAGTCGTTTGCCGCACGGGATCGCTCGCTTGATAGCCTCGGGCTTCTCCAAGCGCCATTTCCGAAGCAGTCACAATTCGTGTACCAGAGCGGTAATTCAACTGAAGCCGGACAGCCTCAATGTCTCTGCGCGCCGCCAGTTCCATGAGCAAGGCACCATCAGCTCCAGTAAAACCATATATCGACTGATCCGCATCACCGACTGCGAAAAGTCGGACACCACCGTCGAAGGCAAGGCGTTTGACGATGCGATGCAATGCCACGCCTAAATCCTGATACTCATCCACCGCGAGCACGGGAAATTTTGCCTGAACCAGAGGTAGTACCCAGTTGTGCTCGGCGATCAAACGCTGGCCGAAGACGACCATGTCATCGTAGTCAATCAGCCCCTCGTCGCGCAGAGCGGCCTCGTAGGCCTCGGCCCAGGCAGCGAGTTCCTCCTCGCTACGCCAAGCGACGCTATTTCGATTGAGGACGGAACGGCGATGCCGCCCAAGGTCAATGACCTTGTAGGGATGGTTCTGGCCGAAAAGCGCGTCTCCAGTTTGCTTCAACAACCGATCACTGACCCGTTGAGTTGCCACCGAAAGCGGGAAGGATATGGGCAGGCCGGCCAAGCGTCCATACGGCATCAAGAGATGCCGCAGACAGAACCCATGGACCGTACCAATGAAAAGATTAGGTGCCTGATGAAGTCCCAAGCTTTCAATTCGGCGAGCGAGTTCACGAGCGCACTCCTGGCTATAAGTGATGCACGCAACGCCACGAGGGGACTCGACATCTTCGGCTAGGACGCGGGCGAGCTTTAGGACGAGTGTCTTGGTCTTACCGCTCCCGGGACCGGCGAGTACCACACAGTGTCCTTGAGAGTTGTAAGCTGCCAACTGCCCTGGATTTCCAGCCAACTCGGCAGCCTGAGCCAGGTAGGCTGTACCGACGTTACGAGACGGCATCGTGGATATGCTCCAGCGCAGAGCGAATGTAGGCCGGGCAAACGTCCTCAGACACCGACGGCGCAAGTGCCTGTGCAAATCTCCCCTTGCCAATCCGTTCAATCAACTTCAGTAGCCGGTCTTCATCGACCTGATCCGGATCATCGACCCATTCTTTCAATGCGTCCCGGGTGACTTGCCTCAGCGGCAACTCCTCCTCGATTACCGTCTTCATCGCTTCGGCCATTCCAGCGGCAAACAGGTCGGATTCCAGCGTGCTCTCGTTGACGAAATATCCAAACTCCGCAGCGTACTTGAGCACATCATCTATATTCAGGTCATCATCGTAGCCATACTCTTCATCGACCTCGTTCAGCAGATTAATTAGTCGCCTGCGGGCTAGTGGAGGTTTGCCATTGACCGGGTCGAGATCTGTCAAAACTACATGTGGAATATTTAGCCCTTTAGGACCTAAAAGCTTCACATAAGGAGTGAAGTTAGTCCCCCCGACCGAGCACACAGTGATTCCAAGTATGTCGAAAGAAATCCCAAGGGCCTCGGCGAACGCGGGGATGATGAAGCGCTCGGCGTCCCCTTCAACCAGAATTACCCCCCGGGAAAAAAATATTTCTCCGCGAGTGACGTCGATGTAGCGCTGGAGGTCGTCTTCATCCCTCTGTGTGAAAGGTGCGTTTGCGGTCGAAACCGCGATGGTTTTTCCGTCCACTGCGTTATGGCGCAGGAGAACGATGGACCTAATCGGTCCAACGCTTGCGATATGCGGTGAGTGAGTAGTGAGAATTGTCGTCAGCGGAGGGACTTCGTCCTCATCTTCCGCTGTTGTGCCGAGGAAGTAGCGATAGACAAGACGCTGCACATGCGGATGCAGGTGCGCTTCAGGCTCCTCGACGACGAAGAATGTATGGTCGCGCTCCCCCTCGGAGACGAGGCGGTCGAGTTCGAGGCTCTTCAAGGCCAGGAATATCAGATTCGCCGTTCCTAGGCTGGCATCGCCGACACCACGAACACCGTTGTCGATGAGCAGCCGAAGGCTACGCAACAACGCATCGACTCGCGTAGGTGCAAGTCCTAGCGATACCGGGACGGCATGCTGCCCACCGGCGATAGCGATCAATCGTTCGCTGATTCGCTCCGCTGTCGCTACCACTTCCTCATGACCGGCCAGCTCTCGCTGTGCTTCATCGACCTGATTCTGGATCTGCTCGCGGGCATCATCATCCAGGGACGCTGCGAGATCCTCAATGAGCGGCCTCAATGGCGAATTGCGCCAGCTCGCAAGGTCCTTTTCAGCGTCGCGCAGCGCTGCCTGAACATCTATTGGCAACATTCGGCGAAGTGCGCCACCAATGAGCATATCGGGATCGTCACCACCGAAGATTATGTACTCATAGTCTTTCAGCGATTCTGGGGCCCGCCCCAGTCCCGCTTTAGGCTGGAAGCGATAGGTGAGTCGGGCCACCATAGGAGGGCCAGGATTAATCACGCAGTCGTTGAGGTGGGCCATCAACCGGGGATCGTCTGTGAAGTCCGTTAGATCCACAGAGACTTCAATGGTCGCGCCAACCTTGTCTTCGCCAAGTCCGTCCCAGAAATATTCAAGCCCCAGCTGTCGATCTCGCTCAGACAAACCCGGATCGAGGATCAACTGCAGGCCGCGAATGAAATTGCTCTTGCCAACCTTGTTCTCTCCAACGATGACGATGCTTTCCCCCGTTTCGACATCGACATCCGAGAAATTGGCGAAATTGATCAGCCTGACTCGAGAAACCCTCATTTACGCTCCCGTCCTCTGGTGTTTTAACAAATTGTAGCAGTCAAGCGGCCCGCCTCCATCCGCCGACTGCGACCGAGCCTATCTGTTTCGGACCCTCTTGGCCGATTTTGTTCGACTAGACCCCTGCCGGCAAATCGGACATAGCGTGGTTCGCATTGTTTGCTGCTCCCCTTGGCCTTAGCGGCGATGGTGAGGGCTCAATGTTTCAGGACGCCTGAGCTTATGTACTTCTCTCCACCTTGGTTTCACCAACCCGAACGCCGCCTGCTGGCGGGAGTCCTCGGCCTGCTCTGGTCTGTGCTGGCTGGCGGCTGCGCGACGACGACCGCGCCGCCCGCACCTGATGCCATCGAGGAAGTCTCGGCCGCGCCCGAACCCAAGACGCCCGAGTACATCCCGGTCGTGCGCTACGCCCGCTACACTCTGGTTGAACTGGCCCCCATGGCGGCGCAGCGCGACCTGCTGTTGCAGAGCATCGAAGTGTCCATGCCCGAGGATGCCCGCGCCACTGTCGGGGATGGACTGCGGCACGTACTCAAACGCAGCGGCTACGGCCTGTGCCAGACCGCGCATGCCGTAATCGAACTGTACGCGCTGCCATTGCCGGCAGCACACCTGAACCTCGGCCCCATGACCTTGCGCGATGCGTTGCTCACGCTGGCTGGCCCGGCCTGGGAACTTCATGCGGATGACCGCGCACGGCAGATTTGCTTCGAGCGGCCCGACGACGGCGTAGGTGCCAAAGCCGCCACTGAGCCACTGATCGACGGAGCGGTACAGACATTCCCGCTTGTGCCTTCAATTTCAGGAGGCCAGCCATGAGCACCCCGCAACCCGCACAGCGATCAACCGCCGCCGTGATGGTGCGGAGCCTGATGTGGCTCTGGTTGATTGGCCTCAGCGTCTTCGTGATCCTGGACCACCAGGCTAACAGCGACCAAACCTACCAGAAGCAGATTGATTCCCGCATGCAACGCCTGGAAGCGCAGGCGGCGAACCTGGCCGAGACCGTCGAAGTCATCCAGCAGCGCCCGGCCGCAGCAACAGCCGCTGACCTCAAGGACACCCGCCAAATCCTGGAAGTACACGCCGTCCAGCTCGAGAAATCGCTGAGCGGCTTTGCCGCCGCCGATGACCTTCAGGCACTGCGCGCGGAGATCGAGCAGATCAAGACGCGCCAAGCAGCCGCCCGCGCCGCAACACCCACCCAGCCGCGCGCATCACGCCCGGTCACCGCCTCCAAGGCCGAGCCGTCGCCGCTGCCGTTCCGCATCGTCGGCACCGAGCTGCGCGCGGGCGAGCGCAGCGTGTCTGTCGCGCCGGCCATCGGGGATGTCACGCCCAACGAGCTTTATGTGCTGTTGCCCGGTGATGCGGTCGGCCCATGGCGCTTGCGGGCGATCGATGGCGACACCGCAGTGTTCCAGGCCGGCGACCAGACGCGCCGCGTGGCAATTCCCTGACCAGAGCACACCCCATGAAGCCCTTGATCCTTCTTTCCGCCCTCATGTTGGCGTCGGTGCAGTGGCCCGCCTGGGCGCAGCAGCCCTCCACAGCCTCGGCGCGCAATGCACAGAGCCAGGAGCGCCCGCTGGCCGCCCGCACGCTGGACGACCGGACCGCCAGCGAATGGGGGCTGAAACCCCAGGAATGGGCACGCTACCGGGAATTGATGGAGGGCCCATTGGGCAACTACTCGCCCAATTTGGACCCCTTATCGGCACTCGGCATCGAGGCCCGCACGGATGACGAGCGGCGGCGTTATGCCGAGCTTCAAGTGCAGGCTGAAGCGCGCCGCGTGGAGAAGTTGCTGGCCTATCAGCGGGCCTACGACGAGGCCTGGCAGCGCCTGAACCCCGGAATGCAGCGTGTGAACTCACTAGATGACGGCCCAAGCGCTGCGGCTATGCGTGGCAACGGGCGCACAGCAGTGTTTGTGAAGGACGGTTGCGTGGCCTGCGGCCAACTTGTGCAGCGGCTGCAATCATCGGGCGCTGAGTTTGACCTGTATATGGTCGGCAGCCGTCAGGACGACGCGCGTATCCGCGACTGGGCCAAGCGAGCAAACATCGACCCAGCGCGTGTACGCAGCGGCAGCATCACGCTCAACCATGACGGCGGGCGCTGGCTGTCACTTGGCCTGCCCGGCGACCTGCCTGCAGCCGTGCATGAGGTACAAGGCCAATGGCAGCGTCAACCATGACCACACGCCTGCGTGCCCTGGTGCTTGCCATTGGCTTGTACGCCTGCGTCGCCAATGCGCAGGAGGTTCCGCCTCCGGCCTATCAACTCGCCGCGCAGCGAGCGGACATTCCGTCGCTTGTCCTTTATGCAGTGGCTTTGCAGGAGAGCGGTATTCGGCGCAATGGGCGCATCGTGCCGTGGCCCTGGTCGCTCAACGTCGCGGGCCAGTCGCGCCGCTACGCCACCCGTACCGACGCCTGCGCCGGCTTACAGCAGGCGATGCGGTCCACGCCGCACACGCGCATTGACGTAGGCCTGGGGCAGATCAACCTCGGATACCACAAGCAGCGCTACACCAACGCCTGCGATCTGTTCGACCCATACCGCAACCTCGCCATCGCTGCCGACATTCTCAAGGAGCAACACAGTCCGGGTGAGGACTGGCTGCTCGCAATTGGCCGCTACCACCGCCCCGCAGGCGGCGAACCTGCCGCGCGCTATCGGCGCAGCGTGTCTCGTCACCTGGCCCGTGTGCAAGGCGCACGCTCAACCGCTGCGGGACTTCCCGCGCATCAGGAGACCTCCCCATGATTCGATCCCATCTGGCACACCTCACGGTGAAGGGTACGCTTGTGCTGATGGCAGGTCTGCCGCTGGCCGTTCATGCCAGTAGTCCGCTGATCGTGGTCGAAGACCTCGGCGGTGCGTCGGCGCTGCCGTACTACGAAGCCCTCCATCTCCAGCCGAGCGGTGATGCGCCAGCACGTTCGCCCATCCCAACACCCCAGCTTCCCGTCACTCCAGCGGACGAAGCTGCGATGCTGCCGGTGCGCAGCGCCAAGCTCACGCCCGGCATCGTCGCGCGGCGCGTGATTGAGGCACCGGGCCTGCGGCCATTCGTCATTGTGGGCGACGACGACTTGTCACGCGCCTGGCTGCAGGGCCGTGCAGCCTCGTTGCGCGAACGCGGTGCGGTCGGCCTGGTAGTCAACGTCGAAACCATGCAGGCGCTGGAGCAACTGCGTGCACTGGCACCGTGCGTGCCTCTGGCTCCGGTGGCAGGCGACGAACTGGCCGAACGGCTGGGACTGCGCTACTACCCGGCGCTGATCTCTGCTACTGCGATAGAGCAATGACGCCATGTCAGGCAAGCAACCCGTCGAGGTCTTGCTGCGGCCAGCGGTGGAGCTATACACCGTTGCTGCATGTGCCGGCTCCGCGATTCTCTCCCTGGTGGCACCATGGTCGCTCGCGTTGAGCCCCGCTATGGGCGTTGGCAGTGCCTTGGCTTTTGCTGCATATGGCGCGTTGCGCTACCGTGATGCCCGCGTCATCCTGCGATATCGCAGCAATATTCGCCGCCTGCCGCGCTATGTGATGACCAGCGGTGACGTGCCAGTCAGCCAGCAGCGGCTCTTCATCGGCCGTGGCTTTCTGTGGGAGCAGAAGCACACCCACAGGCTGATGCAGACGTACAGGCCAGAATTTCGGCGCTATGTCGAGCCGACTCCTGCATACCGACTGGCCCGACGCCTAGAGGAACGACTGGAGTTCGCGCCTTTCCCGCTGTCCCGGCTGTCGAAACTCACAGGCTGGGACGTTGCTTTCAACCCCGTGCGCCCGCTGCCACCCGTGGGCGGTCTGCCACGGCTGCACGGCATTGAACCCGAAGAGGTAGATGTCAGCTTGCCGCTGGGCGAGCGTGTGGGCCACTCCCTGGTGCTTGGCACCACGCGTGTGGGCAAGACCAGGCTCGCGGAATTGTTCATTACCCAGGACATCCGCCGCCAGAATGCAGCAGGCGAGCATGAGGTCGTCATAGTCTTCGACCCGAAGGGCGATGCCGACTTATTGAAGCGTATGTACGTTGAAGCCAAGCGCGCCGGCCGCGAAAACGAATTCTACGTTTTTCACCTTGGCTGGCCAGACATCTCCGCACGCTACAACGCTGTGGGGCGCTTCGGGCGTATCAGCGAGGTGGCAACCCGTGTCGCAGGACAACTCTCCGGTGAGGGCAATTCGGCTGCTTTCAGAGAGTTTGCCTGGCGCTTTATCAACGTCATCGCCCGTGCGCTGGTGGAACTGGGACAGCGCCCCGATTACTTGCTGATCCAGCGACACGTCATCAACATCGACGCCTTGTTTCTGGAATACGCCCAGCATTATTTCTCCAAGCACGAGCCAAAGGCTTGGGAAGTCATTGTTCAGATCGAGTCCAAGCTCAACGAGAAAAACATTCCGAGGAATATGATCGGGCGCGAGAAGCGCGTGGTGGCCTTGGAGCAGTACCTCTCGCAGGCCCGCAACTACGATCCTGTGCTGGACGGACTGCGTTCCGCTGTCAGGTACGACAAGACCTACTTCGACAAGATCGTCGCCTCGTTGCTGCCGCTGCTGGAAAAGCTCACCAGCGGTAAGATTTCGCAGCTTCTGGCCCCTAACTACTCCGACCTGGAAGACCCGCGCCCAATCTTCGACTGGATGCAGATCATCCGTAAGAGGGCCATCGTCTATGTGGGCCTGGATGCGCTCTCCGACGCCGAGGTCGCTGCAGCGGTCGGCAACTCCATGTTTTCCGACTTGGTTTCGGTCGCCGGCCACATCTACAAACACGGAGTCGACGACGGTTTGCCGGGCTCATCGGCAGGCGCGCGTGTGCCGATCAATGTCCATGCCGACGAATTCAACGAGTTGATGGGCGATGAGTTCATCCCGCTGATCAACAAAGGTGGCGGTGCCGGGCTGCAAGTTACCGCGTATACGCAGACCCTTTCCGACATCGAAGCGCGAATCGGCAACCGCGCGAAAGCTGGCCAGGTCATCGGTAACTTCAACAACCTGTTCATGCTGCGCGTGCGCGAGACGGCTACTGCTGAATTGCTCACGAAGCAGTTGCCGAAGGTCGAGGTGTATACGACCACCATCGTGAGCGGCGCGACCGATAGCTCGGACATCCACGGCGCGACTGACTTCACCAGCAATACGCAGGATCGTATCAGTATGTCGAGTGTGCCGATGATTGAGCCATCGCACGTCGTCGCTTTACCCAAAGGACAGTGTTTCGCTCTGCTTCAGGGTGGGCAGCTCTGGAAAGTCAGGATGCCGCTACCTGCACCTGACCCCGACGAAATGATGCCCAAGGACTTGCAGCAGTTGGCCGAGTACATGCGCCAAAGCTACAGCGAGGCCACACAGTGGTGGGAGTTCACCAGTTCTCCGGCCCTTCAGGATATGCCCTTGCCCGATGACCTGCTCGATGAAATACCCCCTGCCGTTGCCACCGATGCTGACGAAACAGTCGATGATGAGGCTGCGCCATGAGTGATGCCGCATCCACCGCACAACAGGCGCAGAACCAGCGCCAGGGTTTAGTCGTCGGTACGATCACACTGCCGTTCCGGCTACTCGGGGTGCTGATTGGTTCGCTGCTGTTCTCGATCTTGGTGGAGTGCGTCGGTATGCACCTGTTCTGGAAGGATCAGGGTTGGCGCCACTCCCAACAGATGCTGAACTACGAATTGGGGCATCTGTCCAGCCATTTCACTCGCAGCGTGGTCGTGAAGGAGCCAGGGCGCACAGCTCACGAGCTTGTGGACACTGGCTACGAGTGGTTTTTTGTGCGTACCGGGCTGATGGAACGTATGACCCAAACAGCAGCAAGTGCTCGTACGTACAGTCAGGGGCAGAAACGCAATTTTCAATACTTCATCAGCCAGGTCTATGTCTGGACAGAAAGCTACCTGGTCGCCGCAGCTTTCACTACGCTCACGTTCCTGGTGCGCCTGTTGGTCCTGGTGCTCACGCTGCCGCTGATCTTAACCGCCTCGTTTGTGGGCCTGATTGACGGGCTAGTGCGGCGTGACGTGCGCCGGTTCGGCGCTGGCCGGGAATCGGGTTTCATTTATCACCGCGCAAAAGCCAGCCTCTTGCCTCTCTCCTTGCTGCCCTGGGTCACTTATCTGGCGCTGCCGATCTCGGTTCATCCGTTGACCATCCTGCTACCCAGCGCAGCCTTGCTGGGACTGGCTGTGAGTTTGACTGCGGGAAGCTTCAAGAAGTACCTGTGAGATTGGAGTCTGATTTCTGCTCGGAAACGTCAGGAGATATGTCGAGTACCTCCCCCAAGTGCATTCGCAGTAGCTCTGTGAGCCGTGGCCGTGTATTTTCTCTTGTTATTTGACGAGCGGCCTCCAAGAATAAGGAGACTCCAGTGGAAAAGACAGCTTGCCCCGAGCCGTCTAGTAAGGGGCTCTTTATTTCCTTTCGATAAAAGTGAATAAACGTGCCAAAGTTCTCTTTATTCAATTCAAGAATTACATCACACGCCTCTTTGATGCTTACTTTATTGACGGCATCTGTATCACTAGGACTCCATCCGCCGCTCGCTATTTTCAATACGGCATCAAGGAGAGAGGGGCTGGCAGAAAGTTGGCGATTACCCGCCACAAGGGCCTCTTTGATAACTGGGTGAAAACTATCCAATGGAAACAGGTGGCTACACCATAGACTTGGTGAGTTGCTCCAATGTTTGCACCATGCATTTGCGATCTCAGAAGCCAGTGTATTGGCTCCTCTCTTTTCGAGGTCTGTGACGATCGCACTGACCTTGTCGGCAGATAAGGAAATCCAAGCCTCTTTATTCATACAGGCCTGTCTAATAAAAGCCTCATCCGACATCCAAGGGTCTAGATACGTATTTTCGATGTATGAGACTGCAGCGTTTTCCGCTTGGCTATGAGCATCTTTTTTATTTCTCTGCTGAAAGAGCTCTTCAAATTTATCTCTGAGTCGATGCCCTGTCAGAATGTGCTGAATGATTAGAGCCAGAAACTCCCTATCTCGGGTAAGCCCCTCATTCGTAGCAAATGCTACTGCGTCACTCATTCCCTTGTTTTCTGGGCCAAAAAAATTTGGTTTAACGCACCATGTGCTCCACTCGCTCATCAGCACTGATATATCCGGCCCATTTGGAATAGCGTTAAAATTAAGTGCGATCATCAAGACGGTTGACGGCAAAAAAGAATGCTCTACGCTGCCATGAGGATCTGCCACATCTTCGAATACAGTTTCCACTATCCTGCCAACTCTCTGAATGACACGAATATTGGTTACCGAGAGCCGTACCAGTGTTCTCATTACAGCATCCCGATATTTAAGATTTGCGCAAAGACCAATATCAGCAGCCTCTTCGGCAGAAGTTAGCAACGTAATTTCCCGATCAACGCACTTTTCCTTTAGCGTTCTCCAATCCGACGCATATGCATCTTCTAGAGGCTTCTCATTTAAAATGAGCAGAACTTTGCAGTTATTCCGCTTAAGAAGATCAATAAATCCAAGCAACGCATCAATTTTGAGGGCATCTCCGCGACGTTCGATGTCATCCAGAACGACCAAGCGCGAGTAAAGTACCTTATCGATCAACGCCGACTGCACCAAACCACCTAAATTGCCAAGGACAGTAGCAGCGCCTTCACCTACCGGCTGGACCCTGGCCATGATTTTTTCAAGTGCATCAATGGCAAACCCTGAGTACTTCTGTATTCCCCCCACCGCCTTTTCAGCCTTCCCAAGCGAGTTTTGGAATAGAGCTGTTTTGATCTGATCTACAGACTCAAGGCCAAAGCAGGACACATACAGATGATCATTGCCATCAACTGGTGGGAACTCGTCTTTAACTTCACCCCATAGATAAGACTTGCCAGTGCCCCATAGGCCTTTCAAAGCTATGACAGGGACCATAGCATCATTGAGATAGTGCAAAAGATCTTTTTTTGTTGCTTCTCTATTCATGATTTTTTGTGTCATTTCAGTCTCTGATGATGCATCACTTTAAAACAGTTTCGTTCTGGAGATGTGTTTCTGCAACACCATCAATACGGTAGCCATGCAATTCCGATTGTTTGCAGCCTGAAGCCGTCCTGATCGGCACGATCTCGCCATTGCTGATGACACAGGAATGGCGCGATGTTGGCTTCGATCTGGCTGCGCGCCGCACATCGCGGCGCACCCACCTTTCTCATGACAGTTCTTCTGACAGGACTGTCTCCGACGACCCTGGCTGAGTCTCCGGCGCAGCGCCAGGAACTGGTTGCCGCGTTGCGTCAACTCGATGCACTGGAGCGCACGGTCACGCACAGCGCTGCGCATACCGCCATCACGCCCGGCGAGCGTTACCACTTCGATTACCCCCGTCTGCTGGCTGACCTGTCGCATGTTCGCGCAGGTATTCAGTCGCACCTCACACCGTCGCGCGCTCAGCCACGCGACCCGTCCGAGCTGGCTGGCGACTACCGCACCGAGCGGCCTAGCGCACCGCCTCCGACGGAGGGCCGGCCATGACCGGCGCGCAGGTCTCTGCATTTCAAGCCAACAGCGGTATCGCGCCTTCCGCGATGGCGACCGTCCTGATCGGCATCGTGTTCGCGGTCCTGCTCGTCTGGGGCGTCTGGGCCATCCGAACAGCCTATGTCGGATGGGCCGAATCCCGGCTCAACCAGCGCCAGTTCCTCGGCGTCTGCATCCGATTTCTCGCGATGTACCTCGTTTTGAGTTTCTTCCTCCTCTCCTGAAAGGACTGATCAAATGCACAGCCATATCAATACCCGTTTTGTCCAGCGCATTGCTGCTGCCGTGGGCGCTGCCATGCTGCCCGCACTCTCGTTTGCGCAGGGGCTTCCGACCATCGAAAACCCCACGAGGGGCACGGGCAACGGCATCATGGAAACCGTGCGCAACTACGGCTACGACATTGTCATGCTCGTTGCTTTGCTGGTGGTGGCGTCAATGTTCATTGGGGTTTGCTACCACGCCTACGGCACGTATGCCGAGATCCACACAGGCAAGAAAACGTGGGGGCAATTTGGCTTGACTGTCGCCATCGGCGCGGTCCTGCTCGTCATCGGCATCTGGCTGCTCACCGAAGCCACCGGCATCCTGTAAGCGAGGCCGGGTATGTCCGAGCACCAGCACCTTCGTGCGGACGGAACGGTCACGTTCCTGCCGCACCGGCTCAACCGTCACCCGGTCGTGGTGCACGGTTTGACTGCCGATGAATTGTGGATTTGTTGTGGCCTGTCCGGTGGTGCCGGTCTGTTGATCGGGGCGCCGCTGTCTTGGGCGCTGAACACCATCGCGCTCGCGCCTACTTTCGTCGTCTTAGGCGTGGCCTTCGGCGTGTTTGTGGGAGGCGGCATCCTGCGCCGCCTCAAACGCGGGCGTCCCGACACATGGTTGTACCGGCAACTGCAGTGGCGCATCGCCACACGCTATCCGCTGATGGCGGGCTGGGTGGGTGGCCATACATTGATCATTCGGTCGGGGTTCTGGACAACCCGCAGGAGCATGCAATGAGTCGCTTCAAGAATGAGATCGCTCACCTGCAGGCACACATCAAGACATTGCGCTTGGGCGCTGGCGCGCTGGTGGTCGTGGCGTTGGTCATGGGTGGCGGCTGGTGGAGCGCGCCACGCGACCTGACTGTCCACGTACCGCCAGACCTGCGTTCTGGCAGCTCGCGCAAGTGGTGGGAAGTTCCCCCCGAATCGGTCTATGCCTTCACGTTCTACGTATTCCAGCAACTCAACCGCTGGCCGGTGAATGGCGAGGAAGACTACCCGCGTAACCTGCATGCGCTGTCGGCCTACCTGACGCCATCCTGCCAGGCTTTCCTGCGTGCAGACTACGACTACCGGCGCAGCACGGGGGAGTTACGCCAGCGGGTGCGCGGTATCTATGAAATCCCGGGGCGCGGCTATGGCGATGACCCGTCTGCCCGCGTGCGCGTGGTATCCGACCGGGATTGGGTCGTGACCCTGGACATCAGCGCCGACGAGTACTACGGCGCGGAGCAAGTCAAGCGTGCCTTGGTGCGCTATCCCATCAAGGTTGCTCGGATGGATGTTGATCCGGCCCGCAACCCATTTGGTTTGGTTCTCGACTGCTACGAAGGCGCACCGCAGCGCATCAATGCGCCCGAGCCAATCCGACCATCATCTGGCGGTCTGCCTGCATCAGCATCTCAAGGAGATACCCCATGAAGCAGCATCCTGCTTTCGCCTGGCTGGGGCTGGCCATCCTGGTTATGGCTCCTGCCGCCCAGGCGGTGGAGATTATGCGCTGGGAGCGCATGCCGCTTGCCGTGCCGCTGCAAGTTGGCCAGGAACGCATCGTATTTATTGATCGCAATGTCCGTGTGGGCGTACCAGCCAGTGTGGGAGAACGCCTGCGTGTACAGAGTGCCGGCGGCGCGGTGTACCTGCGTGCCAGTGAGCCGATCGAGCCGACCCGACTACAACTGCAAGACGCTGACTCCGGCGCTTTGATCCTGGTGGATATTGCCGCAGAACCAGCCAAGGACGGTGAACCTGCATTGGAGCCAGTGCGGATCGTCGGGGGCAGCAGTAGCCCGATACGCTACGGCGACCAAGCAGAGGCTGCCGATGCTACGGAACGCAGCCAGGAGCAGCCCGCCGGGCGCACGACACAGCGCGAAACCCCTGTGCCAGTCGTTTTGACACGCTTTGCCGCGCAGAACCTTTATGCGCCACTGCGCACGGTCGAGCCGCTCTCTGGCGTCATGCGCGTGAATCTGCGCCGTGACCTGGACCTTGGCACATTGCTGCCGACCTTGCCTGTGCGTGCTGCCGCGATCGCCTCCTGGCGCTTGGAGGACCAGTGGGTCACCGCAGTGCGCCTGACCAACAACAGCAGTGGCTGGGTCACCCTCGACCCGCGCGTGCTGCAAGGTGACTTTCTCACCGCTACGTTCCAGCACGAAACGCTTGGTCCGCGAGGGATGTCCGAGGACACAACCGTGGCTTATCTGGTCACGCGCGGGCGTGGCCTGGCGCAAGCATTGTTGCCAGCGGTCAACCGCTTCGATCCGGCAGCACACCTGCCTTTGGCGGAACCGGAATACCAAGCAACAGACGACAAGGAGGCCCGCCATGCGCAGTAATGGTCTGCTCAAATGGTTGATGGTTCCCGTCGTCGTCCTGGTGCTGTTCATCGGCATCCGACTGTTTTCAGGCGGAGGGGAATCTGCTCCGACAGGCACGGATACCAACGCCCAGCTCACGCCTGATGAAATGAAGGCACTGGGTATCGAGGGTGATACCCCACGCGATACTGTGGCTACCTTGGTAGCCCAGGTGAAGCAGCTACGCACTGAGCTTCAGGGCGCGCTCTCGGACAACAAGTCGCAGCGCGAAGAGAATCAGCGCTTGCGCCAACGTGAGAACTCCATCGACCAACGCATCACCTCGGCGCTGGAGGCTGAGCGCTCAAACCTGCGCCGTGACCAGCAGCAAGCCGCCAGCGAGCGGCAGCAGACCGAGGGGCTGCTTGCCGATCTTCAACAGCGTCTGGATAGCATTGGCGGTCGTGGCGAGGGTCACGCTGATTTGCCTGTAGGCCTTGGCTTACGCGATGGCGACCAAGCTGGCATGGATGGCGGCGTGCGCTGGGTAGAGCCGGATGACGCGAAGCCCGCTGAGGGACGCAGCGGCAGCCGTGGCACAGGCGGCGGCATGAGCTTCCCGACGAGCTTTGGTCCTGCGCAAAGCACGCTGGAAACCACTGCGGAAACCGTGGCGAACGTGGGCGCCCGCGCTACCGGGGGCAAGACCGCGAAGGCCGTCTATACCGTGCCGACCAATTCTACACTCATGGGCTCCGTGGCGATGACCGCGCTGATTGGGCGCGTGCCGATCGACGGTACGGTGAACGATCCATACCCCTTCAAAGTGTTGGTCGGCCCGGACAATCTCACGGCCAATGGGATTGATATTCCCGATGTGGCCGGAGCCGTGTTCTCCGGCACCGCCAGCGGCGACTGGACGCTTTCGTGCGTGCGCGGCCAGGTGCGCAGCATCACTTTCGTCTTCCACGACGGCACAGTGCGCACGATTCCCGAAGATCGTGACGGCAACCAGCAGAACAACCAGCAACAGGGCCAACAAGGGGGCTTGGGCTGGATCAGCGACCCACACGGCATTCCCTGCGTCAGCGGCGAGCGTCGCAGCAACGCCCAGCAGTATCTCGGCACACAAGCCCTGATCACTGCAGCGGGCGCAGGTGCGGCCTCGCTTATCGACAGTGACAGCGGCCAGATGTCCTATGTGGGCTCAGACGGCTCCATCGGCAGCGTCGGCATCTCGGGCAATGAAGCCATGGGCCGCATCCTGGCTGGGGGCGTGCGCGATATGTCTGACTGGGTCAACAAACTCTACAGCCAGGCCTTTGCTGCTGTTTATGTGCAGCCCGGCGCCAAAGTTGCCGTTCACCTCGAAAAATCGCTTGCGATCGACTACGACCCCGAAGGCCGCAAAGTCGACCATCGTGCAGGAGAAGCCCATGCGCTCGAACTTGACTAACGTGGCGAAGGTCCTGGTATTGCCCCTCGCCGTTGCAGTGCTGGGCGGCTGCGCCACCAGCAAGGAAAAGCTGCTGCCCCACGGCGACCACACCATGATGGACATCTGGAACCAGAACGCTGGTGATGGCGGCGGCGCCAGTCAGGTGGCCCGCAGGCAGTTGCTCGACGCTCGGCAGAGCCTGCGCCGGCCTCTTACTGATGCCGACATGCAGGCTGCACCCGCCGAGCAGATGCGCTACACACGCACGGCGCGCAACGAGGTGCAGCGTCAGTTCCAGCGCCTGCCGAACCCCGACCTGGTGATGTACGTGTTCCCCCACCTGGCGGGCACGGACCCTGTACCCGTGCCAGGCTACACGACCGTTTTCCCCCTGTACCAGCGCGTGCAGTACGCCATGCCGGGCGAGCGTGTGGAGGACTATTGATGCGCTGGAAATTCCCTTGGTCTAAGTCGGCCGCCTCGAAGTTGACCGCATCCACCGCTGGCGATGAAGAACAGCCTGATGGCTGGCAGCGCCATGTCGAAGCCTTGCGCCAGGCGGGCATTCCCGAACCCGGCTCGGCAGTCCAGGGCCGCAAGCCTGCGACTGTGGCCGACGAGCAGGCGCTGTATGAGGTTGCGCCGTCCTTTGTGGAACTGCTGCCATGGGTAGAGTTTCAGCCCGAATCGCAGTCCATGCTGCTTGAAGATGGGCAATCGGTAGCTGCTTTCTACGAGTTGGTGCCGCTCGGTACTGAGGGTCGGGAACCTGGCTGGCTCGCACACGCCCGCGATGCTCTGGAAAACGCTCTGCAAGACAGCTTCGACGAGCTGGATGAAAACCCCTGGGTGCTCCAGCTCTATGCCCAAGACGAAACCAACTTCGATCAGTACATGCAGTCGCTGCGCGACTACGTGCAGCCACGCGCCCGCAATTGCGACTTCACGGAGTTCTATCTTCGGTTCTTCAACCATCACCTTCGCGCAATCGCCAAGCCTGGCGGCCTGTTCGAGGACACCGTGGTCACGCGCCTACCTTGGCGCGGCCAGACGCGGCGTGTGCGCATGGTGATCTATCGCCGTACTACCGGCCAAGCCAGCCGTCGCGGGCAAACCCCCGAACAGATGCTGAACATCGTTTGCGACCGGCTGTGCGGCGGTCTGGCCAACGCAGGCATTCAGGTACGACGCATGTCCGGCGCGGACATTCACGACTGGTTGCTACGCTGGTTCAACCCGCGCCCGGCGATGCTCGGCCCGGATGCCGAAGACCGCGAACGCTTCTATGCACTGGCGCGCTATCCCGATGAACCAGAAGAAGGCGAAATCGAGCTGGCAAGTGGGCAAGATTTCAGCCAACGGTTGTTTTTCGGCCAGCCGCGCTCCGACGCGGAACGCGGTGTGTGGTACTTCGACGGCATGCCGCATCGGGTACTGGTCACTGACCGGCTACGCATGGCACCCGGCACCGGCCACCTGACCGGCGAGACCCGCAAAGGGGACGCCATCAACACGCTGTTCGATCAAATGCCCGAAGACACGACCATGTGCCTGACCATGGTGGCAACGCCCCAGGACATTCTCGAATCGCATTTGAATCACCTGGCAAAAAAAGCCGTTGGGGAAACACTGGCGTCCGAACAGACGCTTCACGATGTGCAAGAGGCGCGCTCTCTGATCGGCAGCGCACACAAGTTGTACCGGGGCACGCTGGTCTTTTATCTGCGCGGACGAGATGAAGCCGAGCTTGACCGGCGCGGCCTGGATCTCGCGAACGTGATGCTCAACGCTGGGCTGCAACCTGTACGCGAAGATGATGAAGTCGCACCGCTCAACAGCTACCAGCGCTGGCTACCATGCAGCTACAACCCCAGCCAGGACCGACGCAACTGGTTCACCCAACTGATGTTTGCCCAACATGTGGCGAATATCTCGCCGGTATGGGGACGTGCGCAAGGCACTGGGCATCCTGGAATTACCTTCTTCAACCGTGGGGGCGGTAGCCTGACGTTTGACCCGCTCAACCGCCTGGATCGGCAGATGAACGCTCACCTGTTTCTCTTCGGTCCCACAGGCTCGGGCAAGAGCGCGACGCTCAACAACTTGCTGAACCAAGTCACGGCCATCTACCGGCCGCGACTGTTCATTGTGGAGGCTGGCAACAGTTTCGGTCTCTTCAGCGACTTCGCCAAGCGCCTGGGTCTGACCGTAAATCGCGTGAAATTGGCGCCTGGCTCGGGCGTGACTCTGGCGCCGTTTGGCGATGCACGGCGGCTGATTGAATCGCCCAGCGATGTGCAAACGCTCGATGCGGACGCGCTGGACGAAGACCTGCCACCGGATGCGTCGGCCATGGAGGCGGACGAGCAGCGTGACGTGCTGGGCGAATTGGAGATCACCGCGCGGCTGATGATTACCGGCGGCGAAGATAAAGAGGAAGCAAGGATGACGCGGGCCGACCGCTCGCTGATTCGCCAGTGCATCCTTGATGCTGCCGAGAAATGCGTGGCCGAGAAACACACGGTGCTCACGCGCGATGTGCGCAATGCGCTGCGTACTCGTGGCCAGGATTCGGCACTGCCGGAGACGCGGCGCGTCAGGTTAATGGAGATGGCGGATGCGATGGACATGTTCTGCCAGGGGGCGGATGGCGAAATGTTCGACCGCGATGGCTCTCCCTGGCCCGAAGCCGACATCACCTTGGTGGACCTCGCGACATACGCCCGTGAGGGTTACAACGCCCAGCTTTCCATCGCGTACATCAGCCTGATCAGCACAGTGAACAACATCGCTGAACGCGACCAGTACCTGGGCCGCCCGATCATCAATGTGACCGACGAAGGCCACATCATCACGAAAAATCCGCTTCTTGCTCCCTACGTCGTCAAAATTACGAAGATGTGGCGCAAGCTGGGCGCGTGGTTTTGGCTGGCAACGCAGAACATTGACGATCTGCCGCGTGCCGCAGAACCCATGCTCTCGATGATCGAATGGTGGATCTGCCTGTCGATGCCACCGGATGAGGTCGAGAAAATCGCCCGTTTTCGCGAACTCTCGCCTGCGCAGA
Organism: Pseudomonas sp. ABC1; assembly: GCF_013395055.1. Taxonomy (NCBI): domain Bacteria; kingdom Pseudomonadati; phylum Pseudomonadota; class Gammaproteobacteria; order Pseudomonadales; family Pseudomonadaceae; genus Pseudomonas; species Pseudomonas sp. ABC1. Next base: position 564,178 of record NZ_CP058349.1, read on the forward strand.
AGGCATTGATGCTCTCGGCGCGCAAGGAAGCCGGGAAATTCACCGAGGGCGTCATTCTCTCCAAGAGCATGGAAGTGCTATTCCGTGCTGTGCCGCCAAGCCTGTACCTCGCGCTCGCGCAAACTGAACCGGAAGAGAAAGCCAACCGCTACCAGATCATGCGGCAATACGGCTGCACCGAGCTGGATGCTGCTTTCAAAGTGGCCGAACAAATCGACCGGGCGCGCGGCATCGCGTCGCCAGCCCTGAACCTGCCGCAATAGCCCGGAGAACAGCATGAAGCGCAAGCGCCTTTCCATCCCATTGCAGGTTGAGACCTCTCGCCGTCCACACCGCCAACGGCGCTGGCTATGGGTCCTGGCAGTGGGACTGGTCACTTTACTGCTGATCTGGCTTATGTCCCGCTCGTCTGACCAATCCTCTCGGCAACCGGCAATGCCGACTGCAGCAGATCAGGCGGACGGGCCGCCCTGGCAGATGGGCGATCCAGAGGGCCGTTTCACGCTGACCCTTTATGCTGACCTCGAATGTACGTTCTGCCGCGCCTACTTTCCGCAGATCAAGCGCTGGGTGAGTGACAACACGGATGTAACGCTGCACTGGCACCACTTCCCACTGGCCGCGCACGAACCAGCAGCGTCCGCCGAGGCGCGTCTGGCCGAATGCGCCGCAGAGTCGGCTGGACACACGGCATTCTGGCGAGCCGCCGAGTGGGTCTATGCAAATACACGCAGCGACGGCCAGGGGCTGCCTGATGGCCTGCACTATCCCGGCCTGACACCAGCCATTGAACAATGCCTGGCAAGCGAGCGGCCCGATGCCGTCATTCGCGCCCAAACCGAGCAAGCCATGCGCAGCGGCGTGAGCGCCACGCCCTCAGTGCGGCTACTCGACCGCCAGACAGGCCAGGCGATTCTGCTGCAGGGGCCGATCGAAGGCGATTTGTTGCTGTCGGCCATGGACATGCTGGCCGCAGGCGAAGCTGATACGACACCAGATGCACCCATCCCCGAAATGCCTGTCGACGATGTCGACGACATCCCAGGTAGCCCGCAGTCTTGAAGGCTACGGCACGGTTTTTTCCGTGCTGACTGCTACCCGTTCGCTTCGCATCCTGGCCGCGAACAATCACCGCAACGCGGTGGTGGATGCGCCTTGTTCAATTCCCAACCCAGGAGGGCTCGCCCTCACTGGGGGTGCGCCTTCCGATTTCTTCTGGAGGTTCGCCATGTCTCTTGTCGTCAACGATTCCTGCCTGGGGTCGATTTCCACCGTTGTTCCCCAAACCGATGACTGGATCATCAAACAAGCCATCGCATTGTTGGAACAGCGGGTTTTCAAACGTGGTCCCTGCATGGACCGGCCACAAGCCGTCAAGGACTACTTGCGCCTGAAGCTCGTCGCTGAGCCGAACGAGGTATTCGCCATCGTGTTCATGAATGTCAGTCACGAAGTCCTGGCCTATGAGCCGATGTTCAGAGGCACGATTGATTCGAGTGTGGTCTATACGCGTGTTGTCGTGCAGCGTGCCTTGGAGCTAAACGCCGCCTCTGCGGTTTTGGCCCATCAGCATCCGTCAGGTTCTACGGAACCATCGAGCGCGGATCGCAATATTACCCAGCGACTGAAAGCTGCGCTGGCGCTCATCGACGTGCGAGTACTGGACCACATCATCGTGGGCCAGGGTGAGCCGTATTCGTTTGCCGAATCCGGCTTGCTGTAGCGACATTTCCCCGTCGCGCTTATCCGAGCGCGGCTATTTCACCTCGCGCAGGATTGTCCCGAGTGCCCAGGCACAAAGGGCATCCTGTGCGTTTTCTTTTCCGATGAGCCGTTCGTGACCACTCCATACCATGCTGGCAAACAGATATGCGGGTGATCGCGTTGCGCATTGTTGATGGGGAAAGACCTCATCCGTGGTTGACCATGGGTTTTGACCAACTTTCGGGAGTACGCAACGATGACTGCCTGTATCCAATCACGCCGCCAACGCACCAGGAAACACAAAAACACTGCCGTTGGACAACTCGGAAAACTGCCACGCCTGCATTCGCTGATCTGCACCGGCATCCTGGTGAAGACCGATACAGTTCCCCACCCAATCGAGCCGGCATGGCGCAATATTGCGTTGCGCGGTGCGCGTAGGATCGAGGACTGCATCGATCTGGTAGAAGAGTTCGCCCGGCAATGCGTCGATCAGCCTCAGTTGACGGACGCCAGCGTGTTCGTTCCTCATTTTGTTGAACTCAGCGACGAGGATGGCCGCTTAGTCCTGTGTGGACAGATACTGAACCGAGTCGTGGACTGGTGCCCGCCTGTGCAAACCCCTGGTGAAGCCAAGCTGGTGCATGCGCGGTGTGTGCGTCTTCGTGATGAAATCCTGCATCAGGACAATCTGGACTCCTTCAGCGCACTGGATCGGTTGTGCGATTGCGAAGAGGCCCTGAGCGGACGACTGGTCGATCCCTTGTGGCGTGGTGAGGCCGGCAAGGTCTTGAAGCAGCGGGAGATGCGCCGCATGCGTGCCATGCGCAACGCCGCTCAGCCAATTCCCACTCAGAAAGCGTAATGACATTGACAGTACGCGGTGCTAAAATGTGCCCAATCACAGGAGATTGGGCCATGTCTACTACATTGAACATCACGCCAGGCAAGCGCGAAACACTGAACCTGCGTATCAAACCTGAAGAACGCAGCTTGATTGATCGCGCAGCCAAGGTACGGGGCAAAAACCGCACGGATTTCGTGCTGGAAGCCGCGCGTGCGGCGGCCGAGGAAGCGTTGCTCGACCAGTCCATCATTGCTGTTGACCAGGAGGCTTACGCTGCCTTCCTGGCCCGTCTGGACATGCCGCCGCAACCGAACGAGCGTCTGCGCAAGACCATGCGCACACCCGCTCCCTGGGAAAAGTGATGCCGCTTTCAGCGCCGCAGCCGCTGGCCGCGCATCACGACGTCCAGTCCTTTTCTTCCGGCGTTGACAGCCTGGATCAGTGGCTCAAGCGCCGTGCCCTGAAGAATCAGACTACGGGCGCATCCAGAACCTTTGTCGTCTGCGAAGATAAGCGCGTACTGGCCTACTACGCACTGGCATCGAGCGCGGTCATCAGTGCCGAGGCCTCCGGCCGCTTTCGCCGCAACATGCCAGACCCGATTCCAGTGGTGGTGCTTGGCAGGCTGGCCGTCGATCAATCGCTGCAGGGCCAGGGTTTTGGCAGGGCGCTGGTGCAAGACGCTGGTCGCCGTGTCATCCAGGCTGCGGACGCCATCGGCATTCGCGGCATGCTTGTACACGCGCTCTCGCCAGAAGCCAAGGCGTTCTACGAGCGCATTGGCTTCGAGCCGTCCGCGCTCGATCCCATGACCTTGATGACCACGCTGGCCGACCTGAAAGCCAGCCTGTAGCGGGTGCAAGCCACAATACGGTGACGGGCAGAACTCTATTGTTTGCTGTCGTGGCAGGCTGAATCCATTGCACTACCGGGGTGTTCCACATTTCCGATGGTGCAAAGATGCCGACTTCCCCGTGGCTATATTCCTTGCGCAGTGCAGTAATCTGCCTGCTGCTGGCCGGGCCCGTCCATGCGACGGAAACCTGGGCGATCACCGACGCCAATCACCCGATTTCAGGCCAACCTGACCGGCTCATTGTCTTGGATGCTGCCCAACAGATCGAGCGTGACCTCTCCAAAGATTTGCCAGCAGACAGCCAGCAAGCAGCGGCGCTGGTACAGCAACGTCTAAACTCTGGTGGCGTGACGCTGCAAAAGCAGCTTGCTGGGGCATACCAAGGAGTCACCGACGCCTGGAGCCTGGGCATCACCAGTGTCCCGGCCGTTGTGGTGGACCAACGCTACGTCGTCTATGGCGAACCGGACGTTGCGCGCGCGATCGCCCGCATTGAGCAGTACCGGGGGGCGCAGCCATGACGCGCCGCTCATTCGACCTGATGCGCCGCCTGCGGGTCGGCGTCGCTTCGCTGCTGATGATGAGCGCGACCGGTAGCTACGCACTGAACACTGCAACCATCATCGGATCGGTGGCCTCGCCTGACTGCCTCGAATACCGGGTCGTCGGCATCTGCTACTGGCTCTACTGCACCTGGGGCGGCTGCACGGTGCGAACCTCCGTCAAGGTCCGCCATTACATCCCCGATGCGGTCGTTTCCTCGTACTCGAATACCGGCGAAAACCCTTGGATCGAAGTTCAGGCCATGAGCATGCCCAACCCCTCGGCCCAGGCTGGCGGTGACGGCACCACGAACCACGACAACGAAAACAATCTCGCCCGATTCAAGAACGCGGATGTCATCGGCCACCCCGGCGCCGAAGTGTTCAACCAGTTTGTCTCGTCCTCGGGCTACTTCTGCGAGGGCGCAGGCACGGCGCTTATGCCGTATTTGCTGAGCACCTTGGACACGCTGGCCTGGCGCTACAACGTGCCCGAGATGGCTTATCCGGAAGCATTGATCCCGGGCATGCGTGAGATCGGGGCGCGTACCACGCTGAATCTCTGGGGAGCCGTCTATCCCCGTGGCGGCTTCCTGCACCAGACCGACGATCACAAGGCCGGTGCCGTCGTGGCCCAGCGCGCAGGCGATGTCGTCACGCGCCGCGGGCAGATCCACGTTTATCAGCCGTTGCTTGCCAACTCCCGCGACGGCTACTGGCCGGCCGGCGCGCTGATGGAAGGCGATGCCTCCACTGGCAAGTGGCAAGAACTCACGCCCGTCCTGTCCTCGTCCTGCACGGTCTTCCCGCGCAATGGCTTTCTGACCCAGGCGCAGAAAGGCGATTACGCATGGGCGCTGTGGCGGCCGTATGCGTGTTGCGAACGTCGCGGCCAGGTGTTCCTCGGCAGCACCGATTTCTACTGAGGGCACGACGATGAAGCATCCTGAAATGACGCCCCTCTACATCAAATCGCGCAGTCTGTTGCATCCGTCCCTCCTGGCTGGCGCGATCGCCCTGGCCTGCGGGCTGGCATGGGGGCAGACCGGCTACCAGACCGGCGGCCCTGTCATTGGGGACGAGGTCATGTACTCCATCGGCGGCGGTAATGCCGTGTCAATGAGCCGTGCGGCAGGTATGCGCTCCATTGGTGTCGGTGTGGGCTGGAACAGCAATCTGATCTGCGGCGACATGAGCATCCAGACCACGCTACGCAACCAGCTCAACGGCGTCACCAACGGTTTCCAGCAGATCATGGGCAACGTGATCCAGAGTGCCACCAGCGCCGTGGCGTCCCTGCCTGCACTGATCATTCAGAGAGCCGACCCTGGACTCTATAACCTGCTCACCAATGGCGTGCTGCAAGCACGACTCGATTTCGACCGCTCCAAGCTGACGTGCCGCGCCATGGCCGAACGCATGGCCGATGCCGCCGGCGGCCAGCTCGGCTGGAACCAGATTGCCGAAGGCATGGCGCTACGCGATGCGGTTTCCAGTACCGATGCCGTCTCGGCAATCGAGCAAGCCGAGACGCGCCGTGGCAATGACGGGGTGCCCTGGGTGGGCGGTAACAACGCCGGTGGTGCGGGACAACGCTCGATCAAGGTGGTGTCGGACGTTACGCGGGCTGGCTACAACCTGGTGAACGGGCGCGGGGTCAATGACACCTCGTCCATTGCCCAGGCCAGCTGCACGACCCTGGCCTGCCAGACCTGGACATCACCACAGGAAGCCTCTGATTGGGCCACGCGCGTCCTGGGCGAGCAGGAACAGCGCACCTGCGAAGGGTGCACCAAGACTGAGACAGTGCCTGGAGTCGGGCTGACGCCGCTGATCCAAGAGGAGTATGAAACGAAGCTGAATGCCTTGCAGGAGCTGATTTCCGGCACGCGCACCACGTCGTTCCAGAACCTGCACGAAGCAGGCAGCACCTCACTGCCCATTACCCGCGGCGTCATCGAAGCGCTGCGCGACGAGCCGGATCAAGATTTGCTGGCGCGGCGCCTGGCCTCCGAGGTCGCCCTGTCTTCGGTACTGGAGAAAGCACTCCTGCTGCAACGCACGCTGCTAACGGGCAAGAAAGAACCGAACGTGGCGGCCAACCAGTTGGCCATCGAGGCAGTGAACCATGAGAGCGACACGCTCGACCAGGAAATCCGCAACCTCAAAACCGAACTGGAACTGCGCCGCGAATTGGCGAACAACTCGCCCATGGCCATCATTCAACGCCACGGCACACGCGCGGCAGGCTCTCGTGGTGTCTATGAGGGTGATCCGGTGCCCGATCGTCTCGATCAGCTCCAGAAGGGCAATCCGGGAGGCACGCCATGAATCCATTGCGCACGAGGTGGTTGCGCCCACGCTGGTTGTTCAGTCATCGCACGGTGAAGGTTCTGCTGTGGGCAGCCGCACTCATCGCTATCGCCGTGGGAGCCAATATCGTCGGCATCTACTTCGTTGGCAGCGTGGCGGGCTGGGAGCGCTGGCTGGCCGCTACTGCGGGCTACTTTCTGGTCTGGCGGCTGTGCCTGTATGGCGCAACGGCCTATGGCTGGGTCTGGATGCGCCGTCGGCTGCTGGCGCGCGAGGCGAATAAAGAGGGTGAGCGGCAGGCACGGCACCGCCTGGTGCGCAGCGAAATCGCCGGCATCACCGCTATCGTGGTGCTGGAAGCCAGCCTACTGATACAAGGCTGAGGAGATCGGAGCCATGACGCTTTTCACGACAGATTATCTGGAGTACTACCTGACCCTCGTGTCCTGGATCGTCCACAACGGTATTTGGGCCGTACTGGTGTCCAGCGGGGTGTTTGCACTGCCTTTCGTAGCGATCATCGTACAGGAGTGGCTCAAAGCTCGCACCGAAGGTGCTGACGAAGGCAACAAGGGCATGCTATCGGCTGCGCGCATTGAGAATCGGGTGTTCGTTGCCATCGTGGTGGTGATGTTTGCCGGTATCCCGTTCATCGACGTGGATCTGAACACAATCCAATACGACACCGCGCGCTCATCTCAATGCCAGGTCAATGTGCCTCAGCCCAACGACACCGGCTGGTCACAATCTTTTTCGACCATCAACAATCAGTCAGCGAAGCTGCCCGTCTGGTGGGCCTTCATGCACGCGCTGTCTCGGGCAGTTACGGGGGCTTCGGTCGCAGCCATACCGTGCGGTACCGACCTACGACAGATGCGCATGGAGATCAACGCCACACGCATCGACGATCCCGTGTTGGCCCAGGAAGTGGCCGATTTCAGCCAGGATTGCTATGGCCCAGCCCGTGCCAAGTTGTTCATGCAGCGCCCGAACCTCGACGATGAACAGATGCACGACGTCACCTGGATTGGCTCACACTTTTTCACCGACACGGCAGGCTACTACGATAACTATCGGTCCAACACGCCGCGTGATGCCTGGCCCTACGACAGTACCCGTGATGCCGGACTTGCACAGGTAGCCAGTGGCGGTGGCTACCCGACTTGCAAACAATGGTGGAGCGATGGCAGCAACGGCCTGCGCGCGCGGTTGCTGGGCCAGGTAGACCCGAGCCTGCTCAATCGCTTGGCGGGCTGGGCTGGCTTCCTGAGCCGGACGGAGGTGGATGATTCGGTGATTCGTACGATTGCCTCTCCGCGGCAGCAGAAGCTCAACCAGGGCAGTGTCTATACGGACTACGGCGGGCAGATTGACAAGACAGTGCCTAACGTCGTGACGCGGGCAGCGGGTGACGTGGGGCTTGCGGTCGGCTCACTTGCCGCTTTCCCGGCAATGGATATTGTGCGGCAAGCCCTGCCGATGGTGCTCTCTCTGCTCAAGATGGCGCTGGTCATCTGCATCCCGCTGGTGTTGGTCATCGGCACCTACGACTTGAAGACGGTCGTGACGGTGAGCGTCGTGCAGTTCGCGCTGTTTTTCGTGGATTTCTGGTTCCAACTCGCCCGCTGGCTAGATTCGACAATCTTGGATGCGCTCTATGGGTGGGGATGGGGTTGGAACCGTCCTCACAGCAATTTTGATCCCTTGGTGGGACTGAATAATACGTTTGGCGATCTGCTGCTCAACTTCGTGCTGGGAATGATGTTCATCGTGCTTCCCGGATTTTGGGTTGCAGCCCTTGGTTGGCTTGGCGTAAGGGCTGGAAACGTAGTTCAGATGATGACGGCATCTACGGATGGTGCAAAGTCAGCAGGAAGTAAAGGCCCAGGAGCAGTATCGAAGCGACTGAAATAGTCTGTATACCGGGGACTAATCATCGTCGTAAGGATCTCCAACATCGACACGTATATCACCTCGGTACAGTCCGAAGCCGGCAGGTCCAGTACGCCATTCAGTCTCGGGCTCTTCCCATTCGAGGCCGCTTGATGCCACTGCTCCTGCTACGAAAAACACCAACACCAACAACGCCAACCAGAAAGCTGCGTAGAGCAGCATCCCAAGCACAGTCAACTTGAACGCCCACACGAGCGCGGTGGCGCCAGGCACCGGCATCCCCATGGAGGTCAGCCAGTGCGACACCCGCCGCTCACCGCGTACATAGGCACGCCATCTGCGGCCTGCCGTGCGACCCAAGCGTTCTGCCGTGCTGATGCGGGTTGTCGAGTTCATGTTCGTTCTCCTGCTACAGAGGGATGTTTATTCTGGTTTGCTCCAGTCCTTCTTGCTTGCCTGTATCAATGCGTTCCAGTCGTCTGGCGGATTTCCGCGTCCGAGCATCTTCTCGAATACTGCATACGGATCTGATTTACTGCCCGATGACCGAAGGGTCTGTTCATCGTTGACCCAAGCATAGACGATGATCTTTGCCTTCGAGTCGTACCGGAAAAATAGTCGGAAGCGCCTTCCTATCTTGGCCCGCCGCCAGTGGCGATGGGCATGTCCCAGGGTGTTGCCTTGGCGAAACTCATCGCGCGACGGATCACCCGGAACCACATCCAGCATCAACTGGCTCATCGCCCGAAAGAGCTTGACGTTAGCATTTGACGCGAAGCCCTCTGGATCGTTCTCCTGAGCGCGCCGTGTGGCCGTATGCAGCTTGTGTAATTGCTCGATCACACATTGGTGAAAAAGCAGCGTCCAACCATGTCGTCGCATCAGAGTGACACTTCCCCGTCAATCTCATCATCCAGGTTCACAGCGTACCCAGAGTGCTCCAACATGGTCCGTGCCAGTTCATCGGGCAAACCCTGAATGTTCCGCCCAGCTTCAATGTCTCGGGCCAGCAGGCTCAGAAATGTACCGATAGCGGGGTCTTCATGCTCGGCACCCACACGGGTTACGACAACTTCGCTGCCTCGCAGATCGAACGCAAGCTTGCCTCCGGCATCGACGCCGAGCGCCTGCCGGATGGGCTTGGGCAATGTGATTTGCCCCTTAGATGTCAGTGTGGCGATTTCGTGGATGGCGGGCATGGAAGCTCTCCTTGATTACGACACCCATATTGTAAGGAAAATTCCTTACCTCGTCAACAAGAGCCTCACGACATGTTTTCAATCTATCTTGGCCAAGTTGTTCAACCTCTCGCGGCGTTGATTAGATTCTGAGATATATGTCACACATGAATGAATATTCACGACATCAGATAATCAACTGGCCTGCAGGCGGATCTGACTTGCAGAGTGCTGTTTTATCTCACGCTGCCAGAAACCTTCGACGTGTCACCCAAACTCACTGTTCGCTACGTTAATCCCGCCCGCTGGCTGCAAGGGCCATGGCGCGGGAGCGGCTTGGTCGCAAACGTTTGGTTGCCGATGCAGCCAGACTATTCGCTCATGCGGCCAATGTGGCGCAGCATGCGCTGGCGGATCAAGCCGCTGACGGGGCGAATCACATACCAGTACGGCGCAAAGCGCAACAGGCTGGCACGATCCGGGCAATGCACGCGGGTTTCCGTCTGCAGGCGCGTGTGGCCTCGCGGCAAGTGCTCTGCGGTGAAGATCAGCAACAGTCGGGGCGTACCCACCGCGTCAAACGCACGAAATGTTGCGCCATCCGGGCATCTCACCAGGCCATAGTCCGCTTGCCAGAATTTGCCGATCAGCCCGTAGGCGATGGAGTGGTCGGTTGGTGCTGCCAGCAGCGTAAAGCGGTCGAGTCCAAACGGTGGTGGCGTAGGCTGGTTCCGGCGTAGCAACAGTCGCAATGGCACTTCACGCAGCGCGATCATGCGGCGGAAGAAGACATCCTGTTCGGGGCGGTAGCGTTGCGCGGCTGCCATCACCCGCTGTGGCGTTGCCGCAATCGTGTGGCTATGCCGCTCACGGAACTGAAATATGGGGAGGTATTGATCGGCGATATCCATCAGCCGTGCTCCTAGTGTGCAGCATCACGCCGAATGGTCTGCAGGTTGTCGAGTGGACTCCAGCCTGATTCTAAATGGTCGAGCTTTCCGCACCAATTCCAGAGCCGTTGAGCGTTCTGATGCACCGGACTTCATCACGCTCGTTCACGTTCATTTTTCGGGCTCTGTATCCGGTCGCGCGCAGGGAATGCCAAGCTTGACATGGAAAGTATGGTCAACTCACTGGCACGGGTGCTATGCCCAGCCACTTAGCAGCAACAGCAGTACGAATTCAACCTGATCTGACATGCTTCTTGTCCCAGACAGGTTGATTGCCCAGCGCGCAGGTCAATCAGTGCATGCTTGAACTCGACGACTCTTCTACACCATTCAAGTCCGCCGCATCAAAATCGAAAGTTCGCAGCTTATCAAGTATGCCCAGATACTCTTCTTCGCCCCCAAACATGCGGGAGAACACCGCACACTGACATAACAGCGAATCCAGAAATCGTCTCTGGTCATACTCGGACTGGAATTGCTGCACGCCGGAGAGAATCATTTCGTATGCAGTTTGAGCGTAAATGCTGGGTTTGATGTCGTCATCTAAACGATCCATGTCAGTTTTCCCTTGTGATCGCATTTTCTGCTCCGCCACCAAGTTAGATGGCGGCGACCCGCAGGGGTGACAAACCGGCAGCAATCCACCGGCCAGGCGCGAACGCCTGCCCTGCGGATCGCCATAACGCGACCCGCAGATTGCTGATTCGGGTTGTCACCCCCGGCGCCGATGAGCGGCGCGCTGCGAGGATTGCATATTCGCGCACCTGAATTCAATCGAATTTTGCAACGAACCAACTAAGCGGCTGACTGGCCGCCGCATTCCTGATCGACACATATGACCGACCGGCTTATATCTACAAAGGCCCCGGCAAAAGGCAAATGGCTTCAAAGGGGATGAATGGAAGGGGAGCCAAGGGGAAAGGCTCTATCAGGAAAAGGAAAAGGCCAACAGCCCTGACGACTATCGGTGTCCTCCATGTTTTCACTGTTCCAACGCAAGAAGGCTGCTCCAGCAGCGCCTGAGAGCGTGATTCTGCCGCCGCAACCACTCAGCAAAGGGTGGCTGCGACCAGAGTCCGCCTCCTCGCTGTTGGCAACACCCCGTCGACAGAAGTTGCTGGAGCACATCTGGCAACGCACTTCGCTATCGCGCAAGCAGTTCGACACCCTGTACCGCACACCATTGGAACGCTATGCCGTGCTGGTCCAGGCCTTCCCGGCTTCGGAAGCACATCACCACGCCTATCCCGGCGGCATGCTGGACCACGGCCTGGAAATCGTGGCCTACGCCCTCAAGCTGCGGCAGTCATATCTGCTTCCCGCTGGCACCACGCCTGAAGAACAAGCCGCGCAGTCCGAAGCTTGGACGGCAGCAGTGGCCTATGCAGCCCTGATCCACGACATCGGCAAGCTCGTCGTGGATCTGCACGTCGAGCATGAAGATGGCAGCACTTGGCACCCGTGGCATGGGGTGCTGGTACAACCATACCGTTTTCGCTATCGGGCAGACCGGGAATACCGCCTGCACAGCGCGGCCACTGGTGTGCTCTATCACCAAATACTGGACCGCAACATCTTGGACTGGCTCAGTGAGTATCGCGAGCTCTGGTCCGCGCTTCTTTATGTCCTGGCAGGGCAATATGAGCACGCCGGCGTATTAGGGGAACTTGTCGTGCAAGCTGACCGCGCCTCGGTCGCCCAAGCCCTTGGCGGCGACCCGACCCGCGCCATGGCCGCGCCCAAGCATGCCTTGCAGCGCAAACTGGTGGATGGTCTGCGCTATCTTTTGAAAGAAGAACTGAAACTGAACCAGCCCCAGGCATCGGATGGCTGGCTCACGGACGATGCGCTGTGGCTGGTGAGCAAGACTGTTTCCGACAAGCTGCGCGCGCACCTGCTGTCCCAAGGCATTGATGGCATTCCGTCGAGCAACACAGCGGTATTTAACGTGCTGCAAGACCACGGCATCATCCAGGCTGGGCCGGACGACAAAGCAATCTGGAAGGCGACTGTCACCAGTGACACTGGCTGGTCGCACAGCTTCACCTTCCTCAAGCTCTCGCCTGCGCTGATCTGGGAGCCTACCGACCGGCCAGCGCCGTTTTCCGGCACCGTCATCGAGGAGATAGCATCTGCAATCCCCGAAGATGAGAGTAGTACGACCCAGGCAGACACATCCGTGAACGCTGCGCCATCTCCATCCACAGCACCAATCGCACCCCTCGTATCACAAGAAGCTGCCACAGCATCTGTACCCAGCCCGGCCCAGGGAGATGCCATGGAAGACCTGTTGTCGCTGATTGGTGATCCGGCACCACCAGCCCAGGCAAGCGTTGATGCACCTGCAGACCTTCCCGAAACCGCGTTGCTCCAAAACACCTTGCCACCGCCAGCACGCACAGAACCGCCTGCGGCTATAGACCGCATGCCTCAGACAACGCCCAGCGGCGAGCACTTCATGGTATGGCTAAAACAGGGGATCGCTTCACGCAAGCTCATCATCAACGATGCCAGGGCACTGGTGCATACCGTCGCCGATACCGTTTACCTGGTTACTCCGGGCGTCTTCCAACGCTACGCCCAGGAACATCCACAGATCGTGATGTTGGCCAAACAGGACAAAGTGCAAGAATGGCAGTGGGTGCAAAAACGGTTTGAAAAGCTGCTGCTGCACCGCAAGCACAGCAGCGGGTTGAACATCTGGACCTGCGAAGTCACCGGGCCGCGCAAGTCGCGCCGGCTGCACGGCTATCTGCTGGCAGACCCCGCGCATCTGTTCAACGAACTTCCGCCAAACAATCCGTACCTGCGCGTGGTCTGAGCGACCGCTTAACCAGCTTGACGCTCGCGCTCCTTGGCGCGCAGCGCTGCATCCAGCGGTGGGTAATAAATGACATCCGGTGTTGAAGGAGCGAACCACGCCCACTTCAGGATGAATCCGGCACAAAGTAAAACTACTGCCGTGGCAGCGGATGCCCAGTCACCCAACGCGGCGTAGATTGCCTGAACCAGGCTGACACTACCTGGCATCCAACCATAAGTAAGTCCCCAGTCCAGCATCGACACCAGAACCGCAGCGGCAGTCAAATTCCCCGCCTGCTCAATGGATGCCTGGCTCGCATCCCGGGCCCGTACATGATTCTCATAGAGGCGAAGCAGGAAATCATCCTTTTCGCGCAGCGCCAGGTCTCTCAACGCGCGCGCCGGCACATACCCAGGGGTTCGCTGATATGGCCGGTCATCCGAGCTTGCAACACTGAAAAAGGCCGTAACCTTGTAGGGAATCAGCGCCACAAGCTGACGCAGCAAAACCAGCACAACCGGAATCACCAAGGCAACCGAGGCAGTAAACGCGACAATGAGAAGCGCGAGCCAGCCTACATCCTTGAGCAGCGCCATATCGTCTGACGACCACTGCCATAGCCCATGCCCCGTACGCAGAATCACGGCCATGTCCAGGAACATCACCGCGCAAACCAGCCGCAAGGCCCACGCCCAGTTCCAGGCGCGTTCCAACAATCCAATGCCTTTCTCGCCCAGGCTGCCAACCGCTGCCTTGTCTATGTCTTCTGTTGCCATTACATCTCCCGGAGACCATCACGAAGAATAAGGCTTTCCTGACGAGTTCGCCGCAACGCCACTCAAACCGTTACGGCCATGAAGTCGTCGTACCAAAGGCCAGAGTCGTAGGCAAGGGTCACGATGGGGACGCCATCAAACCGCTTTGCTGCTCGGATATTACGGGCCACAGCAATATTGGCGGCACTGCTGTTTCCGACAAATATCCCTGTTTGCAAGTAAAACCAGCGTTGCGCCGCAAGCACTTCCTGCAACTGGACCGTTTGAACTTCGTGTACCAGACCCCAATCGAGAAATGGTGCAGAAACGCCAACGGAAATCCCTTCGATCCTATGCTCGCTGAACAGCCCCGACCGCATGTCGCATCCTTCGGGCTCGACGAGGACGGTATTGAACTGAAAACCGGCATCACGGAGCGCCAGGGAAACTCCCGTGAAACTAGCGCCAGTCCCTGCGCCGCCGACCAATACGACCTCATGCCCTGCATCTTTTCGCTGCTCTAGCTGTGACACCAACTCCGCTCCGGTCTGCTGCCGGTGGGCTTCAACGCCCATTCGGTTCTGGAATTGGTCAGTATAAAAATACTGCTTACCAAGTGCATGTTGTTCATCCAGGTGGTATTGGACAACCTCTTTCGGCGTCATGCCTGCAGCCAGCATTTCCTTGCCTATCAAATGAGCGCCCAAGAATTCCAGAAGATTACGTTTGCGCTGGCTGAATGACAATCCGATGGCAAGGTCCACGCCTACACCATGTGCCTGGCATGCCATCAACAGTCCGAATCCGAAGTTCCCGCCGGTTTTCTCAATGACAGTTGTTTCACCGGGGATGATGTCCCCGCAAGCAACAGCCTGATCTACGATGAACTTTGCGGCGCGATATTTGTGGCTGCAACCTGGGTTGTCCAGCTCCGTCTTCACGAGTATCTGGTTGGCACATTGAACAAGATGGCTCATGCGTACACCTCACACTGCGCTGGCGGGACTGCGCCGCCCAAGTACCGCCGCCGAAAACACCAGCAACACCAGGCATAGGCCCATGCTCATGAGATTGGTGCCGTTCCATCCCAGCCACGTCAGCAGGAATGCAGGCGCAAACGCGCCCAGCGTTGCCATGACCGAAATCCCGAAGTCGTTCAAACCCTGCACCTTGACGGACAGCTCGGGAGAATCTTCCAGTGCCTCGGTCAGCAAGGCACTGCCGCCGACATAGGTGAAGTTCCACCCCAGCCCCAGCGCGATCAGCGAAATGCTCAGTGCAAGATAGTCATGCGACGCGATATTGACTGCGCTGCTTGCAAGCAGCAGCACAACGCCACTGAAGATGATGGTTCTCAGCCCAAGCCGCTGTATAAGAAAACCCGTGACAAAAGAGGGGGCGAACATCGCCAGTACATGCCATTGAATCGCAGCACTAACGTCTGAAAAGTGAACGTGCATGTTCGACATGTGCATGGAAGCCTGGATCATCAGTAGGTTCATCACGCCATAACCCACTGCGGCAATGGCAATCGCCAACACGATGACCTTGTTTTTCAGCACAACCCTAACCTGGACGTTCCGGTTCGCCGAGCTGCTTGCCTGGCCAGGATGGGCCACAGCCTCCGTGACGAACAAATTCAAAACCAGAGACACGACAGCCAGCCCGACGAACGCTGCATAGCAGGCAGAGAATGCCTGCAACGAGCCAAAATCCTTCAGGTTGCTCGTCAACAGCGGGCCAATGATGGCGGCAAGAACGCCGCCTGCGACCACCAGGGAAATCGCCCGAGGTTTAAGATCAGCAGAAATGCCATCGGTGGCGGCAAACCGATTGAAATTGGCAAAGGCGATATAAATGCCAAGAAGCGAGTGTGCAACTACCAGTAGGAGGAATAATCCCCGCTCCACCGCCAGAAAGCCCGCTACGCCCGAGGCTGCAAGGGGAATCGTGGCAAGCAGGAAAGACTTTTTCCTGCCGATAGCCGACATCAGCCGGGATGCCGGGTACGTCATGATCATGACAAACAGAAACTGGAACCCATAAGGGATGGTTGACATCCACGGTTCTGGAGCCAATGCCGCCCCGACCAGTGCAGCCATCGTCACCGACATCACGGCGGTGGTGAGATTGACGGACTGCGCCAAGAAGTAGAGGTAAGTCCTGAATGGCAGGCGGTGGTTCATTTCACAGTTCCGTTTCATGGTAGTTATCAATGCTGATCCGTGCGTCATCGAAAGCGCACATCAATCGCTCCTTGTTTTTTCCGAGCTTTTTTCGGGTTACCCGAATGCAGCCAATGTCTTGCGGAGATGACAGATGCGTTCCTCCGCACGGAATGCGGATATCCTCATAAATCCAGGTGCGGGCATCTGCGTTTTCCGGGTGCGCTTCGATGGTTATCGGTTGTGCCCGGGCAATCATGGCGTTGGCATGCCGTTCGATGGCTTCAATCTCATCTGGCACAAATGGATCGCTGGCGATGAAGTCGAAGCGAGCGCCTTCTTCCTTGATGTGGCAGCCAATCGTGTTTTCTTTCAGTTCGGGGCGCAGTGCCACTGCCGCCGCGTATAGGAAGTGGCTGGCACTGTGCGACAGCGTCAATTTCTGTCGTCGTTCTGCATTCAGATGCACCGTCACTGCCATACCGGGCGTGAGATTCGCAAGCATGGCCTGATCCTGCGGCGCGACATGGTGGACAATCACACCGCCTGATTTCCCGCCGTTGAAACCATCAAGATGGATTGGAGTACCGTGCATGAGCTTTGCGGCCATGATGTGCAAGGTGCCGAAAGGGGTTTCGAGTAGGCCTGTATCAGACTCCTGTCCACCACCCTCGGGATATAAAACAGTTCGGTCCAAGGCCATGCAGCCTTCGTCGATTCCAACGATTCTTGCGCTGCTGGATGTCAAGTATTGGTCCAGGTAATAGAGTTTCTTCGTATGTGCTGCGGTATCAAACATGTCAATTTTCCTTTCGGCATTCCGGTGAAATCATTTGAATGGACGACTTGACTTTCACCTTGAATCCGTCGGGGATGTCTTGCGTGACGATGCAGTTCGGGCCGATGAAAACATCATTGCCAATCTGAATCCGGCCCAGCACGGAAGTGAACGCGCCAATCTGAACGCGATGCCCGACCAGAGGATGTCTCGATGCGTGGGGATTACCGCAGATCCCTCTTGCCCCTAGCGTGACGCCACCCAGGACGTAGCAGTCATCGCCAATCACAGACGTCTCACCGATGACGGTTCCGTAGCCATGATCGAGAACGAAGCGTTCGCCGATCTCGCTACCAAAATGGATTTCTGCGCCGGACAGCATCTTTCCCCGCCGTGACAGCAGGCCTGGCAGAGAATCATCCACGCAGCTGGCTCCACCAGCCATGTTCGCCTTGTGAATCCAGTGAGATATTCGATAGTGCAGAACCGCAGAGAACGAGGTGTATGTTTTCAGTATGAAAATCGGGTCTGATTTGGCAGCAGGGTCCTTGTCCGTGAATGCCAACAGATCATCGCCAACCTGGGTGGAGAGGGTTTCCATCACATCCGTTTTCATCAGGCTGACGTAATCCTCCCTGCTCGCACATTCCAGCAATGCCGCCAATATGAAAGGCTCTACGTGCTCGTCCAAATCATTCAGTTTTGTTCTTTCCACAAGAAAGCTCCGTCTCCCCTGACTATGCTTATGCGATCAATCGCTATATGCTTATTCCTTTAATTTTGGCCACACTTCCAGCCTCTGTCTCGCACAGTTCATGTGGTATCCTGAAAACTGTTATGAGTTTTTTACAAACAGTTTGAGGGCATTCCGTGGATTTTCAGGCGCAGCTCAGGGCTGGCTTGCTGCGCGGTGAATGGACGACCGGGCAACGTCTGCCATCCATTCGCAAGATCGCGACATCCAGACGTGTCAGTCATCACACCGTTGTGACCGCCTATGCGCAGCTCGTCTCCGAAGGCCTATTGGAAGCACAGCAAGGTCGTGGCTTTTTCGTCTCTAACTGGGCATCCGCTACGGATCAGCCGCCGGTGTCCGAAACCAGTGAGGCGGCCGATCCGCTGTACAAGCTACTGCAAGCGCCGCCAGGCCAGATCAAGCTGGGTTGCGGCTGGCTTCCGCTGCCCTGGCGGGATACGGACGCGCTGGCAAAGGCCGTGCGCAAGACCGCACGTTCAGGGCAAAGCGCGTTGGTGGAATATGGAGACATTCAGGGCTACTTGCCGTTGCGTAAGCAGTTGTCCGTGCATCTGCGTAAGCACACCCAGATAGAGCTTTCGCCAAATCAGGTTCTCACCACTCTGGGCGCAACCCAGGCGCTTGACCTGGTGTCGCATTTGCTCATCACGCCCGGCGATCACGTCTTGGTGGATGAGCCATGCAACGGCAATCTCATCAAGCTGATCAAGTTGTACGGCGGCATTCCCTTGGGCGTGCCTCGTCTGCGGGAGGGGCCGGACATCGCCAGCCTTGATCGGCTGCTGCAGGCTCACAAGATTAAGGCGTTTTTCTGCAACAGCACTTACCACAACCCGACTGGCGCGGGTTTGAGCCCCCAAGTGGCCTTCAGGGTACTCAAACGCGCCATCGAACATGAGTTCCTGATCGTGGAGGATGATGTCTATGGGGACTTCTGCCCTGGCACACGACAGACCTTTGCAGAACTGGACGACCTCGATCACGTCATCTACATCGGCAGTTTCTCGAAATCATTGTCTGCATCGCTGCGCATCGGTTACATCGGTTGCGCACCGCACCTGATGGGCCCGTTGAGGCACTTGAAACTACTGACCTCTGTGGCCGTTCCCGGATTTTGTGAACGCTTCGTCAACACCATCCTTGCTGATGGCACATACACCCGGCACGCACAGGCAATCCAGCGCCAGTTGATGACCCATCAAAAGTTGGGGCAGAAGGCTCTCAGGAAATACGGCTGGAACTTCGAGATCGAACCGGACGGTGGCATGTTCCTGTGGATCGAGCATCCCGACATCGAAGACCTGTCCGATTACATCGAGCGCCTGGAGGCAAGAGGCATCCTCTTGATGCCGGGAAGCTCCTTCTCGGTATCACAAGACTTTCGCGCCAAAACCCGTATCAATGTCGCCCACTTGACCAAGGACATTGCACACTACTTCGACACGAAGGGGGCAGCACTGCGATAGCGCGCGGGGACGCCCATGCCAGAGCCGCCGCAGTTACTGTTGGTTGGACGATGCACCTACCGCCAGCAGCGCCACTAAGGCGAGCAGCACGCCCACCAGCACATAGGGCACGCCAGGCCCGACCTCGTAGAGCAGCGTGCCCGCCAGCGGCCCCAGCACGATACCCAACCCCTGCGCCGCACCGACCGAACCAGCGGCCGCGCCTTGCTCGTGTGGCTGCACCGCGTTGGCGGCCAGCGCCGAGAAGGCAGGAAACACCCAGCCCATGCCTGCCGCGGCGAAGAAGAAGCTGGTCATCAGCATCCACTGGGTCGATGCCAGGGCGACCGTACCGAAACCGATGGCACTGATCAGGCCTCCGATGCGAATCAGCCGTTGTGGCGTCCACTGCAACTTGCGCACGACCAGCTGCGCGGCGATCAGGCCCACGCCCACCAGGGTCAGCGCCAGACCAGCGGCCCGGGCCGCTGGTCCCGGCTCCAGGCCCAGGCGGTCGATGGCGAAAAAACCCACCGTGATCTGCCCGATGGCAACGCTGAACATTGCCGCGAAAGCCACGAGCATCGGCCTGCGCAAGCGCGCATCGCCCAGGCGCAGCATGGCGGACTCGCTGCCAGCGGAACGCTCATTGCGCGGCAGCTTGAACCAGAGGATGCCGAAGGCCAGCAGCGGGAGCACCGCTGTAACGTACAACGGCAAGCCCAGGCTGTATTCGGCCAGCGCCGCCGCCAGCGCCGGGCCAACCACCAGGCCCACGCCATTGGCTGCGCCCAGAGACGCCATCGCACCGGCTCGCTGCGCCGGGGGGAAGTGATCGGCCACCAGCGCCTGCCCGGTTGCCGGTATGGCCGCAAAAAAAGCACCCACCGCGCCGCGGCTGAGCAGCAGCCCGACGAACACCAGACCGGCAGCAGGCAGCACATGCAGCGACACGATTAGCACCGCGCACATCGCCCAATAGGCCAGCATGAAACCGCCCACGCCGATCAGCAGCACCGCGCGCCGCCCACGCCGATCACTCAAGGTGCCCCAGGGGCGCGACAGCAGCATCCAAAGTACACCGCCCACCGTGACAACTGCACCTGCCTGCCATGCGGGCAGGTGCAGCAATCGCGCGATCGGCCCAATCAGCGCCACGAACGCCATCATGGCCATCGTGCAGGCCATGTAGGCCACCATCAGTGGCTTCAGGTTGAAGGCCGTTGCATGCCGTGAATCAGGGTGTATTGACACCTTAGCCTCCATATCCGATGTGTTCATCAAGGGGGTTGCCGATCGTGATCTGGGGCCTGAGTGCCGTCCAAATGAAGCGAAGACCTGCATCAGTACATATAGGTTGCCGTCAGCCCCACGGTTCGGCCCGGTGCCACTTGAGCGAAATTGCCGGTCGCCCCGTAGGAGAAACCATAAGTCCGGTAGTCCTTGTCGGTCAGGTTCTGGGCATAGAGCATCAATTCCAGGCTGTTGGTCGGACTCCAGGCCAGACCGGCATCCACGACGGTATAGGCGCTCTGGCGCAAGGTATTGGCACTGTCGAAATAATGCGCTCCCGTACGGCGGACCGACAGTTGCGGCCTCAGTACGGTATCGCCCACCCGCACATTGCCCTTGGCCGCCAGGGTCAAGCCATAGCGGGGGGCCATAGGCACGTCGTTGTGCTTGCAGCCGGTGCAGGCGCTGGAGTCCTCGAAGCGGCGGAATGTGGCGTCATTCACGAAGCCTCCGGCACTCAGCGTCCATTGTCGGGTGATATCCCACTCGGTATTGAACTCCACGCCAACCGAGCGTGTGTCACCGACGTTGCGCAAGGTCTGATTGCCCATGTCGCCATCGCCATAAAGCTGCACGTCCTTGCTGTCTACGCGGTAGACAGCCATGCTGGCGCGCAGCGTATCGGCGGAATAGCGCACACCCGCCTCGTAGCTGATCGAGCGTTCACGGCCATAGCCCTTGGCATCGTCCACACTGGAGGGGGCCAGGTTGTAGCCCAGCGGTTTATAGCCCTGTGCCACGTTGACGTAGCCCCGCCATTGCGGGGCGAACTGGTAGCCAGCGGCGATGTGGCCCAGCCAGGTGTTCTGGTTCGATGCCGCCTGGCCCTGGAAGCCATTGCCCATCTGCTCGCCGTCAAAACGGGTTCTGGCCTCATCCCGGGTGAAACGCAGGCCGGTTGTGATATCCGCCTTGGAGGTGAGATGCCAGGTCACATCCCCATAAGCCGCCAGGGATTCGGTGCGGTTGCTTGATGCCGAATCCACCACCCGATAGAGGCTTGGCACCACCATGTCGAACTGATAACCCCGCGACATATCCACTTCCTGGCGGTACAGGCCGAACACGGCATCCCATGCGCGTGAAGAGGCACCGCCAGTCTCCTCCGCCCGTGTCGACAGACGTACTTCCTGGGTATTCTGCTTCCAGTGCTCGGAGAACTGCGGGAAATAAATGTCGATCGGCCAGTGGCGCGACGTATGCACGCGCTGGCTGCTGGCGATCACATTCAAACGCCATTGGTCGAAGTCGTACTGTCCATTGGCAGCGAAACTGTTGGCACAACGCTTCTGACGGTAATCCCGGTAGGCCTCTGGCAGATTTGGCGACACATAGGCCCTGCGCGACTTGTAATCGTCGAACAAGGTATAGACCTCCTGGTCACCCGTAGCACAATCGCGCCCGCCACTCAGGTTCAGCTCCCATGGGCTGCCGGTCGGTGCCAGGCGCAACTTCACGTTGCCGGCCCGCGAACGCACACCACCCAGCTTGTCGCTGCCGATCACGTCGCTACGAATATCTCCATTGACGTCATTGCCCAGCAGCGACACCGACCCGTACAACAGATCCTCGACCAACGGACCGGAGCCCTCCGCCTGCACCTGATAGCCATCGCGGCTCGATACGCCGGCGCGGGCCGCGAACTGGGGTGTGTTGTCTGGCTTGTGAGAAACGATATTGAGCACGCCGCCCTGAGCGCTCTTGCCATACAGCGTGCCTTGCGGCCCCTTAAGCAGTTCCACCTGCTCAACCCCCAACAACGACTGGGCGGCAAAGGTCGGCAACTGCGGCACGCCATCCACATAAACCGTCAAGGCTGGGTTGTAGAAGTCCTGGGCAGACGTCACCCCGCGCAGTGTGATGATCGGGAACAGGAATGTCGCGCTGTGCGACATATACAGCTCGGGAAAGACCCGATCCAGCTCCAGGGTTGAACTTACCTGGGCATCGTCCAGGGCCAGGCGGTCGGCCACACTGGCGGCACCATTGAGCTGTTCCAAGGTTTCGCCGCGTTTGCTGGCCGACACCACCACAGGAGCAAGCGACTGAACATCCCCGGCGTCTGTCGCTACGTCTTGTGCTTGCGCAGTAGCCATTCCTGCCAGGGAATGGAGCGAAATCAGCGCAAGGCTGAGAAGACGCAATTTGAAGGGGGGCATGATTCAATCTCCTGCTAAGTCAAAATTTGGTTGCGCGTCGCGGCTGGCATGCCAGTTCTTGGCACTTTGCTGGGCCTGCCACATGCGGGCGTAGCGGCCCTTACAGGCCAGCAGATCGGCATGCTTACCGGCCTCCACCACCAACCCGTCGTCGATCACCAGAATCTGGTCGGCGGCGGCAATGGTGGAAAGGCGGTGGGCAATCACAATCACCGTGCGCTCACGCACCAGGGCATCAATGGCGGTCTGCACCGCCACTTCGCTCTCGGTATCCAGCGCGGCAGTAGGCTCGTCGAGGATGACGATGGGGGCGTTCTTGAGCATGGCCCGCGCAATGCTGATGCGCTGACGCTCGCCGCCCGAGAGCCGCCCGCCGATGTCGCCCACGCGTGTGGCGTAGCCCTCGGGCAAGCGCGTGACGAACTCATGGCAATGGGCCGCACGGGCGGCGGCCTCGACCTCTGCATCGCTGGCGTCGGGCCGGGCCATGCGGATGTTGGCCAGGATGGTGTCGTCGAACAGGTACACGTCCTGGAACACCACGGAAATCAGCGCATTGAGTTGCTCCGGCGTGATGGCGCGGATATCCACGCCACCGATGGTGATGGCTCCGGCCTGCGGGTCGGCATGACGCATCAGCAAGCGCGTGACGGTGGTCTTGCCGCTGCCCGAAGGGCCGACCAAGGCCGTCAGGCTGCGGGCTGGCAGATGCGCACTCAGATCCCGCAGCGTAGGCTCCTTGGCACTGGCATAGCCAAAGCGCACCCCCTCGAAGGCCACATCAAAGGCGTCCGGCATCTGCTCGGGCGTTTGTTGGGGCAAGGGGGCAACGGCCAGCAAGGCATTGATCTTGCCCAACGCGGCCTCGATCAGGTCAATCACCTTGGCATACAGCACAAAGGTCGCCAGCGGCTCGGCAAAACGAACCACGATCACCATCAGGGCCGCCAGAATGGCGACATCCAGCGAACCTTGCACGACCAGCAGGGTACCGGCGAACACCACCAACAGGATCGCCAGCTCCATGACGGTTGCCAGAATCAGATTCGGCTTGGTGCCTTTCTTCTGGCCGATGGTCTGGATCATTTCCAGGTGCTTGAAACTTGCCTGCAAAGCCACAGCATGCTCACCCACACAACATGCCGACCGCAGTACCGGCAGGCCCTGGGTGTACTCCAGAATATCGCTGCTGGTGCGCTCGTTGGCATCGGCCAGCATGCGCATGCCGCGCCCGAAGGCCGGACGCCGCCAGCGGTACAGTGGAATCAGCAGCGGAAACACCAGCAGCAGAATCAGCCCCATGCGCCAGTCGAACCACAGGGCCGCCAGCGCCACCACCACCGGCGTGACCAGGGCAGTTGCCATCATGTTGGCGACGGTCAGGATATAGCTCAGCGTCTCGTCCACATTGCCCAGCAGCGTGGCATTCACCGCGCCAGTGCGCTTGTCCTGCAAGACCTCTAGCGGAATACGCCGCAATTGCTCGCCCAGCTCGGTGCGCAGTTCATGGGTGTTGTGCACCATGTCGCCTCGGTAATCGAAGCCCTGGGCCCACCAACGGACTGCCGTGCTCGCCAACATCGAGGCCGTCATCGCCAGCAGCCAGGGCCAGGCGGCAGTCCAATCCGCCTGCGGAATCAGTGCCTGGAACAAGGGCATCAGGCATGCCAGTGCCAGGCCTTGCAGGGCAGCAGCCAAGCCCAGCCCGATCAGGCTGGCCCGCAATTGGGGGGCGCGGCTGCGGGCACTACTCATCAGTTGCCGCCAGGTTTCAAGCAAGGGGGTGATGCTGGGCGTGGGGTGTGGTTTGTTCATGAGTGCACTCCCATCAGCGACCAGTTCTGCGCGGTTTCATAGTTGTGCCACAGCCGGGCATACACGCCGCCCTGTGCCACCAGCGCATCGTGCCGGCCTTGCTCAGCCAGCCGCCCCTGGTCGAATACCAGGATCTGGTCGGCATCACGGATGGTCGATAGCCGATGCGCCACCATCAGCACTGTCTTGCCGCGCATCAGGTTCGACAGTGCGGCCACCAGTGCCGCCTCATTTTCCGGGTCGGCAAAGGCTGTTGCTTCGTCCAGCACCAGAATGGGCCGGTTCTGCAAAATGGCGCGGGCGATGGTGATGCGCTGGCGTTGCCCACCGGAGAGGAACACGCCCCGCTCGCCTGCGGGCGTTTCATAGCCTTGCGGCAACGCCATGATGAACTCATGGGCCTGGGCCGCCTTGGCCGCGGCGATGACCTCATCCATGGTCGCGGCTCCCAGCCCTAGCCGAATGTTGTTGGTGATGGTGTCGGCAAACAGAAACGTGTCCTGGAACACAAATGCCACTTGCTGCATCAGGACCTCGGGCAGCATCTCGCGCACATCCACGCCGCCGATCCGAATACAGCCGGAACTTACGTCCCAGAAGCGTGGAATCAGTCGCGCCACGGTTGTTTTGCCTGCGCCAGAGGGGCCGACCAACGCCGTGACACTGCCTTGCGCTGCCTCGAAGCTCACGCTTTGCAGCACCCGCTCACCATCGGCTGTATAGCGGAAATCCACTTGCTCGAAGCGCACGCTCGCATCTCGCGGCACCTTGGCCTGGGCAATATCCACCACCGGCAACTCCGGCTCGGCCATCACCTCGTGAATGCGGTGGATGCTCATCTGTGTCTTGGCGACCAGGTGCTTGAGCGACATCAGCGGCAGCAGCGACTCAGCCATGCCCGTGCCCACCAGCAGCACTGCCAGCCAGGTCGAAGCCGCCAGCGCATCACGGCTGATCAGCCAGCCGCCCAGCCACACCAGCACTGCCAGTGTGGGCAGCGGATTGAGGATGGCCATCGACAAGCGCGACGACACACCCGCCATCCGGTACCACTGCAACACCACCTCGACGAAGGCATTGAGTGCCTGCTGGTAACGCTGGAACGTGGTCGTGCCGGTGTCGAAGGTACGCACCACCGGCATGGCCTGCACATACTCCACCACGGCCTTGCTCACGTCCTCGCTGGCGGCGTGGTAACGCTGCATCATCTCACCGCTGCCGCGCATCGCCAGTGATACCACTGCCATACCGACAGCCAGCACCGCAGTAGCCGCCAAGGCCAGCCGCCAATCCAGCCACCACAGCAGCACGAAGGTCAGTACCGGCGAGACATAAGCCCGCGCATACAAAGGCGTGCTATCGGCCACAAACACATGCAGCGCCTTGACGTCATCCATCATCACCTTGGTCAAGGCGCCAGAGCCGGTCTGCTGCACATAGCCCAGCGGCACCCGCGCCAGATGCTCGGAAAGATCGGTACGTAAGCGGGTTTCCAGCTGAAACGCGGCGAAATGCGAGCGATTGAATGCCGTCAGCCGCAAAACATAGGCCAATACCGTCAGTGCGACAGCCAGCATCAAAGCTGGCCACGGCCATTGGCCAGGTGCAGTCAGCAAGGCATGCACTGCCCACGCCAGGGCGCACAAGGCCCCCAGGGCACAGGCGGCTGCCAGACCGGCCAATGCCATGCCCAGGCGGATCTGGCCCTGCACAGGCCGCATGATGGACCAGACGCCCGGTACCGCCCGGGAATTGCCTTTGCTCATACGCCGTGTAGCTCCCTGATGTTGTCCAGGGAAGGGCCTTTGCGTTTGACCACCAGCACCGCTACCACGGCTGAAGCTGCCGCCAGCCCGAAGCACACCTCATAGCCCAGATGCTGCGACAGCCAGCCTCCGGCCACGCCACCGGCCACTGCCAGCAAGGCATCGGCACTCTGGAACAAGGTGAAATCCACACCGGATTGCAAGGGCGAGGTCAGCCCCATCAAGGCCGAGTACAACGCCACCCACACAAAACCCAGTGCTGCGAACATCAGCCCCACCAACACCATCAACACCGTCAGGGATGCCGTCGGTGCCGCCAGGGTCAGCGCAGCCAGAACTAGGGCTTTCAAACTCACCGCAATCCACACCGCCCGCCAGCCTGGTGCGGCGCGCACCAGCATCCCGCCAAGCACCGCGCCGGTCAGACCCGCGCCCAGGTGCAGCGTGCCGAAGAACCAGCCCAGTTCCTCCAGGCTCAAGCCCTTGTCCAGCAGGAAGGGGCCGAACATGCCCAGCGTCAGGCGCACGCCGATACTCGACAACAGCATCAACAACAGCCCCGTGCGCACTTCCGGGCGGCGCAAGGCATGCAGCAGGCCAGGCCGGTGGTTCACTGCCAATGCCGGATCGCGTGGCGGTTCGCGCAGCAGCATCATCGGCACACTCAACAGCACAATCGCCAGTGCCGCAGCCAGCAATGCCTGCGGCCAGCCCAGTGTGCCAACCACCAGCAAAAAGCCGCCTGCGCCCAGCATCGCGCCGACATAACTGCCGCCTACCTGGGCCACATTGCCCCAGCCGCGTTGTTGGCTGGCAAGCTGCTCCACGGTAAAGCCATCGCTCGCCACGTCCGTGGTGGCCGCCACCAAGGCCGCTACCAGCAGCCCGGCCAGAATCAGCCCGGCGTGGTCAGCCAGCGATAAATGCCCAGCCAG
The DNA here is from genome assembly GCF_013395055.1 of Pseudomonas sp. ABC1. Lineage (NCBI taxonomy): Bacteria > Pseudomonadati > Pseudomonadota > Gammaproteobacteria > Pseudomonadales > Pseudomonadaceae > Pseudomonas > Pseudomonas sp. ABC1. The sequence continues at coordinate 591,132 of NZ_CP058349.1, forward strand.
TGCGGCCAGCCCCAGAACCAGCAGCACCGCTGCAATCAACCATTGCCCGCCCAGCACCAGCGTGCGCGAACGTCGTTGCAGCCGTCCTGCCGGCAAACGCAAGCGTTCCACCGCGGGTGCCCACAGAAAACGTATGCCCCAGGGTATCCATAGCAGGGCAGTCAGCCCCGCCACTTGCAACGAAGCTCCGGCATCGCGCAACAGCGAAGGCAGGGCCTGGGTGGTTAACGCCGTAATAATCGTCTGGCTGATATAGATGCCTGCAATAGCAGGTAAAACCTGCCGCGCACTCAGGCGCGACGGAACTAGGGAAGAAATCGACATACTGAAAAAGTCCGTGGCCTGATTAAGGCTTTTGTCATGGGCTAGATGCGGGTAAATCACAATTGCCAATGTCTATCTTGTATATTTAGCGATAAGATAGGTAATAGTGATATCGAGCATCATTACGCCAACAGAAAAATGGCGCTAACGGTTTACGGAAAAAATTTGATGTTTTCAGGAAATTTTTATGGCGGGGAACGCAGAGACAGTGTCCGGCCAACCAGCCCTTGACCCAGGCAAACTGCCGGAAGAAGGGCTGGACCACGTACACGAAGATTGGAGGCACGCGGTGCACATGTACCAACCCTGCGAAGGGTTGTGCATCAGTTGCATCAATGGTCGCCCAGGCAGCAAATGGGCATTTCAGGCAGAAGGGCCATCGGCCTTCAGCGTGAACATCTTGCTCGAAGGCCGCATGCAGGCTGCCTTCGATGATGGTGCCGTGCTCGATGCCAAGGCGGGGTCGGCCATCATGATGGCGACAGGCTCATACGCCAAAGGCTGGGACGTGCTCGACGGCCAATCTGAAGGTGCCTTCCGCATGGTCAGCATCCACATGCCGCAAACCGCCATGGCTGGCCTGACTGGCCTGCAGATGGACGACTTGCGCAGCCGCATCTGCACCGTGGCTGGCGATCAATCGCACATCGACGCCTTCCTCGGTGTCATGCCCGCCTCCAGCGGCCTGCAACGCATAGCCTGCGATCTGCTGGGCTTTGGCTGCACCTACCCCGGCCCTTGCATCTCGCGTGATCTGTACCTTCGCGCCAAGGCGTTCGAGGCCATCGCCTGCTTCCTGCGCGAAAACCTCTCAGCCCAACAGGCCAAGCTCCCCGTTCCGGCCGACAGGCCACACCTGATCGACGCTCGCGCCCTGCTGGAGAAAAGCTACGACCAGGACTGGACCGTGCAAACCCTGGCCCGCGCCGTGGGCCTGAACGAAAAACGCCTGCAATCGGGCTTCCATGCCATGTTCGGCTGCTCGGTCTATGCCTGCCTGACCCGCATCCGACTCGACGTTGCCATCACCTTGTTGCAACGCGGCACCAGCGTCACCGAAACCGCCATCAGTTGCGGCTTTGCCAACCTCAGCCACTTCAGCCGGTTGTTCCGCACCCACACCGGCATCTCGCCCAAGCAGTGTGCACTGGGCATCACCCCCAAGCTGCAACGCCAACTGGCGAGCGATGGCCTGCAGTAACTCCCGCCCTCCTCCGCCACACCACAGCTTTCGGCCATGCCACGGCGGTGGCCGAAAGCAAGTGCTTACCCGCCGCGCATGGTGTACTGCAACAAAAAACCCCGAAATGTCAAATTTTTCCCGTAAACCGTTAGCACGGTTTGCGGTTTTTGGTAATCATCGGGCTTAGCTGGTAATCGACAGCCTTCCACAAGAGTCTTCATCGCAAGCTCTCACTCCACCCTGTTGAAGCGGACATCGCAGCCGCAAGGGGCAAGGAGCGCACATGGAGGCAACAGAGCCCAGCCAGGGAATAGGCATGCCTTGCGCAATATTGTAAATGCCTATCATTTAATCTCTTGTTCGTAGTAAAGGCAGATTCAGATGGTATTCAGGGGAGACAACGCAGGAAGCACAGAGGGCATCGCCTTCTGCACACGACATGGGCAAGCGGCACGCAGACCGGCCCAGCAGCGCCAGGATGGCCTGCACCTGCGCCCCAGCCGTCTGTGCCTGGCCGTTGCCCTGGTGCTCTCTGGCCATCAAGCATTTGCCCAGGACGCACAGCGCCCCTCCCCTGACCAGGAAGAACCGTCTGTTCTGACTATCACCGATGCCGACGCCCCTCACATGCTGGATGCCGTGGAGGTAGTCGGCACAGCCGAACAAGAAAAGAAGGCCATAGGCAACACCAGTGGGGCGAGTAAGGAAGATGTGGAGCGGCGCGGTGCCAGCCACATGAGTGACCTGATTGATCAAATCTCGGGTACGTCTGTCAACAGCCTTTATGCCAGGCCAGAAGTGTCTGTTGGCGTACAAGGCATTGCGGGGCATGGGCGTGTGGCGCAATCGCTTGAAGGGATCAATCAGAATTTCCATGCCTTCACTCGTGACATCGGCCAGACCGGCTCCATTTTTATTGATCCGCAGTTTCTGAAGAGCATTGACGTCACAAGAGGCGGAAGTTCAGGAACTGGTGCTTTGGGTAGCCTGGGAAGCTCGGTAGATTTCAAGTATCTCGATCTGGAAGATATTCTGCGCCCAGGCAAAGATTTTGGCGGCATGGTTCGGGGTTCAACCGGATTCAGTGAATATAGCAATGGTCAAAAACCATCTGGGTCATTTTTCCTTGGTGGGCGAAATGAACGCTGGGAAGCAATGGTCGGTGCATCGCACAGCAAAAACGACTTCTATAAAATTGGCGACAACATTAGCAACGACGAGCTAATGCATGGCATTCACGGCAGGAATTTATGGTTCCATCATGACGTTACAGGATCATCAATCCGTGATATTAATCAGCACGGCCCTTGCCGTTACCATGCAAATGGATATGTAGGGATGAGCAATTGCGGCCTCACTACAGATCAAGCCAAGTGGTTTAAACAAGCCGCCAAAAATCCATTAAAGGGAACTCAAAAAGAAACCGACTCGCAGATGTTAAGGCTGCGGCATTATTTCAATGATGACTACGACCAGAGTCTGGAGTTATTTGTCTTTTCAAGCAAAGCCAAATACGAAACAGACCAACAACCTGCTGTGTGGGTTCCTGTAAATGAAAACTCAACAAAAGATAATTGGTGGGTCGATGGTGAGGCTTCTTGGCATGACTACCCATGGTCTGTCCGAACACAGCTGAAAAATCAAGTGGCCAGCTTAAAATGGAAAGGTAGCTTTTCAGAGATATTCAATCCTGAAGTGCAAATTTTCCATGAGAGCCAGGATCGAAAACAAAACTGGACCGGAGGTAGTGATGGTTTTGCCGCAAACCAACCTCTTCACTATTTCACTGATGTCGGCTCAACAGGGATAAAGCTAAGTAACGTCAGTCGCTTTGAATCAGAAGTTATCGGCCCTTTTCGTCTAGATACTGGATTGGAATTTAGGCAAGCCAGAAAGAAGGTTGATAGCGAAACGGAGTCGGAGTATTACGAAAGATACCTATTAGAGACGCAAGGACGAGATATCGACGTGATGCGGTTTGACCCTGACTCACGTACAGATACTCTGGGATTGGCCCTTTCATTAAGCACGGAAGGTTCAGGCCCGTGGCAAGCGAGTGTAGGCTTTGGTTTTCAGCGAGTTTGGCTTGATGTGTTGAACCCGGTGTTTACGGAAGGGAACATCGGTCAAGAGGGTGTTGTTTATGGTACATCGTATTGGCGAAATTATTACCGTGGCTTAGGCTATTCCGGAAATGAGTTAAGAGAACTTGCGGCAGCCGCCACAGCAGAAAGCAGTGCCAAAATTAAGACTGACTCACAGTACGGTAATCTCCGAACAGTCAGAGGACGGCGAGATCATCAGTGGGATCTCAAGTCTGCCAATTTTGGTGTTTCATATAGCCCTCCCGGAACTGGCCTGACTTTCTATACGCAAGCGGGATACAGCGAGCGTGCGCCAACCAGCAATGAAATGTATATGCATGGTGAACTCAACAGGGCAGATTTCTATGCAAACCCCTATCTTGAACCAGAAGAGAATCTCTCGCTGCAACTGGGGATGAACTACAAGAAGGAAGGCTGGCTTGCCGCAAGTGACCGCCTAGATGTAGGGGTGAATGTCTACCGTAATCGCATCCGCAACTACATTACATGGGGCCCCATGCTTCCAGAAGGCTACCCTTGGCCAGGAATAGGCAATGATCAGGCCAGCGTCAATAATCTCAATCCCTTTATTCGTCAAGGTGTTGAACTGAATCTGGCGTATCGTCAGCCTTTGTTTTATGTGCGAACTAACCTAACTCTGCCTATTCGACACGACAACAAGCTTTGCTCTTGGCAAGTGCCTAGTGGTAGAGCGTACCAAACAGGGACCACAAGTGATGGGGGAAACTCCTATACCGATATTGGCAAAGGAGAACGCCTTTGCTATTCAAGCTGGAACTGGATGGAAGCAGGCACGATTGAACCCATTCGAGGCAGTCTGACTGCTGCACTGACCCCTATGCAGGGTAGGCTTGAACTGGGCGGCACGATGCATTATCGCGGTAGGCAACGCGCCGCCTACTGGTATGACAGAAACGTCCAGGATGATCACCACCTTGGAACGCAGGCAGGACAAACCCAACCGATACCAAGTCAAAGCCAGTTTATAGAAGCCTATCTCTGGCCCAAAGTCATCAAGTTCGACCTGTTTGTCAATTACCAATTCAACGACCAGTTAAGGGCCGGAATTTATCTAGCCAATGTGACCAACAAAATGGAAGCCACACCCACCGCATGGGGATACAACTTCTACCCTGGTCGCACTTTGACGGCCAACTTGGAATACCGTTTCTGACGGTTAGCCGCTTTGGTCATGGTGACCAGAGCATATTTCGCCGGTGTGGCGACCGGCTTGTGAAAAGGAGAAGACATCATGTCTTTGAAAAGTAACGTTACCGCATGGTTGGGAGACTATGACAACGGCAATCAGACTGGTGCCAATGCCACGAAAAGCATTGGTTCCATTCTGACGGTGGGGAATGTATACCACACCGGCGGAGCCGGAGAGCTCAACAGCATCTACGATCCCAATAGCAGCCTCCCGTATGAACTCTACGATTTCAAGGTGTATGCGGGGCAAGGGCTGGATTCCTTCGGGCCTGGTGCCTTCGGCTCCAAGTTCGTCCTGGAGTCTACGGGTGGCTTCTCGTGGGATACCGTTAATGCAGGTGGTGGCAAATACAGCTTCGAGACCAGTGGTAGCCTGAATACTCTGAAGCTGGGTTACGCCGCAGATACCGGCTACGCTCCGGGACAGACTACGCTGACCGCGTTCGACACCTCCGAACCCCTGCTGGTGGTGAACAACTTCAACGTGGCGGTGGACTACGTGGCGCTCAATACCTTCGGCGTCGCAAACGGTAATGCCGCCATCACGGTGAATGCTGGCAACCAAGGCCTCTTCAGCTACCCGCAGTACTACGAACAGGTCACGCTGAACTCCGCCATCATCTACGACTTGACGTTCGATGAAGCGGCGGCTGCCACCTCGACTTTCGAGTATGTGCTGGATGCATACCTGAGTGGTTTCTCCGGTGGCGCAATCAGCAGCGCAAGCGACATCAGCGTCATCAACAGCTACCTGAGCGCCAACGGCAGCAGCGTGTCGTTCGACTACTACGCTACCGCACCGAGCAGCTTCTCCTCGGTCGAGGCGTCGACTGCATTCGCAGAAGTCGAAAGCGACCTCCTGCTGGCCGCGTAAGCAGCCATTCCAGAAATGCAAGAGGTTTGACCGGAAAAGTGGTGGTGATTTTCTAGCGGGAAGATCCACCACTTGACCGGGTAGTACCGGGGCCTGGTGCTTTTTGGCCAGGCTCCGTTTTCCGGAAGCCGTCGATTTTAGCGGTTTACGGAACCACCTGCAAAAACAAGCTGCAGGCAGATTTCGGCTTTCCCCGTTTTTATGGGGAGGGGGATTTTTTTTCCGTAAAAAGGGCTGGTGATGTAATGACGGCGGGCAAATCCCGGCCGGCAGAGGGTGCGCACGGTGAATTGGCCCGTGCTCTGCTGACCTACAAACGCAGTTTCGTACATATCGGCGTGTTCTCGGGCGTCATCAATATCCTGATGCTGGCTCCGGCGCTGTACATGCTGCAAGTGTATGACCGGGTACTGGCCTCCGGCAATGAGATGACCCTGCTGATGCTCACCGTCATCCTGCTGGGCATGTATGCCCTGATGGGCGCACTGGAGTGGGTACGCTCCCTGGTGGTGCTGCGTCTGGGCACCGGGTTTGACCGCAAGCTGGCCCCGCGCATCTACGACGCGGCTTTCAGCGCCAACCTCAAGACCGGCAAGCTCAATGCCGCACAGCCGCTGGATGATTTGCAGCAGCTGCGCCAGTTCGCCACCGGCCAATCGCTGTTCGCGCTGTTCGATGCGCCCTGGTTCCCGGTGTATGTGCTGGTGATGTTCTATTTCCACCCGGCACTGGGCTGGTTCGCCCTGGGCGGCACCGTGGTGCTGATGGGTGTGGCCTGGCTCAATGAGCGGGTCAGCCGCCCGCACCTGAAAAAAGCCGGAGAACTGGCGATCAATTCCCGCCGCGATGCCGGGGCCAACCTGCGCAATGCCGAGGTGATTGCCGGTATGGGCATGCTGGCCAATCTGCGCCGCCGCTGGGCCGAGCAGCACCTGGGCTATGTGCGTGAGCAAAACCTGGCCAGCGCCCGTATGGCGAAGATCCAGGGCTGGAACAAGGCGCTGCGCATGGCAGTGCAATCGCTGGCGCTGGGTCTAGGTGCCTGGCTGGTGCTGGAAAACCAGATGACGGCGGGCATGATGATTGCCGGCTCCATCCTGCTGGGCCGCGCCCTGGCACCCATCGACCAGATCATGGGTGCGTCACGCCAATGGACGCAGGTGAAGGAAGCGGAACGCCGCCTGAGCCAGTTGCTCGGTGACTTTCCGCCGCTGGCCAAGGGCATGGACTTCCCAAGGCCAGCAGGCAACCTGGTGGTCGAGCAGTTGCTGGCCGCCCCGCCCAGCCAGACCCAGCCGGTGCTGCATGGCATCAACTTCAAGCTGAACGCTGGTGAAGCCCTGGTGGTGATCGGCCCGTCCGGCGCGGGCAAGACCACACTGGCCCGCTGCCTGGTCAACGCCTGGCCGCCGCTGCGCGGCAAGGTGCGGCTGGACAGCGCCCCGCTCGACCAATGGCGCCCGGAGGCTCTGGGCGCGTTGGTCGGCTACCTGCCACAGGACGTGCAACTGTTCGCGGGCACCGTGGCCGAGAACATCGCCCGCTTCGGTGAGGTGAATGAGGCCAAGGTGATTGCCGCCGCGCAGATGGCGGGCGTGCATGAGCTGATTCTGCAACTGCCCGAGGGCTATCAGACCCGCCTGGGCGAAAACGGCATGGGCCTGTCTGGCGGGCAGCGCCAGCGTGTGGGCCTGGCCCGTGCCCTGTACGGCGAGCCGTGCCTGGTGGTGCTGGACGAACCCAACGCCAACCTCGACGAAGCCGGTGACGTCATGCTGGCCAAGGCCATCGGCCGCATGAAAGAAGCAGGCATCACTCTCGTGCTGATTACGCACAAACCCAACATCCTCAAGCAGGCCGACAAGCTGCTGATCTTGCACGCCGGCGCCCAGGCTGACTTTGGCCCGATGACCGAGGTGATGCAGCGCATGCAACGCGGTGCCCAGCCAAGGCCAACTTCCGGGCAGCCCCAACCACAGCAACGGGTCATGCCCATTCCCTCCTATGGGGCCGCGATGAACTTTGCGCAACGCAAGGAGGGAGCATGAGCACGACGATGAACATGGACGCCTCTTCACTGGACGCCGACCTGATCGACCCCAAGGATGATCTGCTGTCGGTGGATGACCGCCACTTTGTGCGGCTGGGCTGGCTGATCGTGCTGGTCGGCGTGGTGGGTTTTCTCGGCTGGGCCATGCTGGCACCGCTGGATGCCGGCGTGCCCGTAGAGGCCAAGGTGGTGGTCAGCGGCAACCGCAAGGCGGTGCAGCCCATTACGGGCGGCAAGGTGCAACGCATTCTGGTCACTGAGGGCCAGCGGGTCACAGAAGGCCAGGTGCTGGTGGTACTGGAGCCGAATGTGGCGAGCAACCAACTGGATTCCTTGCAGTTCCAGTTTCTCAGCAGCCTGGCGACGGAGAACCGCCTGATGGCCGAACGGGACGGCCTGGGCAATATCCGCTTCGACGATCGCCTGCTGCAAGCCGAGCGTGACGGCAATTTGCAGGCGGCAGAAATTATTCAGGCGCAGCGGCAGTTGTTCGACAGCCGCCGCAGTGCCCAGCAGGCCACCCTGGGCGGCCTGGAGGCGACTTTGCGCGGCCTGCGCGAGCAGCGCGACAGCCTGCAACGCATTCTGCAATCGCGCCGCAGCCAGCGCGAGACCTTTGAGCGGCAACTGGCCGGGCAGCGCTCTTTGGCCGATGACGGCCTGCTGGCACGCAATCGCTTGCTGGAGTCCGAACGCCAATACCTGCAACTGGCTGGCTCCGTGGCCGATGACCAGGGCCGTCTGGCGCAGTTGCAGGGCCAGGTGCAGGAGTACCAGTTGCGCCTGATTCAGCAGCGTGAGGATTACCAGAAGGAACTGCGCACCGCACTGGCCGAAACCCGCACGCGCACCGCGGACCTCGGCTCGCGCTTGGACAGCGCGCAGTACGAAGTGACCAACATGCAGATCGTCGCGCCCACCGAGGGCATCGTGGCGGGCCTGGCGGTGTTTACCCAGGGCGGCGTGGTCAGCGCCGGCGACAAGCTGATGGACATCGTGCCGCTGGACCAGCCCTTGCTGGTGGAAGGCCGCCTGCCGGTGCAGGAAGTGGACAAGGTGCAAACCGGCCAGCCGGTAGAGCTGGAGTTTGCCGCCTTCAACCGATCTTCCACCCCCAAGCTGCCGGGCACGGTCAAGACCGTTTCCGCTGACCGCCTGGAAGACCCGCAGGGCATGCCGTACTACCACATTGAAATCAGTGTGGATGACCTGAACAGCCGCGAGGTATTGCCGGGCCTGCAATTGCAGCCGGGCATGCCGGTGACCGCCTTCGTCAAGACCGGGGAACGCACCATGATGAGCTACCTGCTCAAACCGCTGCGTGACCGTACCCGTCTGGCACTGACGGAGGAATGATGAGCCGCAGTCACACACTTAAGCTGATCATTGTCGCGCCCCTCGCGTTCTATCTGTACGTCGACGGCATGCCTACGGTATTGGCCCAAGACATGCACTCCCCCGCCTCCCCTTTGCATCAATTGCAAATGGCATCACCACAGCAAGGTGTTGGGCTGGCATCAACCGCCTTGGCCAGCCAGTCGCAATCGCTCGATCTGGTTCAGGCTTATGAGCGCATGTTGCTCAATGACCCGCTGGTACTGGGTGCCCGCGCGGCCCGTGACGCCGGGCGGGATAGCGGCAACATAGCCCGTGCCGCCTTGTTGCCACAGGCTTCGATCAACTACTTGCGCAACCGTACCAACCAGACCGAGTACTACGACAGCACGACGGCGGCTGGCAGACAAAGCATCGAAGACAGTTTCTACGGCCGCCGCGCCGGCCTGACCATCGAGCAAACGCTGTTCGACTACTCTGCCATCAGCACCTACCGCATGGGCAAGACCCAGGCCGAATATGCCGAGGTGCAGTACCGCTTGCAGTTCCAGCAGCAGGCCGTGGCCCTGATCGACGCCTACCTGAATGCCTTGTTGGCCCGCGATTCGCTGGAACTGGCCCGCCAGCAGTTGCGCGTGTACCAGGACATGCTGCGCGGCAACGAACGAATGATGGCCCAGGGTGAAGGCACCCGCATCGACATTCTGGAGACTCGCACTCAGCTTGGCGCTACCCAATCCGAGCTGGTGACCTATGAAAATGCTTTGGCCGACCGATTGCGCGAGCTTTCGGCGCTGTTGGGCGGATCGGTCCATGCCCATGAGCTGCTGGAGATCAACCAGACAGCCATGTTGCCCGCCTTGCCCGATGGCGATCTGGCGGTATTGCTGGGCGATGCCCAGCAGCAGAACCCGGAGGTCCAGGCCGCACGCCTGGCGGTGCGCTACAACGACTTGACCGTGGAGCGCGAGAAAGGCCAGTTCATGCCGCGCGTGTCGCTGTATGCCTCCCATGAGCGCATCGTTTCGGACACCATCAACAACAAGGGCCGCGACTACAAGAGCAACACCATCGGCCTGCAAGTCTCGATTCCGTTGTTCAGCGGCGGCTCCAGCTACTACAGCACGCGCCAGGCCAGCAACCGGCTGACCCAGGCCCGTTATGACCTGGAGCGCACCACCCAGACCACCGCCACCACCCTGGAGCAGTACTACCGGGTGTTTGCCACCAGCACCGAGCGCGTGAGCACGCTGCGCCAGAACGTGGCCGACAGCGCGGCGCTGGTCGATGCCATGCGCAAGAGCGTGGCCGGTGGAGAACGCACCAATACCGATGCCCTGCATGCCGAGCGCCAGTCCTACCAGGCCCGGCAGGCCTTGCTGCGCACCTATGTGGAGTGGTTTCAGGCCTACGCCAAGCTGCAGTTCTATGCCGGACGGTTCTCGGAGGACGACGTGCTGGTGTTGAACCGCCATTTGGTGGCCCAGAGGCCATGAACATGTGTTGAAGCTGTTTTGATCGGATTAAGGAGTGGTTCGATGAGTGATATGCGTGAGGCCAGATGGCTGTTGCAGGAAGCGAAGCTCAAAAGCAGCCTCGCGCGCCTGAAGATTCTTGCCGCCATGTTGCGTCTGGCGGCTCCCGGGGCATGGGTTCAGCACGCGGCACTGCATGCGGAACTGGTTCGATCAGGCTCTCCCATGCCGCGCTTCAGCATGTACCAGACGCTCCGGCGCATGGCATTGAGGGATGTGTTGGTCAAGGGAGCACCAGGCCACTATGGCTTGGCCCGCAAGTTGGCGACGGGTTTGCTCGAAGTCCGTGCCCAGACCGACCTTCATGACCTTCTTGCCCGTACAGACAAACCCGAAATAGAGACCCGCCCTGTGCTGCGTACGCGTGCCAGGCGCATCGGGCCATATACAGGGGGGCCACGCCTATTGCGGTCGTTCTGGCTCACATCTCGCCTGCAAGCCGGAGGCGAACACTAATCACGCTTGACGCCGAGGGTTGGGCGCTGGTTGGCAATTGATCGCACAGCTCCACGACCCTTCTTTGTTCATAGATTTAAAGGAGACGGTTCTGATGACGGAAACGGTGCAGACCAGAAAAGACGAGACGCAGCAGGTGGATGAGGCATTGCGCCAAGAGGTCGCAGCCGATCTCGGGATGCCGCCAGACGAACTGGACGCTGATGCCAGCTTCCTCAAGCTGGGCCTGGATTCGATGCGCTTGATGGCCTGGATGCATCGCCTGCGCAAACGCGGACACAAGGTGAAGCTGCGGGACTTGTACCAGCAACCGACCTTGAGAGGCTGGAGCCAGTTGCTACGTGAGCGCCCAGCCGTGGCCGGGAACGGCACAGCCAAGGTGCAGGAACCGGAGATTTCCGTCTCTCGATCCTGGCCGACCATGGCCGATGGGCAGTCTTTCCCACTGACACCCGTACAGCATGCCTATCTGGTGGGCCGTGCGCCGCACCAGACGCTGGGCGGCGTGGGTTGCCATCTGTACCAGGAGTTCGACGGCCGGGGCCTGGATGCCGATACCCTGGAACAGGCCATTGGTGCTTTGATCGAACGTCACCCGATGTTGTTGGTGACTTTTCTGGACGATGGCCGTCAGCAGCGGCGCCCCGAGACGCGCTGGCGCGGCTTGACCCTGCACGATCTGCGCACAGCCTCTTCTGCGGAGTGCCAAACGCATTTACAGGCCATGCGTGAACGGCACGGTCACCGGGTTCTGGCAGTCGAACGGGGTGAGAACTTCGATTTTCAGCTCACCTTGCTGCCCGACGGTCATCACAGACTGCACGCAGACATTGACCTGCTGGTGTTGGATGCCGCTAGTTTCAGCCTGGTTTTCGAGGAGTTGGCGGCACTGATACGCGGACAGCACCTGCCCGCCGTAAGCACCGACTACGACTTTCGCAGCTATCTGGCGCAGACTGACCAGGAAAATGCGTCGATCAGACAGCAATCCAGTGAGTTTTGGCTGGAGCGCCTGGACAGCCTGCCAAATGCACCACAACTGCCCCTGGCCTGCGAACCAGAGCAGGTCAAACAGGTGCGTATTTCACGCCAGCGTGTGGAGATTCAGGCCGATGACTGGGCACGCTTCAAGGCTTGCGCAGGCGAGTATGGCGTAACGCCGACGATGGCGCTGGCCACTTGCTTCGGTGCTGTACTGGCACGCTGGTGCAGCCAACCGCGGCTTCTGTTGAATCTGACCCTGTTCGACCGCCAGCCACTGCATTCGGCCGTGGACGGCATGATTGCCGACTTCACCAATATCCTGTTGCTCGATATTGCGGGAGAAGGCGCGAATTTCGATACGTTGGCACAAACCAACCAGCAGACGTTCACCGATGCCTACGAACACCGACACTGGTCTGGCGTGGAGCTACTGCGTGAGTTGCGCAAAACACCGGGGGCTTACCCGCACGGGGCTCCAGTGGTGTTCACCAGCAATCTGGGGCGCCCGCTGTTCGGTCATGACGTAGAACGGACGCTGGGCGCTCCCGGCTGGGGAATTTCCCAGACACCCCAAGTCTGGATTGACCACTTGGCCTACGAACATGGCGGTTCGGTCTTCCTGCAATGGGACAGCAACGCAGCCCTGTTCCCGCCTGGCATGCTCGAAGCCATGTTCCAGGCTTACGTGGGGCTGGTGCGACATTTACTGGATCACCCGCAGGCCTGGCACGAGGCCTTGCCCGATCCGATGCCACAAGCACAGCGGGACATACGCGCGCAGATCAATGCCTATAGTGACGAGCCAGCCCCCGAAGGGTTGCTGCATGCAGGTTTCTGGCTACAGGCGCAAAGCCAACCGGATGCCGTGGCGCTGATTCATGGCGAGCGCCGCCTGAGCTATGCCGAGTTGGCCCATCAGGCCCGTTGTTGCGCGGGCGCACTGGCAGCGCAAGGTGTCCAGCCGGGTGATCGGGTGGCAATCAGCATGTCCAAGGGGATCGGCCAGATCGTGGCCGTGCTGGGCATTCTCTATGCAGGTGCGGTGTACGTGCCTGTATCGCCGGATCAACCGCTGGAACGGCGGCGCACTATCTATCAGGGCGCGGGATCGCGACTGGTTTTAGTCTGCCGTGATGACGATTCATCCGATGCGGTGGACGGCATCACTTTCCTGACCTGGGAGGACGCAACCGAACATGCGCCACTGGCCGGGCCGGCGGCAGTCGATGCCAATGAACCGGCATACATCATCTATACCTCCGGCTCCACCGGCATGCCCAAGGGCGTAATCATTTCCCACCGAGGGGCGCTCAATACCTGCGTTGAGCTGAACCGGCGCTATGCCGTCTCGGCCAATGACCGGGTATTGGCACTGTCGGCGCTGCATTTTGATCTGTCGGTGTACGACATTTTCGGGCTGCTGTCGGCGGGAGGTGCCCTGGTACTGGTCAACGAGTGCCAGCGACGTGACCCTGCATGCTGGTGCGAGGTGATCGAGCAGCACGGCGTGACGATCTGGAACACGGTTCCGGCCTTACTGGACATGTTGCTGACCTACAGCGAGGGCTTCGATCTCCAGGCACCTGCACACTTGCGAGCAGTCATGCTGTCAGGCGACTGGATTGGCCTGGATTTGCCTGGCCGTTACCGCGCGTTCCGCCCGGATGGGCAATTCATTGCCATGGGAGGGGCGACGGAGGCCTCCATCTGGTCCAACGTTTTCGACGTGGAGTCGGTAGCGCCTGAATGGCGCTCCATCCCTTACGGCTATCCACTGGCTCGACAAAAATACCGTGTTGCCGATACGCAAGGGCGCGATTGCCCGGACTGGGTTCCGGGAGAACTGTGGATTGGCGGCGAAGGTGTGGCCTTGGGCTATTTCAACGACCCGGAGCGCACCGCTCAGCAGTTCGTGACATGGAGCGACGAACGCTGGTATCGCACAGGCGATATGGGGTGCTACTGGCCGGATGGTCGGCTGGAATTTCTTGGCCGTCGGGACAAACAGGTCAAGGTGGGCGGCTACCGCATTGAGCTGGGCGAGATCGAGGCCGCGCTGTTGCGAATTGAGGGGGTCAAGAGCGCCGTCGCGCTGGCTGTCGGCGAGCGGGAAAAATCCCTGGCAGCCTTCGTGGTGCCGCAGGGAACGGCGCTATTCAGTACGCAACCCACCGATCCGCTGCTACCCGCCGACTATGCCGCACTGCTGCCGATTGCTCAGTGGAGTGCAGAACAAGCCGGGCAAGAGCAGGAAGCCGATATGGCGCGTCTGGTGGCGGGCTTTCTGTATGAACACCTGACCCGCCAAGGCTTGGAGCTATCCGGCCGGATCACTGTGCAAGAGGTACTGGCCCAATACGGTGCCGAGCCGCAATGGGCAGGCTTGCTGACACGCTGGCTGGAGTCTCTGTGCCAAGCAGGCTACCTGCAGCGCCTGGCCGATGGCGGCTATACATCGGTGGAAACAGTGCCGCCTGCCTGGCAACCGCCTGGCGAGCACCCGTTGCGGGAAGCCGCCAACATGTTGTTGACGCACCATGTTGCGCTCGCCCAGATTCTGCGGGGCGAACGGCCTGCCCAGACGCTGCTGAACCATCCGTTTTGGGCACCGGAGCAGTTGCTGCTGCGTGTGCCGGGAACGCAAGAAGCCATCAGAATACTGGCCACCACGATACAGACCCTGGCAAAAACATTGGGTCGTCCGGTAAAGCTGCATGAAGTGGGCGCTCGCAGCGGTCTGGCTGCGGCGCAGTTGCTCCAGCATCTGACTGCCGCAGAAGTGGCATACACCGCCTGGGACGAATCGCCAGAGATGGTGCTTCGCGTCGCGGAAAGGTTGCAGCGTTACTCGCATGCAGATAGTCGGCGCTGGCATGCCGACGTGCCGCAAGAACAGTTGCACCAGGCCGATCTGGTCTGGGCCAACAATGCCTTGCACCGACTGGGGGATGCCGGCATACAGGCGGTACTGGCCTTGGCTGCACCTGCGGCTCTGGTTTTCGTACAGGAGTTGCATCAGGTCTCCAGCCTGGCACTGGTCTCCAGTGAATTGCTGGCAGATGGCTTGGATGGTGGCTTGGCCCGGCGACTGCACGATACCGATTGGTGGCAGGAGTTGCTCGGCAGACAAGGTATGCACAACGAGGCCCAAACGCTGTTGGGCGATGTGCAATGCCTGGTGGCGCGCGCGCCGCAAGATGTTCTGAGTCCAGATGCCGACAGGCTTTCCCAGGCATTGCGAGGACTGCTGCCGGGCTACATGGTGCCGCAACGGCTGTTCTTCCTGGATGCCTTGCCGTTGACCGCCAATGGCAAAGTGGATCACCGCGCTTTGCTGGAAAGCTGCAGCCAATCTCCTTCTCAGGTGGGCGCCGAGCGACCGTTGCCACTGGGCGACAAGGAACAGGCCATCGCTGCGCTGTGGCGCGACCTGCTGAATGTGGAGCACCTCTACCGTGACAGCCATTTCTTCCGCCTGGGCGGCGATAGCCTGCTGGCGACTCGCCTGATCGGGGAATTGAGCCGGCGCGGCTACTCGGCAGGACTGGGCGACCTGTTCGACTTCCCGACACTGGCGGCATTTGCCGAAACCGTACACTGCGGCGAGACCCTGGCAACGCATGGCCTGCGCCATGATCCAGCCAGTCGCTACACACCTTTCCCGCTGACGGATGTCCAGCAAGCCTATCTGGTCGGACGTCAGCCGGGCTTTGCGCTGGGCGGAGTTGGCTCACACTTCTTCGTCGAGTTCGAGGTCGATGACCTGGACGTTCCCCGCTTCGAGTGGGCCATGAACCGGCTGGTCAGTCGACATGACACTTTGCGGGCCATTGTGCAGGACGGTATGCAACTGGTGCTGCCACAGGTGCCGGACTTCAAGTTGCCATGTCACCCAGTGGCCGACCTGAATGATGATGCAACCGTGGCATTGCGCGAGCGATTGGCTCGGCAAGTACTCGACCCATCGCGCTGGCCGGTCTTCGATATTCAGGCCGCCATGGTGGATGGCGGAGCCAAGGCCAGCCTGTTCGTATGTCTGGACAACCTGATGCTCGATGGACTGAGCATGCAAATCCTGCTCGCTGAGCTGGAACAGCTCTACACCAGCCCAGAACAAGCCTTGCCAGCGCTGGAGATTGGCTTTCGGGACTATCTGGAGCACATGCAACTGCGCAGGGTTAACGAAGTTTCGGTGGCGTACTGGGCTCGCCGCGTGGAGAGCCTGCCACCGGCTCCACGCCTGCCACTACGCTGTGAGCCTGGTGACGTGGGTATCCCGCATTTTGCGCGACTCTCGGCCTGGCTCTCTGCTCCACAGTGGGAGGCGCTCAAGGCCCGCGCCCGGGCCGAGGGGTTGACCCCTTCGGCACTGTTGCTCTCTGCGTATGCCGCAACCTTATCGGCCTGGGCGGAACGCGACGACCTGTGCCTGAACCTGACGCTCTTCGATCGGCAGCCCCTGCACCCCCAGATCGAACAAGTGCTGGGCGACTTCACGACCTTGCTGCTGTTGGCCTGGCAACCGGCTGCAGATTGGCGCAGCAGTGCTCATGGATTGCAGCAGCGCCTACGCCAGGACCTCTTGCATCGCGACGTTTCAGCCATTCAGGTGATGCGTCAACTCGCCCAGCGGGCAGGACAAGCGGCTGCGGCCATGCCTGTGGTGTTTACCAGCGCACTGGGCTTCGAGCAGGAACGCTTCCTGGCACATGCCTCTTGGATGAAACCGCGATGGGGGCTTTCACATACGCCACAAGTCTGGCTCGACCACCAGGTTTACGAGTCCGAGGGCGAGCTGCGTTTCAACTGGGACTATGTACAGGAGCTGTTCGAGCCGCAGCAGATTCAGACCATGTTCGATCGCTATGTGGCACTGCTACAGCGGCTGGCGACCGACGATGCAGCGTGGAGCCAACCACTGGAAACGCTGGTGCCCCGCTTGGAAGGGATCGCCAGGGTTGCTTCATCGCCGCCCGCGCAACCTGCGCCTGAAATACCGGCAGAGGCCGCGGTGCTGCGGGCTGATGACGCTCTGGTGCAAGCGTTGTGCCGGCATTTCGAGCTGGTGGTCGGGCGTCCGATTCAGCCGCGCCAGTCTTTCTTCGATGCAGGCGCTACCTCTCTGAAGCTGGTTCAGTTGCATGTGCATCTGACCCAGGTCGGTCACGACGGTCTGCTGGTCACCGATCTGTTTGCCCAAGCCACTCCGCTGGCCTTGGCGACACACCTGCACGGCCATTCGAGTGTGGCGAATGACACCGACAGCATCAACGAGGAACGCCGCGAACTGTTGGCGCAACGCAAGGCCAGGGCTCAACGCCGGCGTGGGAGCATAGTGTGAATATTGAAGAACTCTTGAATCATCATTACCCGGACTGCGAGCCAATCGCGGTGATCGGCTATGCCAGTCGCTTCCCTGAAGCCGCTGATAGCGATGCCTATTGGGCCAATCTGGTTGCCGGGCATGAGTGCAACCGGCAATTCTCCCGCCAGGAACTGCTGGATGCCGGTATTCCAGCATCCGTCATCGACGATCCGGCCTATGTGCCGCGTGGCACCGTGGTGCCCGATGCCGACGCTTTCGATGCAGAGCTGTTTGGCTATTCGCGCCAGGAAGCCGAACTGATCGACCCGCAACAGCGCCTGTTTCTGCAGATGGCCTGGCACGCGCTGGAACACGCGGGCTATGCGCCCAAGGCAGTGCCACACAAGACTGGCGTATTCGGCTCGGGCCGGATCAGTACTTATCCAGGGCGTGGGGCCATCAATATCGCCGAAGTGGCCCATGTGCGCAGCCTTCAATCGCTGATGGGCAACGACAAGGACTATGTGGCGACAAGGGCTGCCTACAAGCTGGACCTTCGCGGTCCTGCCATGACCGTGCAGACAGCATGCTCAAGCTCGCTCGTGGCCACCCATATGGCCTGCGAAAGCCTGCGCTCGGGCGAATGCGACATGGCCATTGCCGGTGGGGTTGCCGTGTCTTTCCCGCAAGTAAGCGGCTATTTGTACCAGCAAGGCATGATTTTCTCGCCAGATGGGCATTGTCGGCCTTTCGATGCACAGGCCCAAGGCACTTATGGCGGCAATGGCGTGGCGGCTGTGGTGCTTCGACGCCTGTCCGACGCCCTGCGCGATGGTGACCCGATCGCCGCAGTGGTGCTGGGTAGCGCCATCAACAACGATGGCAGTCAGAAAGTTGGCTATACCGCACCGTCCGTACTCGGGCAGCGCGACGTGATAGCCGATGCCTGGAGCCTGGCCGGAGTACGCAGCCAGCAAATCGGCATGATCGAGGCCCACGGCACGGCCACGCCTCTGGGCGATTCGATCGAATTGCAGGCACTGCATGGCGTCTTCCACTCCCCTGACCAGGGGCCAGCCTGCGCGCTGGGGTCCGTCAAGAGCAACATGGGGCATCTGGATACAGCGGCCGGTATCGCCAGTTTCCTCAAGGCGGTACTGGCGGTCGAGCATGGCACGATCCCTCCATGCGTGAATTTCAGCCAGGCCAATCCGGCATTGCATCTGGAGAGCGGGCCGTTCTATGTACCCAACGATGCACAGCCCTGGGAGGCTCCGGTGCGCGTGGCTGGGGTTTCGTCCTTTGGTATTGGTGGCACGAACTGCCATATGGTCGTGGCGTCTCTGCCGCGAGAGTTGCAACAGCAATCCAGGTCTGACAGCGACAAAGAACACGGCACCGAGGATGTATTGCTGTTGAGTGCCAACAGTGAGGCGGCCTTGCAGCGCTTGGCGGGTGCATACGCGACCGCGTTGCAAGAGCAACCTGCCGCTGATGTGGCTCGCACGGCGTTGACTGGTCGTCTGCTCACTATGCCATGGCGTCTGGCCGTGCCCGTATGCGATGAAACCGTGGAAGCCCTGCATGCCTTTGCTGGAGGTGAGGACGACATCCTAGTTCAGACCGGGCATGGCGCGACAGGCAGACAGGTGTGGTTGTTTACCGGCCAGGGTTCCCAATGGCCAGGTATGGCGAAAACCTGGCATGACAGTTCACCGGCATTTGCAGCAGGTCTGGCCCGTTGCCTGGCGGTTTTCGACGCTCAAGATCACACATTCGCTGATGGCTTGCGCAAGGCATTGCTGGAGCCCGTAGATGGCTTGCTCCAGAGCATGGAATACGCCCAACCCGCCATCGTGGCCTTCGAGTTGGCGATGGCCGCGCATTGGCAGGCGCAAGGTTTAATGCCAGACATGGTGCTGGGCCATTCGGTCGGTGAGTTCGCGGCAGCGGTCGTAGCCGGACACTACACCCATGAACAGGTCTTGCCCCTGGTGCGCAGGCGCGGTGTATTGATGGACAGATGCAGCGGTGGCGCGATGCTATCGGTGTTTGCTGACGAGGCCAAGGCCATGCCCGTTGCCACACGCCTGGGACTGGATCTGGCTGCGTGCAATGGCGAGCGGCATCTGGTGTTTTCCGGTGAGCGTGACCTGATCGCAAAGCTGGCCGCTGAACTGGAAAGCATGGATGTTCGCACCAAACCACTGATAGTCACGGGGGCGGCCCATTCACGGATGCTCGACTCGATACTGGATGAGTTCGGGCAAGCCACAAACCGCTTGCATGCACAGGCTGGCACGATCGCGTTCATCTCGGGCCTGACCGGCGATGTGGTGGACGCGGCACAGTTGAACCAGCCGGATTTCTGGCCGAACCATATGCGCCGCCCAGTGCGATTCATCCAATGCCTGCACAAGGCTCTGGAAGACGGCGCTGGCCTGTTCCTGGAAATGGGACCAGATGCCCCCTTGGCCGGTATCGGCCAGCGGGAGCTGGGCAGCGCCGCACATTGGGTGGCCAGCGCCAGGCGCAATCAATCGGCGCAGCGCCCGTTGCGTCAGGCATTGATGCAATTATTCGTGGCCGGCCTCGATCTGCCTTGGCCTGAGCGATTGGGTGGGTCGGGCCACAAGTGCCATGCACCACTGTATCCCTTTGAGTTGCAGCGCTACTGGCGCGATGCACCTGCTGCGGGAACGACGATGAGCAGCGCGCCACAGTTCCTGCCGAGCACCAGTCTGCCGAAAGCGCGCAGTGTGGTGTTGCAGGAAGCACAAACGTTGGACCTGCCGCGCCTGGAAGCGCTGTACCGCTGCGTTGTCAAACTGCATGCCATCTACGTTGATCGGTTGGTGCGGCGTTGTGTGGGAGATCGCATCGACCTGGGCGTGACGGTGCTGGATATCCTGCGCGACGGGCGCCTGTTGCCACGACATCGACAGTTGCTGGCGAGACTGCTCAATGCCTGCGCAGAGGATGGCTATCTGCAACGGCAGGATGGCCGCTACGCCACGCGAACCGCTGCACCTCACGCAGACCATGACCGCTTGCTCGACGAACTGAAGGGGTATTGCGAAGGCCTGGACGTGATTGCCGACACTGTGCAGCGTGCGGGTGCCAGCCTGTACGAAATGATGAGTGGTGCGATTGAGCCCGTGGCCATCATCTTCCCGGAAGGCGCATCCAGCGGTGTGGAAGTGCTGTATCAGGATTTCAGCTTCGGACGCTACTTCAACCAGATTGCCGCAGGTGTAGTTGCCGATCTGGTACGCAGCCGAGGAGAGCCGGGCCAGCAGCAACCGGCATACCAGGTACTGGAAGTGGGTGGCGGCACCGGCGGCACCACCGCCTGGGTGCTGCCTGCGCTTTCTGGCAAGAAAGGCGTGCACTATGTGTTCACGGATATTTCGCCAATCTTCACCCGCCGCGCCGAACAGAAGTTCGCCAGCTTCGATTTCGTCGAGTTCCGGGAATTCGACTTGCAGAAAAGTGCGGCGTCACAAGGCTTCGTTGCGGGCGATTTCGATCTGATCGTGGCAGCCAACGTCATCCATGCCACGCAGCATGTGGGCGACACGCTGACGAACTTGCTGCCCTTGCTCAAACCGGGCGGCAAGCTGCTGATGCGCGAGATCACCCGCCCCATGCGTCTGTTCGATTTCGTCTTTGGCCCGCTGGTACTGCCGCTGCATGATGAACAAGCCCGAGGTGGTGAACTGTTCCTGAGTACGGCTCACTGGCGTGAGCAGTGCCTGGCCGCTGGGTTCGCTCAGGTCGAATGGCTGCCGGAGGACGGGACGGCCACGGCAGACATGAGTGAGCACATCGTGCTGGCGACGGCCCCAGGCGCATCTGCCATCCAGGCTGCGTCCATGCGACTGGGTAGCGGCCTGCTGGGACAGGCGCTCACCAACGACGGTTGCTACCTCGCTGACTGGTCTGATTGCGCAGATCAGGAGCGTGAATGGATGGATCGGGTTGACGCGGCATGCCGGGAATTGGCACACCGCCATGGCGATGGCAGGCATGTGCCGATCGTCAAGGTGCCCACGCGAGCGCCAGAATGGTTGAGCCTGGTGCGCCTGCAGTGGCAGGCCAGGCTGATGCAGCCTGCACAAATCGAATTGGCGTTGCTCACCCCCGATGGTGCCTGGCAAGACCTGTCTGCCAAGCATTCGGATAATGGCAGTGGACTGCCCATGCTTTCGGCAACACCGGACACCCACTATGACTGGTGCTGGGAGCGTATTGGCCGAAGTTCAAGCGAGATACCCCCGGGAAATTTCCGTCTGGCCCAGCAATCGGGTGAGGCTTTGGCGGATGAACTGGCGCAGGCAGGCATTACTCTGGACGGCAATGCCAAAGAGGTGTTGCTGGTGTTGCCTACCGCCGCCAGCCTGGAAACGGTAGCCGATGCCGTACTTGGCACGCTTGCCGATCAACCAGGCGGCCGGATCGTGATGGTGACACGCTCGGCCTGGGCGCTGGACGATGGCGAGCCCGTCGACGCTGCCCACCACGCCGCCTGGGGCCTGGTTCGCACTGCCGCCGTTGAACTGGCCACCCAGAATGCGGGACGCATCATCGTGGCAGTCGATCTTGCCGCCGCTGCGTCGTGGGAGGATCTGATCATCGGCTTGCAAAGCGTAACGGACGGTGCCCAGTGGGTTGCCGTGCGCCAGGGACATGCCTTAACGCCTCGGCTGCAATCGCATCGCCATGCCGCCGCTGCACTGGATGGACGGAGCCTGCAAGGCGATGCTTGGCATGTGGTGACAGGCGGGTTGGGAGGCCTTGGCCGATTGAGTGCGGCATGGCTGGCCAGCCGCGGCGCACGCCGGATTGCATTGCTTGCGCATCGCGAGCATGACGATGCTGTCGATTTCATTGCGCATCAGCAGCAATGCCATGGCGCCACGTTGACGTGCCGGGTCTGCGACGTTGCCGACCTTGATGCCCTCGACGCCGTATTGAGCGATCTGCAGGCCGATGGCGGCGTGGCGGGCGTGATTCATGCTGCAGGTTTACTGGATGACGGCCCGATCTCGGCTTGGAGTGTTGATAGGCTGGCCCCGGTGCTGGCGGTCAAGGCCCATGCGGCGCGACGCATTTACGACAGACTGCGCGAGGTCAATAGTCAGTCCTATCTGCTGCTGTACTCCTCGGCAGCGGCCGCCCTGGGCAGTGCGGGCCAGGCAGGCCACGCACTGGCAAGCGCCTATCTGGATGGCCTGGCTTATGAGGCAGCAGCCAAGGTTGGCAACCCGGTTCAGGTCACGTCCATTGCTTGGGGAGCCTGGGGAGAAACCGGCCGTGCAGCGGACGAAAGTTTGCAGGCTGCGCTGGCCCAGGATGGCATGGGCGTGTTGAGCGATGCCGAAGGACTGTGGCACCTGGAACAGGCTATCTCACGGGGCGCTCCCTATCGTCTGGCGATGCGCGTGCTGCCAGAGCATCTGGATGATCGTCGCAAGCAGCTACTGGGCCTGACACAGGCGCAAGCGCAGCAAGCCATCACCCGAGTAGCGCAGGAGACTCCCGCGTCAGGGCAAGCCCAGGACATGGATCTGCCAGCAGACAAGCTGGTCGATGCTGCCGCTGTCGCGCAATGGCTGGCGGCCCAGATTGCCGCGCAATTGCGACTGGACAATCCTGCACGCCTGTCCCCCAAGCGCGACTTGGTTCAATTGGGGCTGGACTCTCTGCTGTTTTTGGAGCTGAACAGCACGATTCAGCGTCGCCTGGGTGTGCGTATCGAGGCTGCGCAAGCCTATCAGGACTTGACGATCGACGGCTTGAGTCGACTGATCGCCGCACAATCGACGCAAATTCCTGGAACTCTACCGCAGCCAGCGCAACTGGAGCACGATGCCCAGGGACGCTTTCAACCGTTCCCGCTAACGCCGATTCAGCATGCCTATTGGATGGGCCGAACCAGCCTGATCGACTACGGTGGCGTGGCCTGCCATGTGCTGTTCGAGTGGGATCTGCACCGTGATCAATTCGATCTGGAACGCCTGGAACAGGCCTGGAATGCGCTGGTGCACCGCCATGACATGCTGCGCATGGTGATTGGTGATGACGGTCAGCAGCGGGTTCTGGAGGACGTTCCCGATTACCGGATCGAGCGGCGCGCCCCCTCGACGCTTTCTGCCGCAGAGCGGGAGCGGCTGTTGGCCGATACCCGGCGCGAGCTGTCCTATCGCGTTCTGCCAGCGGATCGTTGGCCGCTGTTCGAGCTGATTGCCACCGATCTGGATGGTGAATGCTACCGACTGCATATGAACCTGGATCTGCTGTTGTTCGATGTGCAGAGCTTCAAGGTGATGATGGACGACCTGGCGGCGCTCTATCGCGGCGACAGCCTGGAACCCCTGCAGATCACCTTCCGCGATTACGTGCTCGGTGAGCAGGAACGTCACCAGAGCCAGGAATGGCTCAAATCCTGGTGCTACTGGCAGGACTTGCTGCCAGACCTGCCGCCCGCGCCGAGACTGCCGCTGTCCGAATGCGATCTGAATGGCAGGCAGCCGAACTTCACGACCTATCAGGCGGTACTGGACCGTGAAAGCTGGGGGCGGCTGAAACAGGAATGGCAGTCCTGGGGCGTGACGCCTTCGGCTGCGTTGATGACGCTGTTTGCCGGGACGCTGGAGCGCTGGGCGCGCTGGCCTGCCTTCACGCTGAACCTGACGTTCTTCAATCGACGGCCGGTGCATCCGCAGATGAGCCAGTTGATCGGAGATTTCACTTCCGTGCTGCTGGTCGATTTCGACCTGAGCGACCCGTCCGTCACCTTGCGCCAGGCTATTGAACACACCCAGCAGCGCTTGCGCCAGCATCTGGCGCACAGCCAGGTCAACGGCGTGGAATTGCTGCGTGAAGTGGGCCGCATCCGTGGGCAGACACATCAACCGCTGATGCCGGTGGTATTCACCAGCATGCTGGGCATGACGCTGGATGGCCTGGCCATCGACCAGGCGATGACGAGCCTTCTTGGCGATCCCGTGCATGTCTTCACGCAGACCCCGCAGGTCTGGCTGGACCACCAGGTCATGGAGATTGACGGTGAGCTGGTGTTCAGTTGGTACTGCATGGACGAGGTGCTGGCCGAAGGCGCCGCACAACGCATGTTCGAGGATTTCCACGCAGTCCTGCGGGCCGTGGCGCTGCACCCGCAACGGATGGAGCAGCCGGGGCTGTGGAAGCTGTCCGAAGGCTCACATGAGTTGCAACCGTTCGGGCGCCACGGATGGCCTGCCGTCAGTGCGGGCAGCAAGGTAGATCAGCGTGACATCGAAGCGATCGCGTGGCAACAGGATGGCGTCTTGCTGGCCGATGTGCGGCAGCATGACAACTCGGACGGGTTACTGGTGAAGGTCGTGGCGGCACAGCGCGGCTACTCACCCGGCAGTCTGCCCGGGCCCGCCCTGGAAAACCCGCCAGACCTGGCTGCGCTGGACGACGCCGAACAGCAGTTGTTCGATGCGGTGTGGGCCGCGTTGGAAGCCCGCGCCCTGCATGGCATTGCTGCCACGCTGGCAAGCCACGGTCTGTTCGTGCAGGAGCGTCAAGCCGCAGACCTGGACAGCATCTACCAGCGCCTGAAGGTACTGCCACAGTTCGAGCGTATCGTGCGCCAATGGCTTCGCGCCCTGTGCAGCGCGGGTTGGCTGCATCAGGACGACAGGAGTTTCGTGTGCCTGCGGCCCCTGAGCCAGATGCCCGCTCCGCCTGCAGCTCCGACCAGCGCCTGGGGCGACACCCTGGCCGCCTATCTCGACCGCAGCATGGAATGCCACGCGCAACTGTTGCAGGGCACTCGCTCGGCTCTGGAGCTGTTCTTCGTCGATGACTACGCCATCACCCGCGCTCTGTATGCGGAAAACCCCGCCGCGCAGTGTGTGACGCGGAATGTGGAACGCATCGTGCGAGCGCTGGGACAAATTGACGAGACGGCTGACGGACTACGCGCCCTGGAGGTCGGCGCAGGCACCGGCGCGACCACGGGCGCGGTGCTGGACGCGCTTGGCAAACACCTTCACAGCTATCACTTCACCGATGTCTCCACGTTTTTCCTGGACGAAGCGCGCAAGCGGTTCGCCGACCGTGACGATCTGGCCTATGGCATCTTCGACATCAATCAGCCCGTCGACTACACGCAGCACCCGGTCGAAGGCTATGACCTCGTGGTTGCCGCCCAGGTGATGCACGACGCCAGCCATGTGGTGCGCTCACTGCGCCGGGTCGGCAGCCTGATGAAGCCCGGTGCGCGCCTGGTACTGATCGAGGCGACCCATCGAGACAGCTTGTTGCAGATGGCCAGCGTGGGCTTCATTGAGGGCTTGGGAAATTACCAGGATGAGCGCGCCATCGACGACCGGGCGATGTTGGATCTGGCTCAGTGGCGCGAGGCACTGCAAGACGGTGGCTTCGCTTTGGAGCTGGCTTGGCCGGAATCGGAGGCATCGCCTATTCACCAGCATGTGATCGTGGCACGACTGGTGCGAGCTGCCCATGTCGATTGTGCGGCGGTGGAACAGACGCTACTGCGCCATTTCAATGGGGCATTGCCAGCGGTTGAGGTGCGGCAGAGCGAACCGCAGAACATGTTCACGCCTGAGCTGTCTTGCGCGTCAAAAAGCACCGCCACACAAGCTTTGGACGCGGCAGCGCCAGTTGTGCCCGTCGATGCCGGCGGGACTCCCGACGAAACGTTGATGAACAGCGTGGCGCAGGTCTGGCAGACCTTCCTTGGCAGGCCGGTGAATCCTGCCAGCGATTTCTTCCACAGCGGCGGCGACAGCCTGATAGCAACCCGTGTCATCGCCCAGCTCAACCGGACCGGCGTTGTGGGTTCCAGCCTGCAAGCGCTGTTTGCCCATCGGACGTTGGCCGCTTTCTGCGCCACGCTCAAAGGAACCAGGAATATGGATATGGAAAATGTGCTCGTACCACTGACCCAGGGAACGACGGATGAACGCCTGTTCGTGTTCCATGCCTCGGACGGTGGCGTGGCCTCATACATGGCCTTTGCTCAGGCACTGGATGCTCAAGTGTGGGGCTTGCAAGCGCCGGAACAGATCAATGTGGATACGCTGCCTGCGTTGGCTGCTGGCTATCTGCGTGCGATGCAGGCACAGATTGGCACTGCACCAACCACGCTGGTCGGCTGGTCCTACGGTGCGGCGGTTGCTGCCGAAGTCGCACGCATACTGCATGGCCGTGGTAAGGCCGTCCGGCTGGTACTGATAGATCCTGTGTATGGAGCCGACTTCGCTGTCGCGGATCTGTCCGCGTTGATGGTGATGCTGTCCGGCGAGCATAAGATCGTGTTGCCGGACAACTGGGACAGCCTTGACGAATCGGCCCGCATTGAAGCGTTCGTCACGGGCGCCGTTCAGGCCGGGGTTATCAACGAGGCCATGCCGGTGGATGCGGCACGCCAGTGGCTGACGCGCCTCTACCGCCTGCTGAATTTGCTGGCAAAACACCGTGTCGGGCCATCCGTACCTGTTCCCATCTTCTGGATAGAGGCGGATCGTCATCCTGATCACTGGAAGCCCGCCGAATGCGAATGGACAGACTGGAAAGCACACGCACAAACCCTGGTCGTTCAGGCAACGCACTGGCAACTCATGGAAGACGAAAGCGTTGCCGTTCCGCTGGGTCGCCAGGTCCAGCAGTGGCTTTGCTCTCAGGCAAGCCGCCAGGAGGGTGAGCGATGATCCAGGCCGCCATCAGAAAGAACCGGCGCGTGCTGGTTGTGGGTGCCAAATTTGGCGAGGTGTATCTCAACGCCTTCATGCAGCCTCTGCCGGGTCTTGAACTGGCCGGTCTGCTGGCCCGAGGTAGCCGCAGAGCCCAGCAATTGTCACATGACTTTGGCATTCCACTCTACACAAGCCTTGAGCAAGTTCCGGACGATATCGACATCGCCTGCGTGGTGGTGCGCTCGACGGTGGCTCATGGAGAAGGCAGCCAATTGGCGGCAGCGTTATTGAATCGGGGCGTCCATGTGGTGCAGGAACACCCCCTGCACCCGGATGATATTGCCCGGCTCCAGTCGCTTGCTGAAGAACATGGCCTGCTGTACTGGGTCAACAGCTTCTATCCCCATGTACCGGCAGGTCGCTGCTGGATAGACCGGGCGACCCGAATCCGCCATTGCCTGGATGGTGAGGTGCCATGCTCCGCGCACCTGACCACCAGCCGCCAGTTGTTGTATTCGACGTTGGACTTATTGCTGCAAGCGTGTGGTGTTCCTGCGGGCGGCGAGATACAGGTTCAACTACTGCAGGGTGCCGACGCACGTTTCGTGCCGATCAGCTTGATGCTTCCGGGTGGATGTCACGCCGTGCTGCGCTTGCAAGCCTATCTGGACCCGTCCGATCCCGATATGTACAGCCTGGTAATGCACCAAGCCAGCCTGCTTTGGCCGTCAGGCTATCTGACGCTGGAAGCAAGCTATGGGCCTGTACTGTGGACGGGGCTTTTCCATGACACGCAGCACGACAGCCGTGATCGCACGATGTACCGCTATGCCCAGGAGGAAGATGCCTATGCGCGACCGACTTCCATGATCCTGCACGATGCAGCCAAAAACTGGCGTGACGCCTTTGAAATTGATGGCGCTGCGGGTATTGCGCATGTCCTGCACGGGCTTTGCCTGGTTTTGGATGGTGCCAGCGTTCCGGCAGGATTCAGTGCAGCACACCAGTTAGCGTTGGCTCGCTTGTGGCTCGATGTCCTGCACATCGTTCCACCTGTGACTGAGCAGCATCTGTCTCCACCGAAATTGATCAGTTGGAAAGAACTGGCAGCAGATCAGGAAGAGGAAGGAGGCACGGATGGATAGCCTGTTGCCTCTTTGCAGCCCGAACGAACCCGGCACTGGAGACCTCCATCTAGTGCTTTGCCCCTTTGCCGGTGGGAGCGCCAGTGCCTTTCGGAGTTGGCGCGATCTTCAGCCTGTCGACTTGCAAGTCTGGCTGGCGGTTTATCCAGGGCGCGACCATCGAATGAGCGAGCCCTGCGCATCAAGCATTGAAGAACTTGCCGACCAAGTTTTGGTGGCGATTCGGACACAGAAAATCGACTACCAGCAGCTCGTCATTGCTGGCCACAGCATGGGGGCTCAGGTGGCCTATGAGGTTTGTGCTCGCCTTGAGCAGCAAGGCACAACTCCACATGGCCTGGTTCTTTCTGGTTGCCATGCGCCGCATCTTCAAGGCCGTCGCCTCATCAGCCATTTGGAAGATCGCGCCTTCCTGGAACAGTTGGTTGCCATTGGTGGCAGCGCCCAGGAACTGTTGAACGAACCTGGCTTGTGGCCTGTGTTCATGCCGATGCTGCGAGCGGATTTCCGCGCAACCGAAAGCTATGGGCTGCCGCAGGCATTGGCTGCTGATCGCCAACTGCAAACGCCAGCTTTGCTGATCTATGGCAGCGCAGACCAGGAAGCCTGGGACTCGGAGGTCGATGCCTGGAAAAGCTGGCTATGTGATGCGAAGGGGCCGGTAGCCATTGCTGGCGACCATTTTTATGCCACTCGGCGTCCGAGAGCCTTTCTGGAACACATCCGACGCCGTTTTGAACTGGATTTCGCGCACATGCCGATGTGCGCTTGCAAATAAAGGAACCTTGTTATGACAGCCGATATATCCGCCACCAACTTGAATCAGTACGACAAGCCTTTGCTTCTGGGTCATTGCCTATCGCAATGGGCACATGACTATGGCGAGCGCACGGCCCTGGTCAATGAAAGTGGTGAATCCCTGACCTATACCGCCTTGCAAGAACGCGTCGAACGTCTGGCCGGTGGCTTGTACGCTGCTGGCCTGCGAGCAGGCGACCATGCCATGGTCCATTTGCCCAACACGTTCGGTTTCTTCTACACGGTATTTGCGCTACTGCGTTTGGGTGCCATTCCCGTGATGGCAATGCCCAATCAGAGGGAGCAAGACATAGATGCTTTGATGGCGCTTGCAAAGCCAGCCGCTTATTTCATCCCTGATGACACAGGTGAACACGACTATCTGGAGCTGGCGCGCAGGATGCAAACCAAACATGAAGGCCTGCGACTGGTGGTCATGGATGGGGACGCAGAGTCCGAAACACGCAACGTGCTGATCCTAGAGACACTGCTGGGGCCCACCTGCCCATGGCCTGAACAAGATAGAAGTGATATCGCCTTGCTGCTGCTTTCAGGTGGCACAACGGGCACGCCGAAGCTGATTCCCCGCACGCATGGGGACTATTTCTACAATTTCACTGCATCTGCCAACCTGTGCGGATTCGAGCGCGACATGGTTTTTCTGGCGGTGCTGCCCGCCGCCCACAATTTCACGCTTGCTTCGCCTGGCGTTCTGGGGACCTTTCAATGCGGCGGCAAGGTGGTAGCCACAACCTCAGCCAGTTGCGATGAGGCCATGCCGCTGATTGAGCAGCACGGCGTCACGCATGTGGCGCTGGTGCCACCACTGGCCAAACTGTGGGTGGAAGGTCGTGAATGGGAGGACAGTGATTTGTCCAGCCTCAAGCTCATACAGGTCGGTGGCGCCAGGCTGGAGGCCGGATTGGCCCGGCAACTGGTCGATGTCATTGGATGCCCACTGCAGCAGGTCTTCGGCATGGCCGAGGGTCTGTTGTGCTACACACGGCTGGACGACCCAATCGAAACCATCATTCATACCCAAGGTCGGCCTTTGTCTCCCAAAGACGAGGTTCGAATTGTCGATGAGGACGACCGAGACGTTCCTGAAGGACAAGTCGGGCAGTTACTGACCCGCGGCCCCTACACGATTCGCGGCTACTTCCGCGCACCGATACAGAACGCATCCAGCTTCACCGAGGATGGTTTCTACCGATCCGGTGATCTGGTCCGCCGTGACAAAAGTGGCAATCTGATCGTGGAAGGCCGCATCAAGGAGCAAATCAACCGCTGCGGTGAGAAGATCTCCGCAGCCGAAGTTGAAGAAGCCATCAGTTCGCTGCATGGCGTTCATGCCGCCGTGGCCATTGGGGTTCCCGACGATTTGCTGGGTGAGCGAATCTGCGTTTTCATCAAGCCGGAGGGACAGACCATCGACCCAATGAGTATCAAGACGGCTCTGCGCGAGAGGGGTCTGAGCGACTACAAGGTACCAGACCAGATCGAGACCATTGACGAGTGGCCTTTGACCGCCGCAAGAAAAATCGACAAACGGCGTCTGGTTGTCATCGCAACTCAACGGGCTTCAGGGGCGGCCGAGACCGTGCCGTCACGTTACCAGCAAGAGACTATGGCAACAGATACATCGCCATTCGAACTGGCTGTGAAAGTGGTCGACTTCATCCGTCATGAAGCCAGTCCCTATGTCTTGTATGAACATCATGGAGAATGGACGCTGGGGCTGGGAAGCGCGATGGAAATTATGGTCGACTCGAATGGAACGGTTCGACGCAGTGATGGGAAGACTTGGCAAACCAGTTCAGCCAGTGAAGGTATCGAGCAGGCGCTGGTAGATATTCCTTTCGAACACTGGCGTGCTTATGGCCGAGCTGATTTCGAGTTCGCCTATCTGACCTATGGTGTTGAGAACCCTCACAATGCTGGTCCGTTGTTGCGAATCGTGATTCCAAACAGCGAAATCCGCTTCAGGCGTGAGTCGGTGCAACTGCGTGCCCTAAGTGCCGAGGAGATCCCCCGTTTGAAGGCCATTGTCGAGACGGCCGAAAAAAATGTGCTGTCCAGTAGTGATACGCCTATCGCGTTGGATGTGCGTTCAACGGGTGGTGCTCAATACCGTGAAATCGTGGCCTCTGCCGTACAGGACATGCAGGAGGGCCGCTACCAGAAAGTTATCCTCTCTCGTCCTGTCGAGGTTCCGTCCACCGTGGACATGGTCGCCAGCTACTACGCTGGGCGGCAGTCCAATACGCCCGCCCGCTCGTTCTTGTTACAAGACGGCGAGTTTCAGGCATACGGCTTCAGCCCGGAAATCGTCGTGACCGTTGATGGCGAGCGCAATGTGACGACCCAACCCCTGGCGGGAACACGCGCATTGACGGGGAATCAGGATGCAGACCGGCAACTTCGCGAAGAACTGGAGTCAGACGTGAAGGAAATCGCCGAACACGCGGTCTCGGTGAAGCTCGCTGTCCAGGAAATGTTGCAGGCATGCCAGCGTGAATCAGTCATTGTGGACGACTTCATGAACGTGCTGGAGCGCGGTAGTGTCCAGCATCTGGCATCACACGTGAAAGGCATCCTGGCGCCTGGAGCCAGCGCATGGACTGCATTCGAAAAGCTGTTCCCAGCCGTCACGGCATCCGGCATCCCGAAAAAGGAAGCACTGGAAAGCATCAGCCGGCATGAAGGGCGCAAGAGGGGGCTTTACAGCGGATGCGTGTTGATTGCGGACAGCGACGGTTCGCTGGACGCCACCTTGGTGCTGCGATCAGCGTACCGTGAGGCAGGCAAGGCATGGCTGCAAGCCGGTGCGGGGTTGGTGCCGCACTCAACACCAGAACGCGAATGGGAAGAAACGTGCGAGAAGCTAACTTCCGTGGGGCCTTACCTGTTTGCCTCGAAGGAGCATTGACTCATTCCTCCAATGTTTTCGTGGCTTGATCACGCGGTAACGGCGTGGATTCCTGATCTTGGTGGCCTATTGGAATTGCCGACTGACGTTCGGCTCACCGGACTTGCCTTTCCAACTGCCCTGGGGATACAGGCCGAAGCATGGCTTCCCCAGGGCAGTTGGGCGTTGCAATGCATGGTGAGGGACATGGGCACCAAACGGCGAAAGGAATTCCTCGCTGGACGCCTCTGTGCCTACCGATCTCTGTTAGCCATGGGGGTTGTCTCTGGCTTTCCCTTGGCTGCAAGGGATCGGTTACCCGTTTGGCCGTCGGGTGTGCTGGGCAGTATCAGCCACTGCACATCAATTGCCGTGGCCATGGTAGCCCCTACATCAAGGTTCCATGCCTTGGGAGTTGATGTCGAATCATTGATCTCACCCTCCACCGTGGCGGACATACAGCGCAGCGTTGGCAGTGATAGCGAGTTGATCTGCTTGGCAGGGGCCATTCCATGCCGCGCGCGGGCACTGACGCTGCTTTTCTCCGCGAAAGAAGCGCTCTACAAGGCACTTTATCCGTTGGTGCTCCAGTTCAAGGATTTCCATGCTGCGGAGATCGTCGATTGTGAGGCCAAGTCGCTTGTCCTGCGTCTGACTGAGGACTGGAGCGAAGAATGGCGTCGCGGAGCCTGCGTGAATGTGCGGTACGTATGGCTGAACGACGAGGTGCTGACAGCCATATGTTTGCCGTACGCACAGCCAATTCACTCATAGCTGATTGGTTGCGCCGGCCTCCATCTATCAAATCGTGAGAAAGAAGGAAAAAGCCAATGGAACTGCGCCATCTTCGTTGTTTTCTTGCCGTAGCAGAGGAACTCCATTTTGCCCGTGCCGCTGAGCGGCTCCATATCGAACAATCACCACTCTCACGGGCAATTAAAGAACTCGAAGATGACATGGGATTGAAGCTTTTTGCTCGCAATCGCCGTGGCACTCAGCTCACTCCAGCTGGCCGAGCATTCCAACAGGACGTACGCAAGCTGTTTACCTCGATTGAGCAGGCCCGAGAAAATGCCAAGTCCGTTGCTACGGGGCGTCGGGGGATATTGCGCATTGCCGTTTCCGACGGCGCAACTGAACCGCGTTTATCAACCTGGCTGGCGCGCTGCCGCGCGGAAGAACCTGAAGTAGAGGTGCGAATTACGGAGGCTCCATTGGCCGAACAATTACGTGGGCTACATGAGGGGCACTTCGACGCAGGGTTCTCGCGTGCTAATAATGCTGGCAATGGAATCGTGGCTGAGGCCGTTTGGCACGACCCTTTACTGCTGGCTGTTCCTGCTCGCCATCCATTGCTTGCACACGGTCGTGTTCCACTGAGTGAGGCAGTTCGCTATCCCGTAATTGCGTGTCACCCCGACGTATGCGAAGGTTATTGCCGTCAAGTCTCTCGCTTGCTGTGTGCGCTTGCGGATGAACCTGAGCTGGTTGAGCATGCAACCTCTCTGGACATGATGCTGACTCTGGTGGCAGCGGGTTATGGGATCGGCTTTGTGACTGCGGCGCAAATGAGGGTATGCCGCCACCCAGATGTCGTTGCACGTCCCATCATGGATAGAGAAGAAGCGATACTGACAACCTACCTTTTGCGGAAGGAAGGTAACAATTCAGATCAGTTGAATCGCTTTATCTCACGCCTGAATGATCTATCCAGGGTTCCTTCCATCCAATTTCAATAGACGCTCCTTTTATGCTCAGATTCGTGAGAAAGCGCTTTCCGGAGACAAAGGCTGGCTATCATTACGATGTGAGATTGCATCACTAACCAGCTTTCGCACGCTTTCGCGTACCTGATCAGGGAACTCTGGCAATGTGACTTCAACCTCAGAAGCAGAAGATGCTGCTTCCAGTAGCACTTGCACTATCTTGCCCAGATTGGTCGGTGTCACGATTTCGATAGCCGCGCGGTTATCCAGACCTGGGTGCGGCTTGGTCAACAGGTGGTACAGATCCCATGTGTCAGCTGCAGGAAGCTGTTTGAGTACCACTTGAGCCAATTTGAGCTTGAGCGGCACCAGTTGCCAGTCTGGTATGCGCTGCCCCCGGTTGCCCAGGCTGATTGACAGCAGCTTACCCGCTTTCAGTTCTCGGTTGATCTGGTCCTTGGATTTACCCGCCAGCTTGCCGAATAGAGGCACCGGCAGGATGTTCGGTGATTCGTAGATGGCCAACATTTCCTCGCGCTCGCGCTGAATTAACGACACCTCGATTTCTGGTTGAGCCGCCTTTTGCAGAACGGGCACAGCAGGAAGGCGATGGAAGGTCGTGTTTTGGTCGATCGTACTGACCACAACAGGAACAGTGCCAGCAGGCGAAACGGCGTTTATCTTTTGCGTTGTTCCCGTAAGCCGTTCATCTTCGATCATGGTCGGCATGCCTTCGATGCTGATATTCAGGTGTGCGCTGGCAGCTTCTACCTGGTTTTGCTCTAGAAGGTCGAGACGGTCAGCCCAGTCCTGCATCATTTTGCGCCGTGGCTCAACGTACATGGCATGGTTGTACGCCGCGCTGACCTGATTGGGATCGCTATGCGACAACTGTGCATCGACCCAGATTTTCAGATAACCCACTTCGTTGAGCGCAGTCGAGATAGTGCCGCGGATGCCGTGCCCGGTCAGCACATCCTTGTAGCCCATGCGGGTCAAGGCATAGTTGAGGGTATTTTCGCTGATTCGCTTCTTCAAATCGCTACGATGCGACAGCAGGTAACGTTGGGCGGGTTTCACTTCGTTCAGTAAGTGGCGGACGATTTCCATAGCCTGCACCGAAAGCGGCACGATATAGGGCGGAATATCCTGCGCACGCTTGCCTTTCTTGCGCATGTCGAGTTGCAGTTGCTTGACCACTTCGGGCGGAATAGTCCACAGCCCCTTGTCCAGATCGAACTGATCTGGGGTCGCCAGGCGCAGTTCGCCCGTGCGCACCCCGGTCAAAAGCAGCAGACGGATGCCCAGTTGTGTGGTCAAGGCACCACGATAGCCGCGCAGCTTCTGCAGCAACTCCGGCAACTCTGGCAGGCGAAGGAAAGGATTGTGAGCCACCGGGGGTTTGGGAACAGCTACGACATCCAGGTCGGACGCTGGGTTGACCTCCATTCGTTCCACCTTAACCAGGGCATAGCGGAAAAGTTGGTTAAACCAAGTCCGGACCTTTTCGGCGGTGGTGAACGCTCGGCGCTGTTCGATCTTGGCCAGTACGTCAAGCAGGTCGGTGCGGCGGACATCGTAGATGGAAAGCTTGCCCAGCGTGGGTAGCACATCTTTCCCGAAAATTCGGTTGATCTGCGACAGCGTACTCTGGCGACCCTCCTTGAGTTCCAGTTTCCGATGCTCTACCCATTGCAGGAACACTGCCTTGAAGGTGTGCTCATCTGCCAGTTTCACAGCCTGGCGCTTGTGTTTGCGATCGAGCTTGGGGTTGATGCCTTTCGCCAGGAGCGCACGCGCCTGATCACGCAGCTCTCGGGCTTCACGCAGGCCAACTTCAGGATAGGTGCCCAGAGACATGCGTTTTTGTTTGCCCGCCCAGCAGTAGCGGAAGTGCCAAGTGCGGCCGCCTTGAGCAGTGACAGCGAGAGAAAGACCGTCGATATCGCCTAGTGTGTAGGCTTTGCCAGTTGCTTTGGACTTGCGAACGGCCATGTCGGAGAGTGCCATGGTGTAGCTCCTAACTTGCAGAGTTAGGGCCCATCCTGGACTCGATCACCGCTCGCACCCAGCAACAATGCGGAACCACGCTTACCCGTATTTATGGACTAAATTATGGACTAAAAAGTCGCAGATACAGGTGGATTTCAGTGGACGTTGCTGGAATGAAAAAAGGACCCGAAGGTCCTGTTTTCAACGATTTACAGACGTCAGTGGATGTCTGTAAATCATAAATTGGAGCGGGAAACGAGACTCGAACTCGCGACCCCGACCTTGGCAAGGTCGTGCTCTACCAACTGAGCTATTCCCGCTTGTCTTGGTGACAGGGCGACATTCTATAGATTCCAAAGGCGCCGTCAACCCCTTGATTAAAAAAGTTTTATTTCTTTTCCTCGGGATTCAGGTGCGGCCAGGCGGCCAGCAGGTAATGCACCATGGACCAGATGGTCAGCGCAGCCGCTACCAGCAGCAAGGCATACCCCAGGCCGACCCAGATGGTCAGGGCCGGCGGGTTGGCCAGCAGGATGACCAGCGCAACCATTTGCGCCGTGGTCTTCCATTTGCCCAGGCTGGAAACCGCCACGTGCGCCCTCGCCCCCAGCTCGGCCATCCACTCGCGCAGGGCCGAGACGACGATCTCGCGACCGATGATGATCACTGCCGGCAGCGTCAGCCACAGGTTGGCGTGTTCTTCGACCAACAGCACCAGTGCCACCGCGACCATCAGCTTGTCGGCAACCGGGTCGAGGAAGGCTCCGAACGGCGTGCTCTGTTGCAGGCGGCGCGCCAGGTAGCCATCCAGCCAGTCGGTGACGGCGGCCACCGTGAAGACCGCGCTGGCGGCCAGGTAGCTCCAGCCGAACGGCAGGTAGAACAACAGGACGAAGATCGGAATCAGCAGTACCCGAAGTACGGTAAGAATGTTGGGAATGTTCATGGATACCATTGATCGACAGATTTGGTGGGGATTCTACTCACTGTGCAACGTTGCATAAATCGACTCGGCAAGCTTTTTACTGATACCCGGTGCCTTGGCAATCTCGTCGCTGCTGGCACGGGACAACTCCTGGAGCCCACCAAAGTGCTTGAGCAACTCGCGGCGCCGCTTGGGACCGATGCCAGGCACATCCTCCAGCGTTGACGTACGCCGCGTCTTGCCACGCCGTGCGCGGTGCCCGGTGATAGCGAAACGGTGCGACTCGTCGCGGATCTGCTGGATCAGGTGCAGGGCCGGTGAATTGCCCGGCAGGGTGAACTCATGGGCGATATCATTCAGGTAAAGTGTTTCAAGTCCAGGTTTGCGCGTGACACCCTTGGCCACGCCAAGCAACGTCAGCCCCTGCACACCCAGTTCCTCGATCACTTCCCGGGCCATGTTCAGCTGCCCCTTGCCACCGTCCACCAGCAGAATGTCCGGCAACTTGCCGGCGCCATCCACCGACCTGCGCAGGCGCCGCGTCAAGGCCTGGCGCATGGCGGCATAGTCGTCCCCCGCCGCCACGCCCTCGATGTTGTAGCGACGGTAGTCGGACTTGATCGGCCCCTGCGGCCCGAATACCACGCAAGACGCCACGGTCGCCTCACCGCTGGAATGGCTGATATCGAAGCACTCCAGCCGCGCAGGCGGCGCATCCAGTTGCAGGGCTTCCGCCAGCGCCTCGAAACGCGCCTCGACATGCTGACGATTGGCCAGGCGCGCCGCCAACGCCTGCTCGGCATTGGTCAGGGCCAACTGCTGCCAGCGCGCCCGCGTACCACGCACACGGTGCGCAATACCGATCTCCACGCCATGCAGTTGAGCCATGGCATCGATCAGGGTGGCGTAATCCTCATGCATGGCATTGACGATCAGCTCACTGGGCAAGTCGCGCTCCTGCGCGCTCAGGTAATACTGTTCGAGGAATGCCAGCAGGACGTCCTCGGGGCGCTCCTCGATGGCTACCTTGGGGAAGAAGTTCTTGCCGCCCAGCACCCGCCCGGCGCGCACACTGATCAGGTGCACACAGGCACCGCCCGGACTGGCCACCGCGGCAACGACATCCACATTGCCATGGCCGCCCTCCATGCTCTGCTGGTCCTGCACCCGCCGCAACAGCGCGATCTGGTCACGCAACTGCGCAGCCTGCTCGAAATCCAGCGCCATCGCCGCCTGCTCCATCGAACGCGAGAGTTCGTCGGCCAGGGCATTGCTGCGGCCTTCGAGAAACATGCTCGAGTGGCGCACGTCCTGCGCATATTCCTCGGGCGACACCAGCCCGACACAGGGCGCCTTGCAGCGCTTGATCTGGTATTGCAGACAAGGCCGGGTACGGTTGCGGAAGTAACTGTCCTCGCACTGGCGCACCAGGAAAGTCTTCTGCAGCAGGTTCAGGCTCTCGCGTATCGCCAGGGCACTCGGATAAGGCCCGAAGTAGCGGCCACTTTCCTTCTTCGCACCGCGATGAATCCCCAGGCGCGGATAGTCGCCGCTGGACAGCAGGACATACGGATAGGATTTGTCGTCGCGCAGCAGGATGTTGTACGGCGGACGCCACTGCTTGATCTGCGTCTGTTCGAGCAGCAGGGCCTCGGTCTCGTTCGAGGTGATGGTGGTTTCCACCTGGGCGATCTTCGCCACCAGCGCTGCCGTCTTCGGTGCCTGCCCGGTCTTGCGGAAATAACTTGAGAGGCGTTTCTTGAGGTTCTTCGCCTTGCCGACGTACAGCAGGTTGCCGTCGCTGTCGAACATGCGGTAGACACCTGGCCGTCCGCTGCAGGCGGCCAGGAAAGCGGACGAGTCGAAAGTGTTCATCAGCTGATGGCGTCGACCATTCCGTGGCGTACGGCAAGCAGCGCCAGCTCCACGTCGCTGGAAATCCCCAGTTTCTCGTAGATGCGGTAGCGATAAGTATTGACGGTCTTCGGCGACAGGAACAGCGTGTCGGAAATGGCCTGGACCTTCTGGCAGTTGGCGATCATCAGCGCAATCTGCATTTCCCGCTCGGACAACAGGTCGAAGGGCGATCCGTCTGCTGACGACTGGAACGGCTTGAGTGCCAGTTGCTGAGCGATTTGCGGACTGATGTGGCGCTGCCCGGCAAAGACCTTGCGGATGGCCTGCACCATTTCATCCAGTGCCGCACCCTTGCTCAGGTAACCCGCGGCGCCAGCCTGCAACAACCGAGTCGGGAAAGGATCGTCCTCGCATACCGTGACCGCGATCACCTTGAGGTCCGGATGACTGCGCATCAGTTTGCGCGTGGCTTCCAGGCCGCCGATGCCTGGCATCTTCACATCCATCAGCACCACATCGGGCTTGAGCTCGCGGGTCTTGCTGATCGCTTCCTCGCCGGATTCGGCCTGACCGACGACATCAAGCCCTGTGATATCGGCCAGCATACGGGCGATTCCCGTGCGTACCAGATCGTGGTCATCGACCACCAGCACCCTAATCAAGCTGATACCTCGTTGTACGCAATTGAATCTGGACAGAGCAAATGGCCTGCGCAGGAGACTGTAGCAGACCGCCAGGGGGGAATGCCCGCCTCCACGGCGTCCATGTTGCCGGGAAGCATTACCCTACCTGAATAAGGGTTATGAAACCCTGCCTGGGTCCGGTTCCGCAAGCACTTCGCGTCGTTGCACCAGATGGCTCAGGACCGAACGCATCTTGCCAGCCTTCACCGGTTTGTTCAGCACGGGTACGTTGAGGCCCTGCAATTGCTGGCGGCACTGGTCGCTGCGATCCGCGGTGATCATCACCACCGGTATCGCCCTGGCGAAGTGGCGCCGCACGCTCTGTGCCACGTCCCAGCCAGTCACACCAAGGTCCAGGTGGTAGTCGGCCAGTATCAGGTCGGGCGCCCGTGACGCCAGGACCGCAAAGGCTTCCTGCCGATCC
Source organism: Pseudomonas sp. ABC1 (assembly GCF_013395055.1). Lineage (NCBI taxonomy): Bacteria > Pseudomonadati > Pseudomonadota > Gammaproteobacteria > Pseudomonadales > Pseudomonadaceae > Pseudomonas > Pseudomonas sp. ABC1. Next base: position 630,646 of record NZ_CP058349.1, read on the forward strand.
GTCGCCGTCAGGACCTCGCAGCCCCACTGCTCCAGCAAGGCACGCATGCTCAGCAGGATGCTGACCTCGTTGTCGATCACCAGCAAGCGGCGCCCTGGCAGGGGGTCACCCACCACCGGCACCAGCGCCGGAAACCCGGCCTGCGGCTCATCCACAGGTTGCCCCAACGGCACATGGACGCTGAACATGGAGCCATGCCCGGCTTGCGACAGCACTTCGATCCGGTAATCGAGCATCTTCGCGATACGCTCGACGATCGCCAGGCCAAGCCCGACCCCTGCCCGCTCCACAGCTCTCTGCACCCCCAACTGGTTGAACTCCAGGAAGATCGACTCGATCTGCTCCGGCGCGATGCCCCGGCCGGTGTCCCAGACCTCCAGGCGCACGTGCCCATTGCGCTTGCGCGCGCCCAGCAGCACACGCCCCTGGTCGGTGTAGCGGCAGGCGTTGCTGAGGAAGTTACGCAGGATGCGGGTCAGCAGGCGGAAATCACCTCGGATGGTAACGGCCGGGATATAGCATTCGAGTTCGAGCCCCTTGGCCTGGGCGACCGGTTGGAACTCCGACAACAAGGGGCGGAAGATCTCGTCCAGCCGGTAGTCGTGGATATCCGGCTTGATCGCACTCTGATCCAGCTTGGAAATATCCAGCAGATCGGTCAGCAGGTCCTCGGCCCCTTCGAGCGCCTGGTGGGCACGTTCCACCAGTGTCTGCTCGGCCACGGGCAGGCTGCGCTCGCGCAGGGTCGAGATCAGCAGCCGCGCGGCATTCAGGGGCTGCAACAGGTCATGGCTGGCCGCTGCCAGGTATTTGTCCTTGCTGAGGTTGGCCGCCTCGGCGGCATCACGCGCCTCGCGCAGCTCACTCGTGCGCTCGGCGACACGCAGTTCCAGTTGCTCATTGAGCTGCATGAGATGCAGTTGGGCCTGCTTGCGCTCGGTGATGTCGGCGACGAACCCTTCGACCAGCGCCTCGTCACCCGGCTTCAGCAGCAGGTTCATCATCACGTCGATGGCGCTGCCGTCCTTGCGACGCAGGCGCGTTTCATAGCCGAACAGGCCTCGCTCCTGGCTCAACGTCCGACGGATGCTGACGAGCTCGGCCTCCCCACCGACGAACAGGTTGTGCGAGCGCTTGCTCAGCTCGCACATGGCCTGCTCGACCGACTCATAGCCCAGCATCCGTACCAGCGCCGGGTTCGCCGCACGCATGCCGCCCTGCAAGCCGGCCTGGAAGATGCCGTGAACAGCATGCTCGAACAGCCACTTGTAGCGGTTGCGCTCTTCCTCCAGCTCTTCGAGCCGTGCCTGCAACTCCGGGTAGTGGCTCTTGCGCGCCGAATGGGTGCCCAATCCGAGCAGGCCGGCCAGGGCCTGTTGCTGCTCGTCAGAGGGCTTCGGCATAGACGACCTCGACATCACGCTGTGTCGACGAACGCGGGTTGGTCAGGATGCACGGGTCCTGCATGGCGTGTTTCGACAGCATCGGAATATCGGACACCGAGACCCCGTGCAGGCTCAACGTCTGGCGGAAACCCACGGACTGCTTGAACTCGATCAGGTGCTGGACCAGGCGATTGCGGATCTGCACGTGGGTCAGGCCGCGCACGTCGATGCCGAAGGTTTCCGCCACCACCTTGAAGCGCTCCGGTGCCGCTTTGTAGTTGAAGGCCACCACATGCTCCACCAGCGAGGCGTTGCACAGCCCGTGCGGCAGGTCGAGATAGCCGCCCAGGCTGTGGGACATGGCATGCACGGCGCCGAGAATGGCATTGGAGAACGCCAGGCCGGCCTGCATGCTGCCCAGCATGATCTTCTCGCGCAGGGCGATGTCCTGCGGGTTGGCGATCATCTGCACCAGGTTGCCATTGATCAGCCGCATGGCCTCCAGCGCGTGGGGGTCGGTCAGCGGGCCGTGCCCGGTGGAAACGAATGCCTCGATGGCATGCACCAACGCGTCGATCCCGGTACAGGCGGCCAGGAACGGGTCCATGCTGAGCGTGGTTTCCGGATCGATCAGCGACACATCGGGCACCGCGGCCTTGCTGACGATGGAGAACTTCATCTGCTCTTGCTGGTTGGAGATGATCACGAACTGCGACACGTCCGCCGAGGTGCCCGCCGTGGTCGGGATGAGGATGAGCGGCGGACTGGGCACACGCAGCGTGTCCACACCTTCAAACTCGGTGATCGGCCGCCCATGGGCGACGGCGATGCCGATACCCTTGGCGCAATCCATCGGGCTGCCGCCACCGACCGCGACGATGGCGTCGCACCCTTCGCTGCGATACACCTCGCTGCCATGCATGACTTCATGGGTACGCGGGTTGGGTGAAACATCGGTGAACAGGCAATGGGCGATGTTCTGCCGCTCCAGGCTGGCCTGTACGTCCGCCACCCAGCCCGCCGCGACGACGCCGGGGTCGGACACTAGGAACACCTTGCGCGCGCCGAAATTGGCCGCGCAATTGCCCACGCTGTGGCGGCAACCGGCACCGAAAATGATTTCCGGAGAAACAAATTTGCGCTGCAAGCTGATGTCCGGGCTCATGTAACGCTCTTTATTATTTTGTAACGGTCGGCACAGCCTACTGCATTGCTCAACCATTGCAATGCATACCAAGGTTGTGTCCGGACGACCACTTCCCCCCTTGCCTGGCGCCTCCGTTCCGGGCAGCGCTCCGGCATGATCGAACGGACGCACCGCCATGGTTCGCTTGCGCAAGCCCTACCCTGTGGTTATAGTCCTGCGCCGCGACGATCCGGCCGAGAATGCAACACGTTCCCGAATGAAGTTTCGAGAACGGAAGGCCGCCGGATGTTGCAACCGCTTGCCCGAGTGGTGAAATGGTAGACACAGGGGACTTGAACATTTGAGCCCTCAAGGGGAAACCCCTGAGGTGAAGCCCGTCAAACTCGGCGAACGCCCTGGATATCACGGTATCCGAGCCAACGCCGAGCCAAGCCCGGTCCCGCGACCGGGAAGGTGTAGAGAGCAGACGGCGGGCACCTACGGCTGAATGATGGCTAGGGTGAAGGCGTGCTCCAGACCACGAACGCAGCGTTCCAACGGACGCGACGGCGGCGAAAGTCGAAGTGGTAAGAAAATCCCCCGCTGCAAGGCGTGCCGGTTCGAGTCCGGCCTCGGGTACCAGTTAAAAGGCCACTTCCGTCCTTGCGGAAGTGGCCTTTCTGCTTTCAGATCCGGCCTGGCACAACCGATTGACGTAACCGGCCGGCGATGTTCAGATGCCCGACTGTTTCAGGTGTCCCATGTCTTGCGGCATGGGGTTAAACGGGAAGCCGGTGCGTCATCTGCATTGACCAGTCCGGCGCTGCCCCCGCAACGGTAAGCGAGCGAAACATTCGACAGACCACTGTGCCAGCCGGCATGGGAAGGTGAATGTTCCATGCCCCTCGCAAGCCCGGAGACCGGCCTGATTCCAACGAACGGCAACCCGCGGTGGGCGGGCGCAGACCGATGGGCAGGCCATTCCCCGCACCGCCCACCCTTGCGCACATCCCCTGCCCGGCTGCCAGGCCCCATCCTGTGCAACTGGAATCACGATGCCCACGCCATCCCCTGCTGCGCCGCCTGCCACCTCGGTCTGGAGTGACCGCGAGGCCGCCTTCTATGCCGAACACCTGGCGGCGTCCGACTACCTGTCCACGGTAGGTACAGCCCTGCGCCAGACGTTGGGGCACTGTGGCGACCTGCTCGACATCGGCGCAGGTTCCGGCCTGCTCGGCCAGGCACTGCTGCAAGACAGCGGACGCTGGACAGCCCTGGAACCCAACGCCTACATGCGCACCTGCATCAGCGCTCTCGCAGCCCGAACGCCAGGTATCGAGCTGCGCCTGCATGACAGCCTGTGGCAAGACATCCCCCGTCTTTCGCTGGCGCCCGCCGAGGTGGTGCTGTGCGCCAATATCCCGGTGGCGGACGGCCAGGCACGCCACCTTCTCGAACATGTCCGCCCCCTGGCACGCCGAGCCCTGGCCTGGAACGTGCCGGCCCAGGAAGGCCCGCGCACCTATTGCCTGTCCGGCTTCCTGCCCGCCTCTCTGCACGGCAGCGACACCACCCCCGGCCACCTGCTGGTGCTGGACGACCTCGGCGAACGGCTGCGTCCGGACGCCATTCACTTCACCCACTGGCGCTTTTCGACCGTCTTTCCCCACTACGACGATGCCCTGGCGCATTTCCAGGAAAAGCTCGGCCCCCTGGACAAACAGCGCCTGCGGCACTTGCACGCCCACCTGCGCGAACACTTGCAGGAAGTTCCCGGCGGCTGGCTGGCCAGCGCCCCCAAATGTGCCGCCACGCTGATCTGGCACGCCTGACCACGCGACTCGAAGACAGAGGACACCACATGCCTTACACACGTATCACCCTTGGCAGCCTGCCTCTGCTGTTCGGCATGGCAGGCATTGCCGTGGCGGACAGCAGCCCCGGCATCCTGCAGATGGACTCATCGCTGATCAGCGCGCCGCGCGCCAATGAGTCCCTCAGGGACACCACCTCCACGGTCCAGGTCATCGACAGCGAACAGATCGAGCGCTCGTCGGCACGCAGCCTCACCGACCTGCTGGCCGAGAATGCCGTCGGCTTCTTCAGCGAATGGACGCCGGGGCAGACCTCGATCAACATCCGTGGCGGCTCCACCGACGGCCAGGGCCGCGATTACCGCAGCCAGGTGACGGTACTGGTCAACGGCCGCCGCTCGGGTACGGCGAACATCTCCAAGCTGTCGCCAGCCCAGGTGGCGCGCATCGAGATCATCCGCGGCCCGGCATCGGTGATCTACGGCAGCCAGGCCATCGGTGGAGTGGTCAACATCATCACCCGTGACGGGCGCAACACCAGCGGCAACGGCGCCACCCTGCAAGCCGGCTCCTGGGGGCTGGGCCAGGGCTCGCTGTACAGCAGCGGCATGCTCGGCGCGCTGGACTATTACATCGGCTTCGATGCCGGGCGCCGCAGCGACTACCGCAGCGATGACGGCACCCAGCACAACACCGCCTGGAAACGCCGTGGCGGCCTGCTCGCCCTCGGCTACGACGCCGGCGACGACCAGCGCTTCGAGCTGACCCTGCGCTCCGACGGCATCTACGATGCCGGCTTCCGGGGTTCGCAGTGGGACTACAACAACTACGACAACCGCTACAACCAGTCCATCGAGGCCAACTGGACCGCGCGCGTCGGCGACTGGATGAACTGGGCGGCCCAGGCCTATGCCTTCCGCGACGTCGACGACCTGCACTGGGGCTCGGAACGCCAGAGCAGCGGCGCCGCCGGCTTCAGCAAGGACAACATCGAGCGCAAGCTCAGTGGCTACGGCCTCAGGCTGACGCCCCAGATTCTGCTGGGCCCGAGCACCGACCTGCTGCTAGGCGTCGACCTGGAGAAGAGCAAGCTGCGCAATGAGCGCTTCCGTGTCTCGGTCAGCGGCTCCACCAGCAGCCAGGCCGCGCCTTACGACATCAACTCCGACGACCTCTCCGCCGCCCTCTATGCCGAGCTGATCCAGCGCCTGCTGGACGATCGCCTGACCCTGCGTGGCGGCGCCCGCTACAGCTATGGCCGCTCATCCACCGTGGCCACCGATCACATGCCACTGCTGGAGGAGAAGACCCGCAGCTTCAATGACGTCACCTACAGCCTTGGTGCCGCCTTCCAGGCACTCGACTGGCTGAAACTGCGTGCGGGCGTCTCCACTGGCTTCCGCGCTCCACTGGCCGGCGAACTGGCGGCCGACTTCACTACCACCAGCGGCACCCAGACCCTGGGCAACGCCAGCCTGAAGGCGGAAACCAGCCTGCAGTTCGAAACCGGCCTGACCGTCGCCCACGGCAACCAGTTCTTCGATCTGGCACTGTTCCAGAACCGCATCCGCGACCGCATCACCACCCGACCGCTGAGCAGCACGGTCAGCCAGTACACCAATGGCCAGGGCGATGCGGTGATCCGTGGCCTCGAAGCACAATGGCAATACGACCTGGCCAACGCGCTGGCCCTACAGGGCGAACAGCTACTGCGGCTGAACGCCAGCGGCATCTGGAACTTCGACATGGAAGACCGGGGCGCTTCGAGCACCCTCATCGGCACGCACCGCGACCAGATCCAGCGCATGTACCAGCACCAGGCCAGCCTGGGCCTGATCTATGGCCGGCAGAACGCCTGGGACCTGGGCCTGACGGCCATCCTGCGCGGGCCGATCTTCTACAACACCGAAGAGAAACTGCTGATCCCGGCGGGCGAACCGCATGCCAACTACGTGCACCGCAAAGCGTCGTTCTGGGTCTTCAACCTGCGTGGCAACTACCAGCTGACCCGCGACCTGTCGCTGTTCTCGGGCATCAACAACCTGTTCGATATCGACCGCAGCTCGCTGTTCATCGCCACCGGCAACCACTCCACCAGCGCCGACCCGGCAGCCTCGAACGGCGGCCTGGGCAACAGCAACCCGGGACGCGAGCTGTACCTCGGCGCGCATTACCGCTTCTGATGCCGCGTATCTGGCCGCTGTGGCTGATGCTGCTGAGCGGCATCGCGCTGGCACAGCCCGTCGACAGCCAGGGCTTTCCACGCCTGGTGGTCGACGCGCTGGGTCGCCAGGTGGAAATCCCCGCCAAGCCCCGGCGCATCGTCGCGATCTTTGCCAGTAACGTCGAAATCCTCAACGGCATCGGTGCTGGCGATGCCATCGTCGGTGTCGAGGCCTTCACCCGCTACCCGCCGGAGATCGCAGAGCGCGCCAAGGTCGGCGGTCGCCTGGGGTTCTCCGTGGAAGCGATCGCACGCCTGCGCGCAGACCTTGTGGTGATGACCCCGGCACGCCAGGCCGCGACGCTGGTCGAGCCGCTGCAACGCATCGGCATTCCGGCGCTGGTGCTCGACCATCGCGACCTGAACACGGTCATGGCGAATATCCGCCTGCTCGGCAGCGCCACCGGCAACGAGGCACAGGCCCGGCAACTGCTGGCCAACCTGGATGCGCGTCTGGAAGCGGTACGGGCGCGCCTCGCCGGGCAAGCGCCGGTTCGCGTCTACCTGGAAACCGGCGCCAGCGAGCGTGGCACCTACCTGAGCGTGCGCGACGGCACCTACACCGCCGATATCCTGCGCCTGGCCGGTGGCGAGAATGTCTTCGCGGGCAATGCGCTGAGCCAGGTCGGAGGCGAATCGGTCTTTCGTGCCAACCCCGGGCATATCGTCGTCGCCGGCCCGCCCGAACGCTTGCAGGCACTGCCGCAGCGCCCGGGCTGGGCCAGCATTGGCGCGGTACGCGACAACCGACTCGCGGCACTGCCCAGCGCCCTGCTGCTGATCCCCGGCCCGCGGGTAGTCGAAGGTGTCGAGCAACTGGCACGCCTGCTGCACCCTTCGGCCTTTGCCGAGCCATCGCCTGGAATGCCCTCCCCATGACCCGTACTGCGCGTTACCGCCTGATCTGCCTGTTGCCACTGCCAGCCGTGCTACTGGGACTCTGGCTGGGCGCGGACCTGCTGGCCCCGCACGATCTGGCAGAGCTGTTCGACACCCGCACGGCGAACAGCCCGTTTGGCCAGTTGCTGGTGCACTGGCGCCTGCCGAGGGTGCTTGCCGCCTTCTGTGTCGGTGCCTGCCTGGGCCTGGCCGGGGTGATTTTCCAGGGCGTCTTCCGCAACCCACTGGCCGAACCTTACCTGCTTGGCAGCGCCCCCGGCGCGGCGGTCGGCGCGGCCATCGCACTGCTGGTGCCGCTGCCGCTTGCGGTGGCACTGTCCCTGCCGCTGCTGGCCTTCCTCGGTGCCTGGGGCGCGACCCTGCTGGTACTGGCCATCACCCGCCTGACCCGCATCACCGACACCAGCGGCCTGCTGCTGGCCGGCATTGCCGTGGCGGCCCTGCTCGGCGCCTTGCGCAGCCTGTTGCTGCTGGCCCTCTCCGACGAAAGCGTGAACCTGCAGGTGGTGCTCAGTTGGACCCTGGGCGGTATCCATACGCCAGACTGGTCGTCCCTGGCCCTGCTCGCGCTGCTGACGGCCCTCGCCCTATGGCTGACCCTGCGCCTGGCCCACGGCCTGGACCTGCTCGGCCTGGGCGAACAGGTGGCCCAGAGCATGGGGCTGAACCCCAGGCGCTTCAGCCACCAGGCGCTGTTGCTGGCGGCGGCCATCACCGCCCTGGCGGTATCCTGGGGCGGCCTGGTCGGCTTCGTCGGCCTGGTCGCACCGCATGCCGTGCGCTGGCTGCTGGGGCCGAGCCACAAGCGGCTGGCACTGGCCAGCGCGCTGGCTTCGGGGGCGTTGCTGGCGGTTCTCGATGGCCTCGCCCGTGCCCTGCTACCACCGGCCGAGATTCCCCTCGGGCTGCTGACCGCACTGATCGGCGCGCCCTTCTTCCTGTTGCTGCTGATCCGTGCGAGGCCTTCGCCATGACCACTGCGCCGATACGCCTGAGCGCACACGACCTGTGCATCGATCTGTCCGGCAAGCGAGTACTGGACGGACTGGATCTGTCGCTTCATGACGGCGAACTGCTGGTGCTGGTCGGCCCCAACGGCTCGGGCAAGAGCACCGCCCTGCGCAGCCTGGCCGGGTTGCTGGAGCCTCGCGCGGGCGAGGTACGCCTGGACGACCAGCCACTGGCGCGCCTTCCCCCGCTGCAACGAGCCCGTGCACTGGCCTACCTGCCGCAGGACTTTCGCAGCCAGTGGGACCTCGACGTCGCGGAGCTGCTCGCCCTCGGCGCCAGCCGGGGCGGCAGGTCTGCAGAGGGCAAAAAGCCGGCGATGGTCGCGGATGAGCTGGTGGATTCACTGGATATCGGTGCACTGCTGACGCGCCGCCTGTCGCAGCTGTCCGGCGGCGAACGCGCCCGGGCCGCCATCGGTTGGGCACTGGCGGCGGGATCGCCGTTGCTGCTCGCCGACGAGCCGACCGCAGCCCTGGATGTCGGCCACCAACTCGCCCTGATGCGCTACCTGCGCACACGCCTGCCGGGATGCTCGATGCTGCTGGTGCTGCACGACCTGGGACTGGCGATGCGCTTCGCCGACCGCATCGCCATTCTTTCTGGAGGTCGCCTGCTGTACAGCGGCACACCGGAGCAGGTCCGTCACTCGGGTGCGCTGGAGCAGGCTTTCGCCAGCGATATCCTGTGGACGCCAACCCCGGAGGGCTTCTACCCAATCGTGCGTTGAGCGATGACCGCTGGCAGCATGGCGCTGGGCATGGAGACGTCCCGCGCCCATCGAACGTCCGCGGCCCCGGAGCGACGCGCGCTGCAGAAAGCCTTGCAGTGGCTCAGCCCCAAGGCCCGAAAGGATCGGCAAGCCGCTGCCAGGCCTCGACCCCGGCGGCCATCTCCTGGTCGTCGAGCAGGCAGGCATCCAGCGCTGCCGTCAGTCGCTCGAAGTCGATGTTCTGGCCGATGAACACCAGTTCCTGGCGGCAGTCGCCGGCCTCGGGCGTCCAGTTTTTCAGGATGGCTTGCAGGCCCTCTTCGTCCTGCGGCCACTGCGCCCTGGGCACGAAGCGCCACCAGGCACCCGCCAGGCCATGGCGCATCAGCCCCCCCGCCTGTGACCAGCTCCCCGCTTCGCGGTACTTGCTGGCCAGCCAGAAAAAGCCCTTGGAGCGCAGCAGGCGGCCGTTGCTCCAGGGCTGGGTGACCAAGTCGTGGAAGCGCTGCGGATGGAAGGGACGCCGGGCGCGGTAGGCCGTGGCGGCAATGCCGTACTCCTCGCTCTCAGGCACATGCTCGCCACGCAGTTCCTTGAGCCAGCCCGGCGCCTCGGCGGCGCGCTCGAAGTCGAAGCGGCCGGTGTCGAGGATACGCTCCAGCGGCACCTGGCCCATGCTCACCGGCAGGATGTCCGCATGGGGGTTGAGGCTGCGCAGGATGGCCGTCAGTTCCTCGCGCTCGGCGCTGGCGATCAGATCGATCTTGCTGATCAGCAGCACGTCGGCGAACTCCACCTGTTCGATCAGCAGGTCGGTGATCGAGCGCTCATCTTCTTCGCCCAGGCTCTCGCCACGACTGGCCAGGCTTTGCGACTCATGGAAATCGCGCAGGAAATTGACCCCGTCGACCACCGTGACCATGGTGTCCAGCCGCGCCAGGTCGGACAGGCTGCGGCCCTGCTCATCGCGGAAAGTAAAGGTCTCGGCCACCGGCAGCGGCTCGGCGATACCGGTGGACTCGATCAGCAGGTAATCGAAGCGGCCTTCTCGCGCCAGACGGCTGACCTCCTGCAACAGGTCCTCGCGCAGGGTGCAGCAGATACAACCGTTGCTCATCTCCACCAGTTTCTCTTCGGCACGGTTGAGGCTTACATCGCGCTGCACCTCGCTGCCGTCGATGTTGATTTCGCTCATATCGTTGACGATCACCGCCACGCGGCGGTTCTCGCGGTTCTTCAGTACATGGTTGAGCAAGGTGCTCTTGCCGGCGCCGAGAAAGCCGGAGAGCACGGTTACAGGTAGGCGTTGCGGGTTCATGGTTTCCTCGTTCAGTCACGATCACGCTGATGTTTTTCGCGCTGCTCCTGGCGCTCCTTGGCTTCGATGCACAGGGTCGCGGTGGGGCGCAGCAGCAGGCGTCTGAGGCCGATGGCGTCGCCGGTTTCGGCGCACCAGCCGTATTCGCCACGTGCCAGGCGTTCGAGCGCCTGGTCGATCTTGTCCAGCAGTTTCTTCTCGCGCTCCAGCAGGCGCAGTTGCCATTGCCGTTGCTCCTCGGCGCTGCCGATATCCGCCGGGTCGCTGCTGGGTTGATGCTCGCGCAAGGCCTCGAATTCGTTTTCGATACGTGCTTGCAGCTCCTGGCGCTGCGCCAGCAGCAGCTCACGGAAGAACGCCTGCTGGCGCTCATCCATATAGGCGCTGGCGGGTTGTCGAAGGAGCTCCTGTTCGGTCATGGCGATACCTGGCGATATAACGTGGTTTTATCGACGGGCGCATGGCCCGCCCTGTCCTCAGTCAGCGCTCGAAGGCGAGCGGCAGCCCCTGGCAGTCGTCCTGCACGCGCCCGCCGTGCCAGGCCAGTTGCCCGGAGACCAGGGTGGTGCGCACGATGTGGCGGAAACGGCGCCCCTGGAACGGCGTCCAGCCGCACTGCGCCAGCAGCGGTTGTTCTTCCACCGGCCAGGGGCGCGGCAGGCGTTCGACCAGGGCCAGGTCGGCCCAATAGCCTTCGCGCAGGTAGCCACGCTCGCGGATGGCGAACAGCTCGGCGACCGCGTGGCTGGTCTTGTGCACCAGCCGGGTCAGCGGCAACACCTTCTCGTCCACCAGTTCCAGCAGGGCCGGCAAGGCGTGCTGCACCAGCGGCAGGCCCGCCGGCGCCAGGGCATAGTCGCGCTGTTTT